>NZ_JBSGBZ010000023.1:0-136341 GCF_053601495.1 Streptomyces sp. NPDC004721
CCGGTCGGTCATATCCTCCAGCACCCGCACTCCGACGAGCGTCTTCAGTTCGCCGAGGCTCGCCACGTGCTTGTAGAGCGACGGCGTGGCGACCCTGCAGCCGTGCGCCACGGCGGCGAGCGTGAGGCCGTCCGGCCCGTGCTCGTCCACGATGCCGAGCGCCACATCGACCACGGCGGCCGGCGTCAGCGACCTCTTAGCAACCATAGCCCAGAGGCTATTGCCATTAGCCAAGGACGTCAATCGGCACCGGAGGGGGGAACCTGGGGGAGGAAGTCGCGTTCTCGCGATTCGTGAGCTGATGCCCGTTTCCTTGTCGTGCGCCGGCGAGGAGGGCCAGGCCGGGGCCGGGCGACGTTCACCGCTGCGTTCGACGACGTCGCCAGCTTACTGATCGCGAACCAGATCGGTCACCAGCAAGTCGATGAACAGGTGGTTGTCGTCAGTTACGTGGACATAAAGCCGGAGCGGGTACCCCACGCACCGCAGGTAGGCGATGGCGGTCTCGGTGAGGCGCACCCTGCCCTTGCCAAGGTGGATGACAAGGCCCTCCAGTTCGTCGAGTCCCGCGAGCCACTCCGCCCACTCCTCACTTTGGACGTCGGCGGTGTATGTGGTCGGCATTTATTCCTCCCCAACAGCGGTGACCCTCACGAGAGTTCCGCATAGTCAACAACGGGGCGTAGCGCGTGGCTTTACTTGCCCAGCCGCGTTGGGATCACACCCCGAGGGCGTCCGCGCCAAGCTCACACGCCTGGTCGATCGCGAAATCCGAGACCAAGCCAGGCCTGTTCGCCCGGGCGTGGCCGTAAACGCCCGCCGATTCCACGATCGGCTCAGCTATCCCAACCGCAACGACGAAACCGGCATCACCTCACGAATCACTCTCTGAGGGGAGGGGAACTGATGGCTGACGTGTACGACCGCTGGCGCCTGTCCCGACCGCCGGCCGACGCTGAGCCGTGCGAGGCGCACAGCAGCAAGACCCAGACGGTGTATCCCAGCACCCAGCACGGCACAGGGAAACGCTGGCAGGTGCGCTACCGGGACTTGTCCGGTAAGCAGTGCAAGGAGAACTTCGAGAAGAAGAGTGCTGCGGACTCCCGTGCCGCCAAGGTGATGACTGAACTCGACGGCGGCACGTTCGTGAACCGGCAGTTGGGCAAGCAGAAGTTCAGGGCCATCGCTGAACGCTGGCAGGAGACGGCCGTACACCGCGAGCGGACACAGTCGAACGTCGAGCGGGCCCTACGGCTGCGCATCTACCCGACGTTCGGCAATCGGGAGATCGGCCGGATTCAGCGAGCAGACGGACTGAGGTGGATCAAAGAGCGGTCTGCGGTCATGGCTCCATCGAGCTTCGCGACATCCTGGAATGTCTGCACCAGCATCCTGAAGATGGCCCACCAAGAGGGGATCATTCCGAAGTACCCATGGGAGGGGCTGAAACCGCCGGAGGTCTTCTATCCGGAGATCCACCCGCTTCATCCGGAGGCGGTGAAGGCACTCATCGTGACCGCGTCTCCCCGGTACCGCGCCCTGGTGAGGCAAGCCGCTTCATTGGGGATGCCGCCCCTCTCCTACGTTGGATCACAGGTACCCGCCGTCCCTCCGTCACCAGGGAGCCCTCCATGCCCGGCTGGAACACGCACGACATGCCCGACCAGAGCGGCCGTACGGCGGTCGTCACCGGGGCCAACAGCGGGCTCGGTCTCGTCACCGCGCGGGAACTGGCCCGCGGGGGCGCCCGGGTGGTGCTGGCGTGCCGGAGCGAGGCGCGGGGGAGTGCGGCGGCCGATCGGGTGACGCGTGAAGTACCGGGCGCGGAGGTCGAGTTCGCGCGGCTGGATCTCGGGGACCTGGGATCCGTGAGGGAGTTCGCGGACGGGTACCCGTACCAGCGGCTCGATCTGCTCGTCGACAACGCCGGAGTGATGGCGCCGCCTTACGGGACGACGGCGGACGGGTTCGAGACCCAGTTCGGGGTCAACCACCTGGGGCACTTCGCCCTCACCGGGCTGCTGCTGCCCAGGCTGCTCGACACGCCGGGCGCCCGCGTCGTGACCGTCTCCAGCATGATGCACGCGCTGGCCAACGTCGATCTGCGTGACCTCAACAGCGAGCGCCGTTACCGGCGTTGGATCGCCTACGCCCGTTCCAAGACCGCCAACCTGCTCTTCACGCACGAGCTGGCGCGCAGGCTCGCGGCCACCGGGTCCGACGTGGTCGCGGCCGCCGCCCACCCCGGATACGCCGCCACCAACCTCCAGACCGCGGGGCCACGGGCGGAGGGCCGCCGGACGGCCGAACGGCTCATGGAGGCCGGCAACCGGGTCGTCGCCCAGCCGGCCGAGGCGGGCGCCCTGCCCACGCTGTACGCGGCCACCGTCCCGGGAGTGCGCCCCGACTCCTTCCACGGCCCGTCCTTCGCCATGTGGCGCGGAGCGCCGGCCCCGTCCTGGCGGGCGCCCTGGACCCTGGACGACCGGGGCGGCCGGCTGCTCTGGGAGGCGTCCGAGCGGCTCACCGGGGTGTCGTACGACGCCCTGAAGCACTGAGGCGACCTGAAGCACTGAGGTGAGGCACCCTGGAGGACTGAGCCGGCCGCACCTCACCTGGCCCTCGGACCTCAAAAGACCCTCAGATACGTGGACCGCGCACGCATCCCTGCCTAGGGTCGCGATCATGCCCGACATATCGCTGACCGTGGTCGTCCTGCTGTGCCTCGCCGCGTTCGCGGCCGGGTGGATCGACGCCGTGGTCGGCGGGGGCGGGCTCCTGCTGCTGCCGGCCCTGCTGCTGGGGCTGCCCGGCGGCACCCCGGCCGCGGCCGCGCTCGGCACCAACAAGGCGGTCGCCATCGTCGGCACGACCGGAGCGGCCGTGACCTACGTCCGCCGGGCGCCCGTGGACGTCCGCACCGCCGTCCGCATCGGGCTGGCAGCGCTCGCCGGGTCTTCCGCCGGGGCGTTCTTCGCGGCCGGGATGAGCACCGAGGTGCTCAAGCCGGTGATCATGGTGGTGCTGCTCGGGGTGGGAACCTTCGTGATCCTGCGTCCCTCGTTCGGCACCGCCCCGGTGTCCGGCCCGGCCACCCGCCGCCGGATCCTCGCGGCGATCGGCCTCGCGGGCCTCGGCATCGGCTTCTACGACGGCCTCATCGGCCCCGGCACCGGCACGTTCCTCGTCCTGGCGCTGACCGCCGTACTCCACCTGGACCTGGTGACCGCCTCCGCCACCGCCAAGATCGTCAACTGCTGCACCAACGCGGGCGCCCTGGCCACCTTCGCCTGGCAGGGCGCGATCCTGTGGCAACTGGCGGCCGTCCTGGCGGTCTTCAACCTGGCGGGCGGCGCCCTGGGCGCGCACACCGCGCTGAAGAAGGGCAGCGGCTTCGTCCGGATCGTGCTGCTGACAGTGGTGTTCGCCCTGGTGGCGAACATGGCCTACCAGCAGTGGGTGGCCTAAGCCTCTCGTTTGGATCATGCCGGGCTCAGCGGCTGCCGGTCAGGTGGGCGAAGACGACCACGTTGCCCCGGTAGCCGGTGGTCTTCGAGTAGCCGCCGCCGCAGGTGATGACGCGCAGCTCCGGGCGCTTGGCGGCGCCGTAGACCTTCTCGTCGGGGAAGTCCTTGGCCTCGTAGACCTCGATCGCGTCCACGGTGAAGACGGCGACGCCGCCGTCCCGGCGGTCCACCTCGATGGTGCTGCCCTTCTTCAGGGCGCCGAGGTTGTAGAAGACGGCGGGTCCCTGGGCGTTGTCGACATGGCCGGCGACGATCGCGGTGCCCCGCTCGCCGGGGGTGGTGCCGGCCTCATACCAGCCGGCCAGGTTCTTGTTGTCGGCGGGAGGGGCGTTGAGGCTGCCGGACTTCGTCAGAGCGAGGCCGGTCAGGGGGGCGTCTATCCGGATGGAGGGGATGCGGATGCGCAGGGGCGGGGACGGTGGCAGCGCGGGGGCGGCGCGGGCTTCCTCACCGGGGTCGAGCACGCCCTCCGCCGCTCCGGGCTGGGGTGGGGCGTGGGACTCGGCGCCGCTGTGCAGCAGCCAGGCGCCGGAGCAGAAGGCGACCACGGTGACGGTTGCTATCGCGGCGTTGCCTATGCGCATAGGGACGACCCCTCTCGGAATCCCGCGGGATTCCTTCCGGCCCCCCTTTCGGCCCCTCTGGGACCCCTCCCGGACTCGGTGCCCCGCACCCCCCTCCGGGCCGCGAGGGGCGTCGCACCCGGAAGGGGGCGGGGGCATGCGGTACTGGCGGACGGACAGCGGAGGATGTCCGTCAGATCCCGTCGCCTCTCGCCCGGCGATGCAGGAGCCAGGTACCGCCCGCGGCGGCGACGGCGAGAGCCGCCACACCGGCCGCGGTCTTCACGGGGTCGCGGTCCAGCTCGCTGCCGCCGACCCCCGTCTTCACGCTTCCCCGGGGCTCCACCTGCTCCTGAGCGGCCATCAGTGTGACGACCAGGTCGCCCCTGACCTCCTGGTCGCCCTCGGCGCACTGCGCGACGATCTCGTACGTCCCCGGCTGCGCGCTCTCCGGCACCCGGAACCGCCCGACGGCCTCGCCCTCGCGCGCGCTGGGCGCCAGCGTGAAGGGACCCGCGCCGACCGCGCTGGCGTCACCCGCCGCGGACGCCTTCTTGCCGCACCCCTTGGTGTTCACCGTGACCTGACCGCCCGGCTGGACCGAGTACGGATTCACCTCCAGGCTGCCACCGGCCGCAGCGTACGCGGGCGCGGCCAGACCGCCCACGGCGGCCGCGGTGAGCACGGCCCCGGCCATGGCCCTGGCCGGCCGGCGGGCGATACGTCGCATCGGTGCTCCTCCGGGCTCTGCGGTGGGGCCACGGCCCGCGACACCCGCGTGTGCCGCCGTCGGCCGTGCCCCTGCCCTATCGAGGTAAGTGGCCCGGCGCCGTTCCCGCTTGCTGAAGGCCTGTCAGGAATGCGGCGAACGGGTGGCCGGACCATCGCCCCGGACCGCCCCGCGGTCGACGTTTCGGCAGGTCAACGCCGTTCTACTGACGGCACGTCGGAGACCACCCGGAAGGGCGCGGGACGTGAGGGTGAACGGGTGCCCGAGCCGCCGCACCGGGCGGTCTACGCTGCCACCGTTGCCCATGACGTTCGACGGCCGAGCGCCCTGGGAGGAAGCCTCGTAGCACTCCCAGGTACCCGGTACCCGGATCGCACCGGCCGCCCGCAGAAGGGACAAAGCGATGGATCCCGATATCCGGACCAGGGCCGCGATCGAGGAACACTGGCGGGCATCGGAACGCGGGGACACCGAGGCCGAGCACGCCATCTACGCCGCGGACGCGATCCTCGACTACCCCCAGTCAGGTGAACGCTTCCGGGGCCGCGCGACGATCTCGGCGCAACGTGGCGGGCACCCCGCCAGTCGGCACTTCACCGTCCACCGGATCGCCGGCGGCGGGGACCTGTGGGTGAGCGAGTGTGTCATCACCTACGACGGGGTGCCCTCCTACTCGGTGAGCATCATGGAGTTCGCCCACGGACAAGTGGTGCACGAGACCCAGTACTTCGCGGACGCCTTCGGCGCACCCGAATGGCGGACGGCACTCGCGGAGCCGATGCCGGGCAGGAACATCACCAGGGCCTGACCGGACTCCGGTACTTGCGCGGCAAGGTCCGTCATCGACGTGCTGTCCGGAAGTGCCTCAGCGCTCACGTCGCCGGACGGCAAGCGCGGTCGACGGGATCCCCAGCGCGTTCAACCGGGCCAGAAGCTCCTCCTCTTGTCCCCGTGTCACGGTGATCCACAGGGACGTTCCCGAGTCGCTGGCGCTGAAGACCAGCCGGTCTCCCCGCCACCCTTCGGCGTTGATCGTGCGGGGAGCCAAGTCCGAGAGCACCGCGAACTGTTCGTCGTCGCGGACGTCGATGTCGATCCCCATCCCGGGATCGCCGCGCCGCGAGCGAGTGCCGTCCGCCACCGCCTCCCGGGCCAGGGACAGCGCGCGTTCGTACGCGTGCCGCACCGCCGGCGGCCAGGCGTCGTCGCTGTAGGCGTCGAGGTGGGCCGTGTCGATGGTGGAACGCAGGACGCGCAGAGCCTCGCGGTGAACAAGCGCGACGTCCGCGGGACTCAAACCGCCCACGAGTACGAGCTCGCGGCCGGGGTCGTCAGTCTGGTTGATCACAGGCCGGACCTTCTCACACGATCGGCCGGAAGGCCGTCCAGGCGGTCGTTTCGTCGAGCCGGACGTGCTGCGGCCGCCCCGGCCGGGAAGGCGGGAGCGGCCGCAACACTCGGGAGCCGAGCTGTCAGTTCACGTTGGTCGCGCTCCAGGCCGCTGCCACCGCGTTGTACTCGGTGCCGCCGGCGCCGTAGAGGTCCTTGGCGGCGTTCAGGGTCGCCGTCCTCGCGCCCGCGTACTTC
Source organism: Streptomyces sp. NPDC004721 (assembly GCF_053601495.1). Lineage (NCBI taxonomy): Bacteria > Bacillati > Actinomycetota > Actinomycetes > Kitasatosporales > Streptomycetaceae > Streptomyces > Streptomyces sp. NPDC004721. The sequence continues at coordinate 6,408 of NZ_JBSGBZ010000023.1, forward strand.
GTGGAGGACGTCATGTAGACCGTCAGGGCCCGGTACCAGATCTTGCCGAGCTTGTCGCGGCCGATGCCCGTCACCGAGGAGTTGTTGCAGGTGGGGGAGTCGTAGGCGACGCCGTTGACGGTCCTGGCGCCGCTGCCCTCGGCGAGCAGGTAGGCGAAGTGGTTGGCGACGCCGGAGGAGTAGTGGACGTCGAGGTTGCCCACCGAACTGCTCCAGCAGTCGGCCGAACTGCCGTCCTTGGAGGGCTTGTCCATGTAGCGCAGGGCCGACTTGCCGAAGCCGGAGCGGACGATCTTCTCGCCGATCAGGTAGTCCCCGGGGTCCGAGGGGTTGTCGGCGTACCACTCCACCAGCGTGCCCAGGATGTCGGAGGTGGCCTCGTTCAGGCCGCCGGACTCGCCCGAGTACGTCAGTGCCGCCGTCTTCGACGTCACGCCGTGGCTCATCTCGTGGCCGGCCACATCGAGGGCGACCAGCGGACCGAACGTGGTGCCGTCACCGTCGCCGTACGTCATGCAGAAACAACTGTCGTCCCAGAAGGCGTTGTTGTAGTTGCTGCCGTAGTGGACGCGGTTGTACGAGCCCTTGCCGTCGCCCGCGATGCCGTTCCGGCCGTGGACGTTCTTGTAGTAGTCCCAGGTCTCGTTGGTGCCGTACTGCGCGTCGACCGCCGCCGTCGCGCGGTCCGCGGTCGTGCCCGTGCCCCAGTGGTTGTCGGCGTCCGTGAACAGCGTGGCGGGGGCGCGCTGGAAGCAGATGCCGAAGAAGCACGCGTCGGTCTTGTTCTCCGCGTCGCCGGTGTACGTGTTGCCGCGCGTCGGGTCCTTGAGCTGGTACGTCGAGCCCGAGACCGTGGTCTCCAGCGGCACCGTTCCGCTGTAGAGCGACTGGCCGTCGCCCGTCGCCGTCTCGATGCTGTCCCAGGCGTCGATCTGTGTGCCCGTGCGGGCGTCGGTGAGCACCGTACGGGCCACCGGGTTGCCGAGCGAGTCCAGCCCGACGGCATTGGTGCGCCAGGTCAGGCGCGGGGCGCCGTGCAGGGCGTCGACGATCAACTCCGGCTTGGCCTTGACCTGTCGCAGCTTCGTGCCCAGGTTCTCCGCGCGCAGCGCGTTCACCGCGAGGTCGGCCGCCTTCGGGGCGGAGAGCCGGGGCGTGGTGCTCGGGAGGGAGACCGTGCCCTTCGAGGCCCGGTCGGCGCCGGTGTAGCTGCCGTCCGGAGCCATGTGGACGATGAAGTCACCTCCCAGCACGGGAAGTTGGTGGTACGTGCGGTCGTAGCGGACGTGCTGTGCGCCGTCCTTGTCGACGATCACGTCCCGTACGGTGGTGGCCTCGGCGGAGGAGAGGTCCAGGGCCGTGGAGTGGTTCACGAGCGCCGACGCGGCGTTGTGGATCGCGGCGGCCCGGTCGGGTCTGCCCTCCGCGTGTGCGGCGGGGGAGAGGGCGGCGGCCAGCAGGGTGGCGGTGGTGGCGGCCACGCCTGCCGTGGCAAGGCGGGAAGCTCGGATGTGCCGTGTCCGACTCATCGGTCTCCTAGAGCGCGGGCGCCCCTGGGGGCGCTTGGGGGTTGCGCTGGCGTTGCTCAGAGATTTAAGTGCTCATGACATGTCATGTCCATAGCGTCCGCAGGGTGGGTGTCCAGGGGAGAGAGAATCGTTTCCGTGACGACTTCGACTGCTCCGACGCCGCCGCCCGCACCGCTTCCGTTCTTCGTCTACGGCACCCTGCGCCCCGGCGAGGGCAACCACGGACTGTTCCTGCGCGGCCGTACCCGCTCCGAGGAGCCCGCCCGGCTGTCCGGCGCGGTGCTCTACGACGGACCCGGCTATCCCTACGCCGTGGAGGAGCCCGGCGGGCTGGTGCGGGGCGACCTCGTCGCCGCCCGGCCGGAGGAGTACGGCGAGGTGCTCACCGCCCTGGACCGGCTGGAGGGATACGTGGCCGGCGACCCGCGCAGCCTCTACGAGCGCATCGAGCGCGAGGTGGTCCGCGAGACCGACGGAGCGACCGTACGCGCCTGGGTCTACGTCGCCGGACCGTCCGTCACCCGGCACCTGCGCACCGAGGGCTCGCGCATCGAGGGCGGGGACTGGCGAACGCGGCACACGCGGCACCGGGTCTGACGGGCGGCGACGCGACCGGGGCCGGGCCGGCGACGACCCGTTCGCAACGAGGTGCCGGAGCCCCACGAGACGGTGATCGGGACCCACGGCGTCCAGCCCCCGTACACCGAACGCGTCCCGCCCGCGGAGCACGAGGGCCCGCGGTACGAACTCCGCGTGGCCACCCCCGGGGTGCGGACGCGGGCCGCGGGCCCTACCCGGCGTCGGCCAGGGCCCTGGCCACCCCGTGCTCCGTGCGGCCCAGGAACTTCGGGTCCGGCTGGAACACCGCCTCCACGGCCGCCTTGCCGGCCGCGAACACCTCGCGGGTGCCGCCGTAGTACCAGGTGGCGTCGTGCTTGGCGTCGACGCCGACACCGTAGGAGTCGATGCCCGCCGCGTCGCACAGGGCGACCGCGCGCCGGACGTGGAACCCCTGGGTGACCAGGACCGCCCGGTCCACGCCGAAGATCTTCTTCGCGCGGACGCAGGAGCTCCAGGTGTCGAAGCCGGCGTAGTCGCTCACGATCCGGACGCCGGGCACGCCCCGCCTGGTCAGGTAGGCGCGCATGGCGTCCGGTTCGTCGTAGTCCTCGCGGCTGTTGTCGCCGGTCACCAGGAGCACCTTGATCCGGCCCTCGTGGTACAGCTTCGCCGCCGCGTCCAGCCGGTGCGCCAGGTAGGGCGACGGCTCCCCTTCCCACAGGCCCGCGCCGAAGACCACGGCCACGTCGGTGCGCGGCGCGTCCGCCGTGGTGCGCAGCCGGTCGCCGGCCACGACGTACATCCAGGTCGCCGGCAGCAGGGCCAGCGCGCATCCGGCCATCACCGCCTGCACCAGCAGCCGCCGCCCGGCGCGGGTGCGCGGCAGGCGCGGACGTGTCCACGACAGTCGGCGCGGCGTGCGCGGCGCATGCGTCAAGCGCATCGGTCAGTCCCCTCCCCGGGCGGCCCCACGGCCCTCGATCAGCAAGGACGCGGCGCACGCCACCCCGGTTCACCCGCCCCTGACCCATTCCTGTGACGCCAGACACGCCAGACACGGCAGACACAGCAGCGGAGTCCGGGAGGGCGCGCACACGACACGCACGCGACACGCACACCGTCGCGGACCGGAGGCGGACGGTGACATCCCGATTGTCGGTACCTGCGCTTACTGTCGAACCATGGAAGGGATCGCATCCGAGGCAGCCCACCCGCGCCGGCACGCCCCCCGGCCGCCCGAGAACCACGTGCCGCCCGCCGGCTACGAGGCGCCGGCCGTCGAGCGGTGGGCCGCCGAGCCGGACAAGCGGCCGGGGCGTACCGCCTTCCAGCGCGACCGCGCGCGCGTGCTGCACTCCGCGGCCCTGAGACGGCTGGCCGGCAAGACCCAGGTGGTCACACCGGGCGATCACAGCCAGGTCTGGGACGCCAGTCCCCGCACCCGGCTCACCCACTCGCTCGAATGCGCCCAGGTCGGCCGTGAGCTGGGCGCCGCCCTCGGCTGCGACCCCGACCTGGTGGAGGCGGCCTGCCTCTCCCACGACCTGGGCCACCCGCCCTTCGGGCACAACGGCGAACAGGCGCTGAACGAGTTCGCGCGGGACTGCGGCGGCTTCGAGGGCAACGCCCAGTCGCTGCGCCTGCTCACCCGTATCGAGCCCAAGCGGTTCGTCGTCGACGCCGCCACGGACGAACTCGTCAGCGTCGGCCTCAACCTCACCCGCGCCGCCCTCGACGCCGCCACCAAGTACCCCTGGCCGCGCGGTGCCCACCCCACCGACCCGGCCTCGCCCAAGTTCGGTGTCTACGAGGACGACCGGCCGGTCTTCGACTGGGTGCGCAAGGACGCTCCCGGCACCCGCACCTGCTTCGAGGCCCAGGTCATGGACTGGGCGGACGATGTGGCGTACTCGGTGCACGACGTGGAGGACGGGCTGCACGCCGGCCACATCGACCCGGGCTGCCTGCACGCCGAACCCGAGCGGCAGGCGGTCTTCGCGGTCGCCGTCGGCCGCTACGTCCCGGCCGGCACCGACCCCGGGGAACTCGCCGAGGCCCTCGACCGCCTCCTGGACCAGGAGTGGTGGCCGCACGGATACGACGGCTCGGCCGTCGCCCAGGCCCGCCTGAAGGACGCCACCAGCCAGCTCATCGGCCGCTTCTGCCTGGCCGCCGAGGGCGCCACCAGAGAGCGGTACGGAAGCGGGCGCCTCACACGCTACGGCGCGGAGCTCGTCGTCCCCCGGATCACCCGAATGGAGTGCGCGGTCCTCAAGGCCGTCGCCGACCGGTACGTCATGCAGCGCGCCGAGCAGGAGCGGCTGCGCGCCGACCAGCGGATCGTGGTCGCCGAGCTGGCCGAGACGCTGACCGCCCGCGCCCCGCACGGCCTCGACCCCCAGTTCCGCGCCCTGTTCGACCAGGCCGCCGACGACGGTGCGCGCAAGCGCGTGCTCGTCGACCAGATTGCCTCCCTCACCGACGCCTCGGCCCGTTCGCTTCACGCGCGCCTGAGAGGGCACGCATGACTTCGAGAGAGCGCGCATGACATTGACAGCACGTTTACGGACACCCGTGGTACGGGTGGGACCCGAGTGAACCCCGTGGCCCCGACCGGGTCTCCAGGTGACCCTCCGTGGCCTGATCGGGCCACTCCCTCTTCCCGCACCACGCTCCGTGCGGGACGCTCCCATGTGGCGGCACCCTTACGAGGAGGCATCAAGTGGTCGACGCGGATCAGACATTCGTCATCGTCGGAGGAGGTCTGGCCGGTGCGAAGGCGGCCGAGACCCTGCGCGCGGAGGGCTTCAGCGGCCGCGTGATCCTCGTGTGCGACGAGCGCGACCACCCCTACGAGCGGCCGCCGCTGTCCAAGGGCTACCTGCTCGGCAAGGAGGAGCGCGACAGCGTATTCGTGCACGAGCCCGCCTGGTACGCGCAGAACGACATCGAACTGCACCTCGGCCAGACGGTCGTCGCGATCGACCGCGCCGCCAGGACCGTCCACTACGGGGACGACGGCACCCATGTGCGCTACGACAAGCTGCTGCTGGCCACCGGCGCCGAGCCGCGCCGCCTGGACATCCCCGGCACCGACCTCGCCGGCGTCCACCACCTGCGCCGCCTCGCCCACGCCGAGCGCCTCAAGCACGTCCTGACCCACCTCGGCCGGGACAACGGCCACCTCGTCATCGCGGGCGCCGGCTGGATCGGCCTGGAGGTCGCGGCGGCGGCCCGCGAGTACGGAGCCGAGGTCACCGTCGTCGAGCCGGCCGCCACCCCGCTGCACGGCGCGCTCGGCCCCGAGCTGGGCCAGCTCTTCGCCGACCTGCACCGCGAGCACGGCGTCCGCTTCCACTTCGGCGCCCGGCTGACCGAGATCGTCGGGCAGGACGGCATGGTGCTCGCCGCCCGGACCGACGACGGCGAGGAGCACCTCTGCCACGACGTGCTCGCCGCGATCGGCGCCGCGCCGCGCCTCGCCCTGGCGGAGTCGGCGGGCCTGGAGCTGGCCGACCGCATCCACGGCGGCGGCATCAAGGTGGACGAGCGGCTGCGCACGTCCGACCCGGACATCTACGCGGCCGGCGACGTGGCCTCCTTCCCGCACGGGCTGTTCGACACCCGGCTGCGGGTGGAGCACTGGGCCAACGCGCTCAACGGCGGCCCGGCCGCGGCCCGCGCGATGCTCGGCCAGGAGGCCGTGTACGACCGCGTGCCCTACTTCTTCACCGACCAGTACGACCTGGGCATGGAGTACAGCGGCTGGGCGCCCCCCGGCTCGTACGACGAGGTGGTGATCCGCGGGGACGCCGGAAAGCGCGAGTTCATCGCGTTCTGGGTGAAGGAGGGCCGCGTCCTGGCCGGGATGAACGTCAATGTGTGGGACGTCACGGACCCGATCCAGCGCCTGATCCGCACGAAGGCACACGTGGACACGGAGGCGCTCGCGGACCCGCACGTGCCGCTGGACAGCCTGGCCCCGTAGCCGGACGGGAGCCTCGGCGACCACCGTAGACTTCTGGCGTGGCAGGACGGATCAACGACGAGGACGTGAAGGCGGTACGGGACGCGGTCCCGATCGACGCCGTGGTGTCCGAGTACCTCCAGCTGCGGAACGCGGGCGGCGGCAACCTCAAGGGCCTGTGTCCGTTCCACGACGAGAAGTCGCCGTCGTTCCAGGTCAGCCCGAGCAAGGGACTCTTCCACTGCTTCGGCTGCCAGGAGGGCGGCGACACCATCACGTTCGTGATGAAGATCGACCACCTCTCCTTCTCGGAGGTGGTCGAGCGGCTGGCCGCCCAGGCCGGCATCACCCTGCGCTACGAGGAGGGCGGGTACAACCCCGCCCACCAGCGCGGCGAGCGCATCCGCCTGGTGGAGGCGCACAAGCTGGCCGCCGACTGGTACGCCGAACAGCTCGCGAGCTCCGCCGAGGCCGAGACCGGCCGGGTCTTCCTCGCCGGGCGCGGCTTCGACCAGGGCGCCGCCGTCCACTTCGGCGTCGGCTACAGCCCCCAGGGCTGGGACCACCTCACCCGCTTTCTGCGCGGCAAGGGCTTCACCGACAAGGAGCTGATCCTCTCCGGCCTCGCCCAGGAGGGCCGCCGCGGCCCCATCGACCGCTTCCGGGGCCGGCTGATGTGGCCGATCCGCGACATCGGCGGCGACGTGGTGGGCTTCGGCGCGCGCAAGCTGTACGAGGCGGACAACGGACCGAAGTACCTCAACACCCCCGAGACGGCGATCTACAAGAAGTCCCAGGTGCTGTACGGGATCGACCTGGCGAAGAAGGAGATCGCGAAGAGCTCCCGCGCGGTGGTGGTCGAGGGCTACACCGACGTCATGGCCTGCCACCTGGCCGGCGTGCCCATCGCCATCGCCACCTGCGGCACGGCGTTCGGCGGCGACCACATCAAGATCCTGCGCCGGCTGCTGATGGACAACGGCTCGGCGCGTGTGATCTTCACCTTCGACGGCGACGCGGCAGGGCAGAAGGCGGCCCTGCGGGCCTTCGAGGACGACCAGAAGTTCGCCGCCGAGACCTACATCGCGATCGCCCCGGACGGCATGGACCCCTGCGACCTGCGCCTGGCCAAGGGCGACGAGGCGGTCGCCGACCTGGTCGAACCGCGTACCCCGCTCTTCGAGTTCGCGCTGCGCCAGATCGTGGCCCGCTACGACCTCGACACCCCGGCCGGCCGGGCCGGCGCCCTGGACGAGGCCGCGCCGGTCGTCGCCCGGATCAAGAACAGCGGCGCCCAGCACGAGGTCGCGGTGCAGCTCGCCGGACTGCTCGGCATCCTCGACACCCAGTTCGTGGTCAAGCGGGTGGCCCAGCTGGCCCGCTGGGCACGCGAGCGCGGCGGCCGCGGCCCGGCGCCGGACCAGCGGCAGCGGGGCCCGCGGCAGGAGCACGCGCCGACGCGCCCCGCGTCCCGGGGCCCGGCGCTCAACCTGCGCAACCCGGTCTTCGCCACCGAACGCGAACTGCTCAAACTCGCCCTGCAACGCCCGGAGCTGGTCTCACCGGCCTTCGACGCCTACGGCGTGGACGAGTTCACCGCCCCGTCCTACGCCGCCGTACGCCAGGCGGTCCTGGACGCGGGCGGCGCCGAGTACGGCGTGGGCGACCCGCAGGAGTACCTGGCCCGCGTCCGCGAGGCCGCCCCGGACGACACGGTCCGCGCGATGGTCACCGAGCTGGCGGTGGAGGCGATCCTGCTCCGCCGGGAGGTCGACGACGCCTACGCGGGTGCCCAGCTGGTGACGGTCCGCCGTCGCGCGGTCGAACGCCGCATCCGCGACCTCCAGAGCACGGTCGCCCGCCTCGGCACCGGCGGCGACCCCGCCCAACTGGCCTCCGCTCAGAACGAGTTGTGGATCCTCCAGCAATACGACCAAGCTCTGCGGGAGCGTGGCGCGGCGGCACTGTGATCGTCGGCCCGACCGTCGGACGGTCTGCGTAACCGGCCGGTCACGGACGGGACGCAAAAAGTCATCGCACGCCCCTCGTGGCGGTGATGTGTCGTACCCCACACTGGGTCCGGTTGCCTGAGTCCTCGGCGCGCGGCCGCTCCGTCTCCCACGGGTCCCACATCTGAGCGGCTGTGCTCCTCGCGTACGGGACGGACGGTGGCGAGGCCGCCGACTCCGCCCCCCTAGTACCGCTGCCGCACACCTCAGCAGCGATCATCCTGGAGGTCGCCCCCGTGCAGACCCAGACCCTCACCCAGACCGACATCGCCACCGGCCCGGGCCTTGCCGGACCGGACCCGGACCTGGGGGAGGCCGACGTCGTCGCGGCCGTACCCCCGCAGGGCCGGGGCGCGCACCACCCCGAGGCGGAGCCGGAGGCCCCGTCCGAGCTTCCCGAGCCGGTTCCCGCTCGCACCGAGAGCGGGGGTCCGTCCTCCGACCTGTTCCGCCAGTACCTGCGGGAGATCGGCCGGATCCCGCTGCTCACCGCGGCCGAGGAGGTCGAACTGGCCCGGCGTGTGGAGGCCGGCCTGTTCGCGGAGGAGAAGCTGACCACCACCCCGGACCTGGACAGCCGGCTCGCTCTGGACCTGGACCGGATCGTCGTCCTCGGCCGGATGGCCAAGCGCCGGCTCATCGAGGCCAACCTGCGGCTCGTGGTGTCCGTGGCGAAGCGGTACGTCGGCCGGGGGCTCACCATGCTCGACCTCGTGCAGGAGGGCAACCTCGGGCTCATCCGGGCCGTGGAGAAGTTCGACTACGCCCGCGGCTACAAGTTCTCCACCTACGCCACCTGGTGGATCCGCCAGGCCATGTCCCGGGCCCTGGCCGACCAGGCCCGCACCATCCGCGTGCCCGTGCACGTCGTCGAACTCATCAACCGGGTCGTGCGGGTGCAGCGGCGGATGCTCCAGGAGCGGGGCTATGAGCCGGCCCACGAGGAGGTCGCCGCCCACCTCGACCTGCCGCCCGAGCGGGTGAGCGAGGTCCTGCGGCTCGCCCAGGAGCCGGTCTCCCTGCACGCCCCGGTCGGCGAGGAGGACGAGGTCGCCCTCGGTGACCTGATCGAGGACGGCGACGCCGCCTCGCCCGTGGAGTCGGCGGCGTTCCTGCTGCTGCGCGAGCACCTGGAGGCCGTGCTGTCCACGCTGGGGGAGCGCGAGCGCAAGGTCGTGCAGCTGCGGTACGGGCTCGTGGACGGGCGCCCGCGCACGCTGGAGGAGATAGGACGCCTCTTCGGCGTGACGCGGGAGCGGATCCGCCAGATCGAGTCCAAGACCCTCAACAAACTGCGCGACCACGCCTTCGCCGACCAGCTCCGCGGCTATCTGGACTGACGGGGGGCCGCTCACCTTGGGCGAGCGGCCCCCGACAGCAGCACGCACCGTCGGTCAGTCGACCTCGGCGACCGCCTGCGCGAACTGCGCCTTGTACAGGCGCGCGTACGCCCCGTCGGCCGCCAGCAGCTCGTCGTGGGCGCCCTGCTCGACGATGGAGCCGTTCTCCATGACGAGGATCGTGTCCGCGTCCCGGATCGTGGAGAGCCGGTGCGCGATGACGAACGACGTCCTGCCGTGCTGGAGTTTGGCCATCGCCTTCTGGATCAGCACCTCGGTACGGGTGTCGACCGAGCTGGTCGCCTCGTCCAGGACGAGGATCACCGGGTCGGACAGGAACGCCCGAGCGATGGTGATGAGCTGCTTCTCACCGGCGCTCACCCCGGAGCCCTCGTCGTCGATCACGGTGTCGTAGCCGTCGGGCAGCGTACGGACGAACCGGTCGGCGTGCGCGGCCCGCGCCGCCTCCTCGATCTCGCCGCGGGTGACCTCGCGGGAGGCGCCGTAGGCGATGTTCTCCGCGATGGTGCCGCCGAACAGCCAGGTGTCCTGGAGCACCATGCCGATCCCGGACCGCAGTTCGTCACGCGACATCTTCCCGATGTCGATGCCGTCGAGCGTGATGCGCCCGCCGGTGACGTCGTAGAACCGCATGAGCAGGTTGACCAGCGTGGTCTTGCCCGCGCCGGTCGGACCGACGATCGCGACCGTGTGCCCCGGCTCCACCGTCAGCGACAGGTCCTCGATGAGCGGCTTGTCCGGGTCGTAGCGGAACGACACCTGCTCCAGCGCGACCAGCCCGCGCAGCTCCTGAGGCCGCACGCCCGGCACCGGATCCGCCGTCTGCTCCTCGGCGTCCAGCAGTTCGAAGACGCGCTCGGCCGAGGCGACGCCGGACTGCACCAGGTTCGCCATCGACGCCACCTGGGTCAGCGGCATCGAGAACTGCCGCGAGTACTGGATGAAGGCCTGCACATCACCGATGGACAGCGTGCCCGACGCGACCCGGAGACCGCCGACGACGGCCACCAGCACGTAGTTGATGTTCGAGACGAACATCATCAGCGGCTGCATGACGCCGCTGTTGAACTGCGCCTTGAACCCGGCCTCGTACAACGCCTCGTTCTGCTCGGCGAACTGCTTCGCCGACTCCTCCTGGCGCCCGAACACCTTCACCAGGGTGTGCCCGGTGTACATCTCCTCGATGTGCGCGTTGAGCTGGCCCGTCGAGCGCCACTGCTGCACGAAGTGCGGCTGCGACCGCTTGCCCACGCGCGTGGCGACGACGAACGACAGCGGCACGGTCACCAGCGCGACCAGCGCCAGGATCCAGGAGACGTAGAACATCATGACGAGCACGCCGATGATGGTCAGCACCGAGTTGATCAGCTGGCCCATCGACTGGTTCAGCGTCTGCCCGATGTTGTCGATGTCGTTGGTGGCGCGGGACAGCACCTCGCCGCGCTGGCGCTTGTCGAAGTACGACAGCGGCAGCCGCGACAGCTTCGTCTGCACGTCCTCGCGCATCCGGAACATGGTCCGGTTCACCGACCGGTTCACCAGCCGGGTCGCCACCGCCATCAGCAGGCCGGCCACCAGGAACGTACCCAGCGCGAACAGCAGGACCTCGCCGACGGCACCGAAGTCGATGCCCTTGCCGGGGGTGAAGTCGGTGCTCTTCAGCATGTCGGCGATCGAGCCCTGGCCGCGCTCCCGCATGGAGGCGAGGACCTCGTCCTTGGTCGCCCCGGCCGGCATCTGCCGGCCGACGATCCCCGCGAAGACCAGGTCGGTGGCCTTGCCGAGGATCTTCGGCCCGATCACGCTGAGCGTGACGCTCACGACCACGCACAGCACCAGGGCGGCGAGCGTGATCCGTTCGGGTCTGAACTGGGTGATGAGCCGCTTGCTCGACGTCTTGAAGTCCATCGAGCGGTTGTCGGGCCCGCCCCCGGACATCATCCGCCCCATCGGCCCGGCCATCAGGCAGCCTCCGCTTCCGTCAGCTGGGAGAGCACGATCTCCCGGTAGGTCTCGTTGTCCGCCATCAGCTCGCGGTGGCGGCCGGTGCCGACGACCCGTCCCTCGTCCAGGACGACGATCCGGTCGGCGTCGCGGATGGTCGCCACGCGCTGGGCGACGATGACGACGGTCGCCTCGGAGGTCTCGCGCCCCAGCGCCGCCCGCAGGGCCGCGTCGGTGGCGTAGTCGAGGGCCGAGAAGGAGTCGTCGAAGAGGTAGATCTCCGGGCGCTGCACCAGGGTGCGGGCGATGGCCAGGCGCTGGCGCTGGCCGCCGGAGACGTTGGTGCCGCCCTGGGCGATCGGCGCGTCCAGGCCGTTCTCCAGCTCGCTGACGAAGTCCTTGGCCTGCGCCACCTCCAGCGCGTGCCACAGCTCCTCGTCGGTGGCGTCCGGGTTGCCGTAGCGCAGGTTGGTCGCCACGGTGCCCGCGAACAGGTACGGCTTCTGCGGCACCAGGCCGACGGTCTTGGCGAGCAGCTCCGGCTCCACGGTGCGTACGTCCGCGCCGTCGACGAGGACCTCCCCGTCGGTCGCGTCGAACAGCCGGGGCACCAGACCGAGCAGGGTGGACTTGCCGCTGCCGGTCGAGCCGATGACGGCGGTCACCTCACCGGGGCGGGCGAGCAGGTCGATGGCCTTCAGGACGGGCTCCTCGGCGCCCGGGTAGCGGAAGCCGCCGCCGCGGATCTCCAGATGGCCGTGGCGGCGCAGCTCGGTCACGGGCGCGACGGGCGGCACGACGCTGGACTCGGTGTCCAGGACCTCCTGGATGCGCTCGGCGCACACCTCCGCGCGCGGCACCATCATGAACATGAAGGTGGCCATCATCACGGACATCACGATCTGCATCAGATAGGCGAGGAACGCGGTCAGGTCGCCGATCTGCATCCCGCCGCTGTCGATGCGATGGGCGCCGAACCACACCACGGCGATGGACGACAGATTCACCACCGTCATCACGATCGGGAACATCAGCGCGAGCAGCCGGCCGGTGGCCAGCGACATCTCCGTCAGGTCCCCGTTGGCCCCGCGGAAGCGGTCCTTCTCGTACTCGTCGCGGACGAAGGCGCGGATCACGCGGTTGCCGGTGATCTGCTCGCGCAGCACCCGGTTCACGGTGTCCAGGCGGGTCTGCATGGACCGGAACAGCGGACGCAGCCGGCGCACGATCAGGGTCACGCTGATGCCGAGCACGGGGACGACGGCGACCAGCACCGCGGACAGCGGCACGTCCAGGCCGAGGGCCAGGACGACACCGCCCACACACATGATGGGCGCCGACACCATCAGGGTGAACGTCATCAGGGCCAGCATCTGGACCTGCTGCACGTCGTTCGTCGTCCGGGTGATGAGGGAAGGCGCCCCGAAGCCGCCGACCTCACGGGCCGAGAAGGACTGCACACGGTCGAACACGGCCGCCCGTACGTCCCGGCCGAGCGCCGAGGCGGTGCGGGCGCCGTAGTAGACGGCACCGATGTTGCACACGACCTGCGCCAGTGAGATGCCGATCATCACGGCACCGAACGTCAGGATGTAGCCGGTGTCACCCTTCACCACACCGTTGTCGATGATGTGGGCGTTCAGGGTGGGCAGGTACAGCGTGGCGCAGGTCTGCAGGAACTGCAGCAGCACCAGGAGGGCTATGGGTTTCTTGTAGGGCCTGAGATAGGTCCGCAGGAGTCGAATGAGCACGCTGGGTCTCTCGGAGTCGGCGGTGGGGGCAGTCGATGTCCCCTGGCACCTATCGTCGAACACTCCACCCGCGTTACCTCAACCGATTAACTCGACGGCGGGTCAACGACCGGGGCCGGGTCGTCCCTTGACCCCACGTCGTCGGACCCACCGCACGAGTGAACCGTTATGCCCCAAACGCCCCCGTAAGGATGCACGTTGCGGACAATATGACTGACCTTTATGTCTGATAAGCCGGAAAAGGCCTGTGCGGACAAAAAGGCTCGTGGGGCGGTCGTCACCCCTGGAAGGCCCCGGGGTGAACCTGCTCACGCACCGACACGTACTGCTGGCGCACCGCCTGGCCCACCGCCAGATCCTCGCCGGGCTCGAGGATCTGGGCCACCGCGCCCTGCCAGGCCGGCGGGGTGCGCGGATCCAGGGTGCCCTGGGAGGCGCCGAGCGCCCAGGCGGCCTGCCGGGCGGCGCCGATCGCGGCGTAGTCGGCCGGCTGCGGTACGACGACCTGCGCGCCGAACACCGAGGGCGCCACGGCCTGTACGGCGGACAGCTCCGCGGCGGGGCCGAGCAGGAAGACGCGGCGCACCTCCACGCCCCGGCCGCGCAGGACGTCGAGCGCGTCCGCGAGCCCGCACAGCATGCCCTCGAACGCGGCCCGCGCCACATGCTCCGGCTTCATCGACTCGCGCCGGAGCCCGGCGAGCATCCCGGCGGTGTGCGGCAGGCTGGGCGTCCGCTCGCCCTCCAGGTAGGGCAGCAGCACGAGTCCGTGCGAGCCCGGCGTCGACTTCATCGCCAGGTCCGACAGGCCCTCCAGGTCGGGCACGCCCAGCAGTTCGGCGGTGCCGCGCAGCGCCCGTACCGCGTTCAGCGTGGTCACGACCGGCAGGTGCATGCCGGTGGCGTCGGCGAGCGAGGTGATCATCCCCGTCTGGTCGACGAGCGCCTCGGGGTGAACGGCCATCACGGAACCGGAGGCGCCGAGGGAGACGACCGCGTCGCCCAGGCCCAGTCCCAGTCCGAAGGCGGCGGCCATGGTCTCCCCGGTCCCGGCCGAGATCAGCAGCCCCTCCGGGGTGGTGCCGGCCGCCTCGGCGGGACCGATCACCTCGGGCAGCGCGGCCTGCCGGCCGAGCGCCAGCTCGACCAGGTCGGGCCGGTAGGCGCCGGTGGCGGCGGACCAGTAGCCGGTGCCGGAGGCGCCGCCGCGGTCGGTGGTGCGGCGCATCGGCCGCCCCAGCAGCTGCCACACCAGCCAGTCGTGCGCCTGGAGCAGGAGCGCCGTACGCCCGGCGGCCTCGGGCTCGTTCTTGGCGAACCAGCGCAGCTTGGTCACCGGCAGCGGGGCCTGCGGCACGCAGCCGACCGCCTGTGCCCAGGCCTCCCGGCCGCCGAGCGCGTCGATCAGGTCGGCCGCGGCGACCTGCGCCCGCCGGTCGCCGCCGACCAGCGCGGGCCGCACGGTGGCGCCCTGGGCGTCGATCGGGATCAGCGCGTTCTGCTGCGCGGAGACGCCGATCGCCTGCACGCCCTCCAGGAGCCCGCCGCCCGCGGCTTCCCCGAGGGACAGCAGCCAGGCCTGCGGATCGACGTCGGCGGAGCGCCCGCCGCCCTCTGGGGTATCGACCGGATGTGGCGCATATCCCTGCCTGAGTACGGACCCCGTGTCCGCGTCACAAACGACGATACGAGTGAAATCGGGCGAACTGTCCAACCCGGCGACTATCCCCATGGCGAAAATTCTGCCGTACCGCCGGGCTTGCTCGGGCCGCGGTCGCCCCGGCGTCGCGGGGGGTGCGCGCGGTCCCGTCGGCGCGGGCCGCTCACGTGTTGCTGGTGCCCCAGTCGTCCTCGCCGCTGCCGTTGGCGTGGGTGCGCAGGGAGCGCACCCGCTGGGCGACCGATTCGGGAACGCGGTCGCCGACCTTCTCGCTGACCGTGTGGTAGGCCTTGCCCGCGAACTGCCGACCCTGCTGCGCCGCGGTCTCGGCGGTGTTGCGCACGGCGGGGTTCTGGGCGATCTGACGCGCGGACTTCTTCAGCTGCTCGTAGCGCTCACGTCCGGCCCTCGTGCCCAGCACGTAACCCACGGCGATCCCTGCGATGAACGTGAGCCGGTAACGCATGGCGGCCACCCTTCCCTTGCCTCGAGGTCACAGCCGGGGAGAACCGATTGGCGGAGCACCCCCCTGCTTGCGCTAATGTATGTGTCGCAGCGAGCGCGCGCCCCCTGGCGGATACCCAGGTAGGTGCGTTCGATGCAACGAGGCATTCCTCCGTAGCTCAATTGGCAGAGCAGCCGGCTGTTAACCGGCAGGTTACTGGTTCGAGTCCAGTCGGGGGAGCTCGGTCCTCCGTAGCTCAATTGGCAGAGCAGCCGGCTGTTAACCGGCAGGTTACTGGTTCGAGTCCAGTCGGGGGAGCATGTTGAACGAGGACCCTTCGGGGTCCTTTTTCATGTCCGGATTCATGTCCCCGGGGAACCACCGCGGCCGCGGTGAAGTCCTCAAGGTCGTGAACAGCCGCGGAAGACGACCATCCGAAGCAGGAGATCGTATGAGCGGCTATGCTGCGGCAGACGGCGCGCACACTTGTACGCGACGCGCCGCAACGGGGCGGTAGCTCAGCCGGTTAGAGCAGCGGACTCATAATCCGTCGGCCGTGGGTTCGAGTCCCACCCGCCCCACCAGGCGCTACCCGCGCAGAATCGATGTGACCAGCGGTTTCGCGGGTCACTCCCAGCAAGTCTGTGGCCCCCGGAACTGGATCCGGGGGCCTTCGGCGCGTGTTGGCCCGTTTTGCACTCGGCCGGAGCAACGGCAGGCGCGGACGGGCTACTGACGGGCTGCTCAGGAACGGTCGTCGGCGGGGTCGGCGGTCTCCGGCAGATCGTCGCGGTCGCCCTCGGCCTGGGAAGGGGTCGGGTACGGCGTGTCCGGCGGTCCTGCGGCGCGCTGCGTGTCCTCGTCGTCGCGTTCGCCCTCGGCCTGGGATGGGGTGTGCTCTCTCATGGTGGTGACTCCTGTGGACGGGACTGGTCACTCGTCCGCATATCGGGTACCCCGGTGGCCGGGCCCTCACCGTGTCCGCGGTGCGTCCGTGCCGTTTCCGGGCCGGGGTGTGTCCGGGCCGGGCCGGTGTGCCGCGCGAGCGCGGTGCGCAGCGCCGAGCGGATCTTCATCGGCGGTGCGGGGCCGTCGTCGCGCGCGCCCGCGGTGATCGCGGCGGCCACCGCGTGCAGCTTGGTGTTGGAGCGCTGGGAGGCCTCCCGGAGGACGTCCCACGCCTGTTCCGCGGTGCACGCGTGGGTGGCCATCAGGACGCCGCGCGCCTGGTCGATCACCGGGCGCGAGGAGATGGCCCGGCGGAGCTGCTCGACCTCCGTCTGGAGCTGGAGCAGCCGTTCCGTCCGCTCCAGGGCCACCGCGGAGGTGACCGGCGGCGCGGGCGGCTCCGGTCCCGCGGCAGCGGCCGACGGGTGCGGCGGGTCCGTGGTGTCCAGGCCGGTCAGCTCCAGGACGCGGCGCGGCTGGCCCGTCCAGCCGGTCGCGGTCACCCGGACCGGGGGACGCCGGCCGTGATCGTCGAGGCTGTCCAGGAGTTCCAGTCCGGCAGTGTCCATGAACGTCACCCCGGACACGTCCAGGTCGACCCGGCCGACGTCCGGCGGCAGCTCGGTCAACGCCTGGGCCAGGGCGTCCGCGCAGCCGTGCACCAGCTCCCCGCGCGCGGTGAGCGACGTCCGGTCGGCCACCGGGTCCGTGCGGACGTCGACGGTGAGCGTGCCGGCCGGGGTGTTCCGCCGTTGTGCGTGAGATCGTGATGCCGCTGCGGCCATGTCCCCGCCCCGTCCGTCCTCGGCAGCCCTCGTGCGTCCTCGCGACGCTGCGTTTCCCGTCGTCCCCGTCGCCCCGGCCGGCCCGTGCCCCACGCACACCGCGGCGCTGCGGAGCCACGGAACCCCGGCGGTGCTGCCCTGCGCCTGCCCGCTCCCCGGACGACTACACACGCCCGGGAACGGGCCTTGTCGGGGACGCAGTGGGTACGCGTAAGGCACAGGTGCCGGACGGGCGGAGGACAGGGGGCGTCGCGTCCGGGGGCAACGGAGACGTTCTGGCCCGAGCTGCCGGGATGGAGGTGTCGACGGCATGACCGCGACTGCGGCGGAACCCTTCGTCCACCCCGCCCTGTTCTACCGGGACGAGCGGGAGTACCTCGCGGGCACCGTGTCCTTCGTGCGCGAAGGACTGGAGTCGGGCGAGCCGGTCGCGGTGGCCGTCCCCGGCGACAACCTCCGGTTGATCGAGACCGGTCTGGGCGCCGACGCCGGGTCCGTACGGCTGCTCGACATGCGCGAGGTCGGGCGCAACCCGGGCCGGATCATCCCCGCGGTGCTGCGCGCCTTCGCCGACGCCCAGCCGCCCGGCCGCCGGGTGCGGATCATCGGCGAGCCGGTCTGGGCCGGCCGTACGCCCGTCGAATACCCGGCCTGCGTCCAGCACGAGGCACTGATCAACGCGGCCTTCCAGGGCCGCGAGGTCACCATCCTGTGCCCGTACGACGCCGCCCGCCTCGGCGGACGGGCCCTCGCCGACGCGCACGCCACCCACCCCGTGGTCATCCCCGCGGGTGCCGCCGGGCAGCGGGAGAGCGCCGCCTACGCTCCCGAGCAGGTCGTCGCCCGGTACAACGAGCCGCTGCCGCCGGTGCCGGACGCGCTGTCGTTCTCCTTCACGGAGCAGACGCTGTCGCAGGCCCGGCACGTCGCCGTCGCCGAGGGCGCGCGGCTCGGGCCCGCGGCCGCCCGGCTGGAGGACCTGGCCCTGTCCGTGGCCGAGCTGACCACCAACAGTGTGGTGCACGGCGGCGGGTCGGGTGAGCTGCGGGTGTGGGCGCAGGACGGGTGCGTGCTGTGCGAGGTGCGGGACAAGGGCCGCCTGGACGATCCGCTGGCCGGCCGCCGGCCCGTTCCCCGCGAGCAGCGCGGCGGCCGCGGTCTGCTGCTGGTCAACCTCGTCGCCGACCTGGTCCGCGTGCACTCGGGCGCGGAGGGCACCACCGTCCGCTGCTGGTTCGCCGACTGACCGCCACCGGTGCCCCGGCGCCCCGACCGGTCAACGCGCCTACGCGCCCAGCGGGTTCAGCACCAGCGGCTCGATCTCGCCCTCCAGCATCGCGCCCAGCCCCTGGATCGCGCACACGTCGGGGCGTTCGGCGATGTGCACCGGCATGCCGGTCGCGTCGCGCAGCATCTGGTCCAGGCCCGGCAGCAGCGCGGAACCGCCGACCATCATGATCCCGCGGTCGGCGAGGTCGGCCACCAGATCGGGCGGGCACACGCGCAGCACCTTGTAGATGCCGTCGAGCACGGCGGTCAGCGGCGTCTGGATGGCGTCCCGTACGGCGGCCGTGTCGATCCGCACGGACCGGGCCAGTCCGGTGGCCACGTCCCGCCCGTGGATCTCGGTGGACGCCGGGCCGGACGGGGTGAGCCCGTTGCCGGACAGGGCGATCTGGAGCGGCCGCAGGGACTGGCTGGGCAGCGTCAACGCATGGGCGTGGCGCAGGTGTTGCACGATGGCGTGGTCGACGGCCTCCCCGCCGACGGGAATGCGCTCGGCGGCGACGATCGAGCCGAGCGAGAGGACGGCCACCTGGGTGGCCGCGGCCCCGCACATCATGATCATGGTGGCCTCGGCCCGCTCCACGGGCAGCCCGCAGCCGACGGCGGCGGCGATCAGCGTGTCGACGAGTTCCACGCGCCGCGCGCCGAGCCCGACGAGCGTCTCGATCGTGGCCCGTTGGGCGAGCGGATCGGCGTCGTGCGGGGTGCAGGCGGCGGCCCGCAGCCGGGCCGCCTTGCGGCGCAGGGCGCGGCGCATCCCGTCGCCGAGCAGGTGCCGCAGCATGCGCTGCGCCATCTCGATGTCGACGACCGTGCCGCCGGAGACCGGGCGGACGACCCGGATGTAGGCGGGGGTGCGGCCCGTCATCCTCTCCGCGAACTCGCCGACCGCGATCAGGGCTCCGTTACGGGTGTTCACGGCCGCGACCGAGGGCTGGTCGACGACGAGCCCGGGGCCCTTGACATAGACACGGGTCCGGGCCGCTCCCAGGTCGACGGCGAAGTGGCAGCGGCGCAACTGCTCCAGACTGGCGGACATGGCGGAGCCTCCTGAGAGCGCGGACCGTGGCGGCCACCGGGTGGCGGCCTCCCTGGCATCGTGCGGGCGCGGCGGAGCGGGCGCCTGTTCAAGGGGGCCGGGCGGGGTGCCGCTGGGCGGGTGGATTCCGGCGCTCTGCGCGTAAGGAGTGAGGGACAAGGACACATGGACGGCTCCCGCCGTCGACGGTCGGGGCCTGTCCCACTGGCGGGAACCCGCCAGGCGCCGACTCGTTGTCCCCTTCCAACTCCCCTGCCACACAAGGGTTCTGCCACTCTTCGCAGCACTGAGGACGTGTGGCGGAGAGGAGAGGCAGGATGCGCGCAGGACCCCCCGGACGGACAGCGGGCCTTGTGTCGGCCGGGCTCGTGATCGCCCTGCTGCCGGCCGGACCGGCGGCGGTGCGGCAGCCCGCGGGGCCGCCCGGTCCTCCGGCGGCCACCCCGGGCGGCGCCCGCGCCGTCACCCTCGTCACCGGCGACAAGGTCACCGTCACCGACCTCGGCGGCGGGAAGCGGACCGTCACGGTGCGCCGGCCCCAGGGCGCCACGGGTGCCGTGCGCACCCAGACGGCGCGCGGCGCCCTGAGCGTCGTACCGGACGAGGCCCTGCCGTATCTGCGGGCGGGCCGGCTGGACCGGCGGCTGTTCGACGTGGACACGCTGTTACGGCAGGGGCTCGCGGACGCCCGTACCGGCGAGCTGCCGCTGATCGTGACCTACGGCAAGGGAGTTCGGGCGGCGACCCCGCGGGGGACGGAGCGGACCCGGAGCCTCGCCAGTGTGCGCGGGGCCGCCGTGGAGGCCGCCAAGGGTCGGGTGTTCTGGCGGGAGTTCACCGGGCACGGCACCTCGTCCGGCGGTATCGACAAGGTGTGGCTCGACGGGCGGGTCACCGCCGACATGGCCGAGAGCAACGCGCAGATCGGCACCCGCGAGGCCTGGGCGTCCGGTCTGACCGGCAAGGGCGTCACCGTCGCCGTCCTCGACACCGGCGTCGACACCTCCCACCCCGACCTCGCCGGACGGGTCGCCGTCACCAGGAACTTCGTGGACGGCGAGGACGCCGCCGACCGCAACGGCCACGGCACCCATGTGACCTCCACCGTCGGCGGCAGCGGCGCGGCCTCCGGCGGCGAGGAGAAGGGGGTCGCCCCGGACGCCATCCTCGCCGTCGGCAAGGTGCTCGGCGACCAGGGGTCGGGCAGCGAGTCGCAGATCATCGCCGGGATGGAGTGGGCCGCCCGGGACGTGCGCGCGCGGATCGTCTCCATGAGCCTCGGCTCCAGCGAGCCCAGCGACGGCACCGATCCCATGGCGCGGGCCGTCGACACCCTCTCCCGGGAGACCGGCGCCCTCTTCGTGGTCGCCGCGGGCAACACCGGCGCCCCCTCCTCCATCGACTCGCCCGGCGCCGCCGACGCCGCCCTCACCGTCGGCGCGGTCGACCCGTCCGACCGGGCCGCCTATTTCACCAGCGCCGGGCCCCGCACCGGCGACAACGCCCTCAAACCCGACCTCGCGGCACCCGGCGTCGACATCCTCGCCGCCCGCTCCCGACTCGCTCCCGGCAGCGGCGCCTACACCACCATGAGCGGCACCTCCATGGCGACGCCCCACGTCGCCGGTGCCGCCGCGCTGCTCGCCCAGCAGCACCCCGACTGGAGCGGTGAACGGATCAAGGACGCGCTGATGTCGACGGCGAGGCAACTCGACGCGTCCGCCTACCTGCTGGGGGCGGGCCGGGTGAGCGTCCCGGACGCCGTGCACGCGCGGATCACCGCCACCGGAAGCGCCGACCTCGGGTTCCACCGCTGGCCCCACGACGCGGACAAGCCGGTGACCAGGACTCTCACCTACGCCAACTCCTCCGACGCCGACATCGAGTTGAGTCTCGTCGTCCAGGGCGCCCCGGACGGCGTCGCCACCCTCGCCGACTCCGCGCTCACCGTGCCCGCCCACGGGACCGTCACCACCACCGTGACCGGAGACGCGGCCAAGGCGCCGGTGGGCGGGACCAGCGGGTGGATCGTGGCCTCCGCGTCCGGCACCCCGGTCGCGCACACCGTGTTCGGGCTGGTCAAGGAGGACGAGCGGTACACGCTCACGGTGCGCGTCAAGGACCGCGACGGCGCTCCCGTGCCCGCCGATCTCACCGTGCAGCGGCTCGCCGCGGGCGCCGATCCGTACCCCGCGCACGTCGGCGACTCGGGCACCCTGCGGCTGCGCCTCGAGCCGGGCACGTACAGCCTGACCTCCTTCCTCGACGTACGCGGCGGTCACGGCGCCGACTCCCTCGGCCTGGGATTCCTCGCGGCGCCCGAAATCACGCTGGACCGGGACCGCGAGGTCACCCTGGACGGGCGCCGGCTGCGGGAGATCAGGGCCGAGACCGGACGGCGCACGGAGACCCGGCAACTGCTCATGGAGTACGACCGGACGGCGGACGGCTCCGACCTGTTCGGCGCCGTCCAGGTGCCCGTGGCGTACGACAGCGTCTTCGCCGCGCCGACCGAGCCGGTCACGCGGGGCACCTTCGAGTACCGGACCGTGTGGCGGCTCGGCAAACCGCCGCTGGAGGTCAAGGGCGTCGCAGAGGCGCTCGTCCAGCCCGGCGCCACGCTGATCGAGGGCCGCAGCAGGCTGCCGCTCGTCGACGTCGGCGACGGGGACTTCACCGGCAGGGACGTACGCGGCAAGGCGGTCCTGGCCCGGTTCACCGGCTCCGCCGAACCGGCCGCGCTGGCCCGGGCCGCCCAGGACGCGGGTGTGAAGGCCCTGTTCGTGACGGACGACCTGCCCGGCCGGCTGAGCGCCTGGTGGGGCACCGACGACAACGCCGACCGCCCCCTCCAGATCGCCACGGTCGACGCGGCCGACGCGGCACGGCTGCGGACCGCGGGCCGCGTCGACATGACGGGGACGCGGAACACCCCGTACGTGTACGACCTTTCGCAGGGGCATCGCGGGGCGATCCCCGACACGGAACTGACGTACGCGCCCGGGCCTCGCCAACTGGCCGGAATCCGGACCAGGTTCCACGCTCCGCGGCCGACGAGCGGCGGTGAGTTCCGGTACGCGCTCACCGACACCTTCCCCGTCGGCATCGGCTTCCAGGAGCGGATCGACCTCCCGGCCGAGCGCACCGACTACGTCTCCACCGGTCCCGGCGAGCGCTGGCAGGAGTCGGTGACGGTCGGCGACGGCACGCTGGAGCAGCGCGGTGGCCAGGTCCGCTACGAGGGCGAAACGCGCCCCGTGCTCGACTGGTTCAAGCCCGTCTGGCACCCCTGGCTCGGCACCGGACTCGACTGGGGTCAGCAACGGGCGGGCGACCGGCTCCAGTTCAACGTGCCCGGCTGGGGTGACTCCGGGCCCGACCACACCGGCTTCGGGGACGTGTGGAGCGCGGACAGCGGCATGTCCCAGACGACGGCGGTCTACCTGGACGGGCAGTTGGCCGACCGGCGCACGGGCGCGGCCGCGTACCTGGCGGACGCGCCCCCGGACGAGCACACGTACCGGCTTGTCACGGACACCGCGCTGGACGCCGGCAGGTGGCGGCTCGCCACGCGGGGGCATGCCGAGTGGACGTTCCGCTCATCGGCCACCCCCGAGGACCACTGGACCACCCTGCCCCTGATCAACCTCGCCTTCGACATCGGCACCGACCTCGCGGGCGACCTGCGCGGCGGCGGCCGGGTGCCGGTCGGCGTCCGCGCGCGGTACGTGGCGGGGGCGACCGGCACCGGCACCGTCGGCGACGCCGGCCTCGAAGTGTCCTACGACGAGGGCGCGACCTGGCGGCCGGTGCCGCTCACGGGCGGGCACGGCTCCTGGCGCGGCACCCTGTCGGTGCCGCGCGACGCCGCATCCGTCTCGCTGCGGGCCACCGCGGGCGACGACCGGGGCGGTTCGGTACGGCAGGAGGTCGTCCGGGCGGTGGGGGTCGGGCAGGAGGACCGTCCCCCGTCCTGATCGGGCCGGGGGACGGAGCGCGGGAGAAGAGGCCGCGAGGGGCCCGCCGGGGCAGGGCCCCTCGCGGCCGCCGCTCAGCCCCGCGCCAGCCCCGCTTCATGATCTTCCCCATGTCGTTGCGGGGCAGGGCGTCGAGGAGACGGACGACCCGGGGCCGCTTGTGCGGGGCCGGCCGCCGGGTCACGTGATCGGCCAACTCCTGGGACCGACTGGCCGGGGCCGGTGACTCCGTTCCTGCACCAGGGGGCGACCGTACGCACCGACGCGGGCGGTTGTTAGCCTGCGGGCCCGTCACTGTTCGAAGCCTCGGACCAGGGTCTGCGCGGATCTGCGCGGATCTACGAGGAATTACGCGGATGGAGCCCCGCCGTGCCCCGCATCGCGCTCGTCACCTGCCGGCCCACGCCCGGTATCAGCGACGACCCGGACCTTCCGGTGCTGGTGGAGGCGCTGGAGGAGGCCGGGGCCGAGGCGCGGGTCGTGGCGTGGGACGACCCCGGGGCCGACTGGGGCGGGTTCGATCTCGCCGTGATCCGGTCGACCTGGGACTACAGCTGGCGGGTGGGGGAGTTCACGGAGTGGGCCGAGCGGTGCGCGAAGGCGACACGGCTGGCCAATCCCGTCGAGGTCGTGCGGTGGAACGTCGACAAGCGGTACCTCGGGCAGCTCGGGGCGGCCGGTGTGCCCGTCGTGCCGACCCGGTACCTGGCCCCCGGAGACCCGGCCGACCTGCCCGACGACCACGAGTACGTGATCAAACCGGCGTCCGGGGCCGGAGCGCGGTTCGCCGCCCGGTACACGCCCGACGAGCGTGACACCGCCGTACGGCAGCTCGCGCGGATGCACGCCGAAGGGCTCACGGCCATGGTCCAGCCGTACATGCGGCGCATCGACGCGGGCGGGGAGCGGGCGCTCCAGTTCTTCGGCGGACGCCTGCTGCACGCCGGCCGCAAGGGTGCAGTCCTCGCCCCCGGCGTCGCCTACGACGAGCGCAAGGCGGCCCACCCGGGCATCGCGCCCTGGACCCCGACCCCGGCCGAACTCTCCGTTGCCGAGCGAGCGTTGGCCGCCGTGCCCGGCGTTCCCGAGCTGCTCTTCGCCCGGGTCGACCTGGTGGACGGGGAGGAGGGCGAACCCCGCCTCATGGAGCTGGAGCTGGTGGAGCCGAACCTGTTCCTGTGGCTGCATCCGGAGTCGGTGGCACCTGTGACGGAGGCGATCCTGGCCGCCGCGGGCTGAGCCGCCCGAGGGGTCACTCGCCGATCCGCGTCCGTTGCAGCAGGCCCCAGGTGAACTCGGCCACGACCTCCCGGCGGACACCCTGACCGTCCGGGGCCTGGAAGGACAGGCCCCAGCGGGTCGGGGCGGTGCCCTCCAGGGGGCGGGCCGGGGCGAAGGCACGGGCGGCCTCGTCGACCGTGCAGGACCAGGGGGTCAGATCGGCCGCGGTCCGCAGGTCGGGTCCCTCGGCCCCCGGGGCGCGCACCAGCCACTCGTTCCAGACCCGGCCGTCCGGGGCGGCCAGCACCTCCAGGCGCAGATCGGGCCAGAGCGGGACGGGCCAGCTGCGGGCCTCGCAGTCCAGGTCACCGATACGGCGGGCGGTCGTCGACTCGGGCTCGCCGAGGATCGAGCGGTACCGGGACGCCGCCGAGCGGGACCGTGGTGAGCGGACCATCGCCTGCCAGCGCTTGTTGGCCTCGCGCATCTGCGCGCGGGAGGCGCCCAGCGTGCGGCGGGCGTCCTCCACCAGGTCCGGGTTGTGGTCGGCCATGCGGCGCAGCAGCACCAGCTGGAAGTCCAGCGGGGTGAAGGGGCCGGCGGGGCGCTTTCCGGAGGGCGTGGTCATGGGATCCATCGTCGCCCACCCCGTTCCGACCGGCCCTTCCCTACCCATTGCCCGCGCGCCCACCCATTGCCCACGCACCCGCCCATTGCCCGCGCAATCCGCAGTGACTAGCCTGTGTTCGTCATTCCGACCGCCTTTTGATATGTCGAACACAGGCTTGTATCACTCGGATCACTCGGATCAAGGGAGGGGGCCGGTCGTGGGACGCCTCGTACCTGCCGTGACCCGGGCTCTGGACATCCTCGAGCTCTTCCTCGACGGGGACGGGACGCTCTCCGCCCCCGACATCGTGCGCAGGCTGCGACTGCCGCGCACCACGGTGCACGAGCTGGTCACCACGCTCGCCGCTCGCCAGTACATCGTCCCCGTGACCGGGCAGCCCGGACGCTACCGGCTGGGCGTACGCCCCTACCAGCTCGGCAGCCGCTACGCCGAGCAGCTGGACCTCGCCGCCGAGGGCCAGCAGGTCGCCCGCTCGGTCGCGGAGACCTGCGACGAGACCGTGCACGTGGCGATCCTGGAGGACACCGACGTCATCTACATCGCCAAGGTGGACTCCACGCACGCGGTGCGCATGGTCTCCGCGGCCGGGCGCCGCCTCCCGGCGCACTGCACCTCGGTCGGCAAGATGCTGCTCGCCTCCCTGCCCGAGGAGGAGCTGGGCGCGCGTGTCCCGGACGACGCCGAACTGGCCGCGATGACGCCGAACAGCATCACCGACCCGGCCGCGCTGCGCGAGGCCCTGGGCGAGATCCGGCGGCGGGGCGTGGCGGTGGAGAGCCGCGAGTCCAACCCGGACGTCAGTTGTGTGGCCGCGCCGGTGCGCGACCGCACCGGGCAGGTGGTCGCGGCCCTGTCCATCTCGGTGCCCATGATCCGCTGGAGCGAGGAGCGGCGGGCGGAGCTGGAGCAGCTCGCCGCGAAGGGCGCCGCCGAGCTGTCGGAGCGGCTCGGCCACCGGGGCGCGGCATGACGGGGTACGAGGTCGCCGTCCGCGCGCGGGCGGAACTGGGCGAGGGCCCGACCCGGGACCCGGAGACCGGGCGGCTGATCTGGGTCGACATCCTCTCCTCCCGGGTGCACGGCTACGACCCCTCCACGGGCCGGTGCACGGTCCGTACGACCGGGCAGCACGTGGGCGCGGCGAAGCCCCGCACGGGCGGCGGGCTCGTCCTCAACCTCCGGGACGGGGTGGGCCTGGTGGACCCCGACGGCGCCTTCCGCTGGCTGCACCGCGACCCGGTTCCCGGCCGGCGCGGCAACGACGCCGCCGTGGCACCCGACGGCTCCCTGTGGGCCGGCACCATGCGCTACGACGAGGCCCCGGGCGGCGGCACCCTGTCCCGCCTCACCGGCGACGGCACGGCCGAGGTGGTGCTGCCCGCCGTGGCGGTGAGCAACGGCACCGGCTGGAGCCCCGACGGCCGCCTGATGTACTACGTCGACTCACCGACCCGCCGTGTCGACGTCTTCGACTTCGACGGCCAACGGATCACGGGCAGGCGGCCGTTGGCCCAGGTGGAGGAGGGCGCCGGCTTCCCGGACGGCCTCACCG
The DNA here is from genome assembly GCF_053601495.1 of Streptomyces sp. NPDC004721. Taxonomy (NCBI): domain Bacteria; kingdom Bacillati; phylum Actinomycetota; class Actinomycetes; order Kitasatosporales; family Streptomycetaceae; genus Streptomyces; species Streptomyces sp. NPDC004721. The sequence goes on from NZ_JBSGBZ010000023.1 coordinate 33,075, forward strand.
TCGACGCCGACGGCTGTGTCTGGGTGGCCCTGTGGGACGGCGCCGCGATCCGACGGTACACCCCCGCCGGCACCCTGGACCGCGTACTCGCCCTCCCCGTCTCCCGCCCGACGGCCTGCGCCTTCGCCGGCCCCGGTCTGACCGACCTCTACGTCACCACGGCCCGTACGGGCCTGGCCGCCCCCCACCCGCTGGCGGGCTCACTCCTCGTCGTCCCCGACGCGGGCCAGGGCCTGGTCCAACCCGCCTTCGCGGGCTGATCCCGTCGGCCCGCTTCGACGGTCGGGCCTGGTCAGGTGTTCGTCCGGTCCAGTCCCTCCAGGATCTTGCGCTCGGCCGGGGTCAGCGGGGGTCCCGCCAGCGGGGGGAGCAGCGGGCCGTTCAGGACGTCGAGGAGGGTGTCGGGGCGGAGGAGGCGCTGCGGCCCGGTGCGGAGGCTGGTGACCTCCCAGAGGGCGGCCGCGGCCCGGTAGGAGCCGGTGGCCGCCCGTGTCAGACGGCGGCTGTAGGAGGTGACCAGGCGGTCGGCGGCTCCCGGCGAGGCGCCGCGGCTGTTCGGGTACCAGACGTCCTGGCCGACCGCGGCCGCCCAGGCCGCGTCGACCGATTGGGCGGCGCCGCGCTGCACACGGCGGGCGAGGCCGGGCGCGTCCGGGCCGGAGCGGCGCAGTTCGTCGCGCAGCAGCCGGGCACCGAGCGCGGCCACCGACATGCCCTGCCCGTAGGCCGGGTTGTAGGTGGCCACCGCGTCGCCCAGCGCCACGAAGCCCTCCGGCCACCGCGGCAGCTTCTCCAGGTAGCGGCGCGCGTTGCTGGTGCTGCGGCTGATGTGCACGTCGGTGAGGGGTTCGGCGCCGGAGACGAGCCGGCCGACGATGGGGGACGGCAGATCGAGGGCGTACCGCAGGAACCCGTCGGGGTCCGCCGGCGGCTCACCGCCCCGCGTGCCGGCGAGGCTGACCATCCAGCGGTCGCCCTCGATCGGCAGCACCATGCCGCTGCGGCCCGGCCGGCCCGCGTACGGGTTCGCCTGCACCATCGTCAGCGGGAACTGCTCGGCCCCGGCGGGCGTGCGGTACACGCGTGTGGCGTTGACCAGCCCGGCGTCCACGCCGCGCTCCCGCACCCCGGAGATCCCGAGCTCCCGGAGCCAGGTCACCACCCGCGACCCGCGCCCGCTCGCGTCGACCACGAAGTCCGCGGCCAGCACCTCCTCCGCGGCGGGGGTGGCGACGCGGACACCGCGCACGCGCCCCGCCTCGCCCACCAGCCCGACCGCCTGCGCCTTGCGGATCACCGTCCCGGTGTGGGCGAGGACGGTGGAGCGGACCGTGAAGTCCAGCAGGGCGCGGGTGCAGCTGAGCATCCGCGGTCCGTCGTGCCGCCAGCGCCGCAGCCAGCCCTCGGGGGTCAGGGCCACCATGCCGTGGCCCAGCGGTATCTCCCGGGCGCCCGCGGCCAGCAGCCGCTCCCGGATGCTCCCGCCCGGCATCAGCTCCTCCATGGCGGCCAGGCCACCGGCCATGAGCAGATGGGCGTGGCGCCCCTGCGGCAGCCCCCGGCGGTGCTCCGGCCCCTCGGGCAGGTCGTCGCGGTCCACTACGACCACGTCGTCCACGACGCCGGACAGCACCGCCGCGGCCAGCATGCCGGCCAGTCCGGCACCGATGACGACAGCTCTACGGGGCATGGGGCTCCTCGGAGTCGGCCATGGCCTCAGCCATGGGAGGTCTTCACCGTTCCTGCTCGTACGGCGGTTTCGGCGGGTGTGGGGACCAGCGCCTGCGCCAGTTCCACGAGACCGCTGGTTCCAGACACCTCCGTGGCGTGGAGGCGGTATCCGCTCGGCGCCGGGAGCGGCTCCTCGCGGGCGGCGGCGCGGCGCGCGGCGTCGGCGAGCATCGCCGCCTCCGCGGCGATCCGCGCCTCGTGGGCGCCGCGGCCCGTGCGCCGGGCGGCGGCCAGCGCCCGCTCGCGGACCCCGTCGTCGAAGTACGGGGCGAGGCCCAGCAGCGCGTCGTGGATCGACACCTCCCGCCACTGGAGGCGCGCGAGCGGCAGTTGCCACCACGGGCTCGGCGGCTTGGGCGCGGTGGACACGAACCGCACCCGCGACCACAGCGGGCCCAGCCGCCGGTGGTCGCGCAGGCCGCGCGCCTGGGCGAGGACCGCCGGGAGCAGCCTGGGCAGCACGAAGCCGGCCGAGCACAGCAGCGCGCCGAGCGAGGCCATCGGCGGGGCGACCTTCGTGGACAGCACGTCCAGGTCGTGGCCCGTCCAACGCGCCGCGATCGCCGTGTACTTGGTCAGCTGGAAGCCCACCACGTCCAGCGCCGAGCCGGCCAGGATCAGCCGCAGCCCGGCCCGCAGCAGCCCGGTGACCTCGCGGCTCCACTTGACGCACATCGCGCACGCCGCGAGTGTCGCGGCGCTGTGCCCGAGCAGGTAGAGCAGGATCATCTCGCGCAGGTACGGCGTGTTGGCGTAGTAGGTGTCCAGGTCGGTCAGCCGCTCGGTGCGGGCGTCGCCCAGCATGAACAGCACGACGATGACGATGATCAGCGGAGCGTAGGCGGCGATGCTCCGCAGCACCGTGCGCCGCACCCGCTCGCGCGGGCCGCCCCGCCAGTTGATCAGCAGGATGAGCAGCGAGCAGCTGTACGCGGAGAGCATCCCGTAGGTCAGCGGGGCACCGAAGTTGGGGATGCCCGTGAGGTCGTTGACGGTGGCCAGCGTCAGCGGCGCCGAGCAGACGAACACCAGCGAACCGAGGACGATCGCCGCACACGTGGACATGGTCAGCGGATTCCGCACCGCGGTACGCGGCCGCCGCAGCAACACGGTCGCGGACAGCCCGAAGATCCCGGCCGCCAGATAAACGACAAGACTCACGACGACCACCTCCCCGCACGCCCGACCGGTCCGAGGCCCCTCCCGCCCGAAACGCCCTCGACCGCATCGGCCCCACGGACGACCGCCCGGGGCAATGCCGTCGTGTGGGCCGTGGGCGTGGCTTTGCGGGTTTCGCGTTGCGGTCGTCGGGCCGCGTGGGAGTCGGTCATGGTGTGGTCGTGGGGGTCGTGACGCGGGTGGCCGTTGCGGGGGTGGGGGTGGCCAGGGCGTCCGCGACGCGGACCAGGGCGGCCGGGCCCGGTACGCGGACGGTCAGCCGGTCCACCTCGCCGGGCAGCGGCCCGCCGGGCTCGCGCACGGCGGCGGCGATGACCGCCGCCCACGCGGCGGCCTCGGCGCGCTCGGTGTCACCGGTCGACTCCAGCACCACCTCGTGGGTGCGCTCGTACAGGGACCGGTCGAAGGACGCGTCCAGATAGCTGAGCGCGTTGTGGATGCTGGTCTGACGCCACATCAGCCGGGTGGTGGGCGTGGCCCAGCGGGGCCGCGGCAGCCGCAGGCAGCGGCGGGTGAGCAGGTCGTCCAGCTCGCGCTCCAGCGGTTCCAGCCGCGCGTACGCCAGCCGGGACCGCCGCCACTCGGTGAGGCGGGGCCCGGCCAGCGGCACCAGGATGCCCGCCGACGTCAGCAGGGCGCCCAACCCGGCGGCGGCCGGCGAGACGTTCGTGCCGAGCGCCGACCAGTCCCGCCCGCACCAGCGGGCGACCACGGCCACGAGCTTGGTCACGCTGTACCCGCCGGCGCACAGCGAGCCCACCCCCAGCACCACCAGCCCCGCACGCAGCCAGCCGGCCACCTCGCGCGCCCAGCGCAGCGCGGACACCGTGGTGACGCTGACGGCGCAGAGATGCCCCACCAGGTACAGCACGATCATCTCGGCCAAGAACGGCGTCGTCGCGTAGTAGGTGTCCAGGTCGGTACGGCGCTCCACCGGCGCCTCGCCGAGTGCGAACGTGGCGGCGATGCCGACGAGCACCAGCGTGTAGGCCACGATCCAGCGCCGGGCCACCTGGTGCACGTGCTCGCCGCCCCGCCAGTAGACGACGAGGACCTGGGAGGCCGCGCTGTACGCGGTGATCGACGCGTACGTGAGCGGCGCGGCGAGGTTCGGCACACCGCTGAGCCGGTTGATCGCGCCGACCGTCGGCGGGGCCCCGAGGAGGAAGCAGAAGCCGCCCAGACCCAGCACCGCGCAGATCGCGCGGAGATAGGGATCGCTGCGATGTCGGGCCAGATCGGGGGCCTTCACGGCCAGACCCAGCCACAGCACACCGCAGCTGGCGTAGTTGATCAGGCCACTCATGTTCCCCGGTTCCCCCGGTAGTTGAGCGCCGCCCCGATACGTCCGGCGAGGCCCTGGCCGTGGTCGGCGCCGTCGCCGAACGCCGGGTCCGCCGGTGCCTCCAGCCAGGTCCGCAGCCGACGGCCCATCAGCATGCCGAACTGGTCGGCCTCCTGCTCGTCGGCCAGGCTGAAGTCGGTGCGCGCCGCGACCGGCCGGGGCGGTCCCGCGGCGGGCGCGGCGTCCGCGTCGGCCTCCCGCCGGCTCATGTGCCACACCTCGTGGCAGAAGATCACGATCTGGTGCCACACGGCGGCCCGCTGGTCGACGACGACCACGTCCTGGGTCTCGCCCTCCAGCCACAGCCCGCTGGCGGTGTGCGGCGGGAACACCTCCCGCCGGACGACGACCCGGCGGCCCCGCCAGGCGCTGACGGAGTCGACGAGCGCGGTCAACAGCACCTCCGGGTCGGCGGGTACCGGCACCTGGATGGGGTCGATGAGCGCGTCGGCGAGCCGCCGCATCTCCCGTTTCCTACGCACCATGTTCCCCCGTGCATCATCCAGGCATGACCCCATCATCCTCGCGCCGCCCGCGGTGGCGGAAGGACTTCTGAGAGGGCCGTCCGAGCCTACGCGGCGGGAGTTGCCCGCGTCATGCGATCCGGCGACCGTTGTGCGACCGTGAACGACCGCCGCCTTCCGGCTGGTTGCGCGGTTGCCATGTCACCGTCCCGGTGACGGCAGCGGTGTCACCGGCACCCCGCCGGCCGCCGCGCCCAGCAGCGTCAGCCGCACCTGCCCCGGGCCCGACAGCGTGGTGAACTCCGACAGCACCGCCAGGGCCAGGGTGTTGGTGCCCCGGGTGCGCAGGATCCCGTTCGGCAGGACGAACGTGTGCTGCGGACCGACATCGTTGATGTACTGGCCCATGTTCCAGCCGTTGAGGAAGATCTGCGCGCGGTAGGAGCGGTTCCGGTCGTCGTCCAGGGTGAGCCCGATCGAGGCGTCGACGTCCTGCTCCACGGCCAGCCGGAACGTGGTCCGGTACCAGGTCACCCCCTGCCGCCGCGCCGCGCGCGGGAACGTCACCGGCTCCCAGTCGCGGTCCGGGAAGCCCGGCAGGTGCCAGCCCTCCCGCTCGCCGTACAGCCCGCCGTTGTTCAGCGGCCCGCGCACCGGGTCGGGCGCGGCCTCGCCCTGGATCCGCCACCGCACATTCGGCGCGGCCCCGGTGAAGGTGACGGCCGTCAGACCCCGCGCCGCCTTGTGCGTGTCGCGCGCCGCGCCGTCCTGGTCGTGCTGCATCCGCCGCACCAGGACCGACAGCACGCGCGGGCCGGGCCCGCGCTGCGGGCCGCGCACCGGGAAGACCGCCGTGTCCGACCAACTGCCCTGCCGGACGGTGCTGTTGTCGGGCACCGGCATCCGGTGGGTGCCCAGCGGCTCACCGTCCAGCCAGGCCATCAGCAGTCCCTGCGTGCCGGTGCTGTAGGAGAGGGAGACCGACTCGACGTTCGTGGAGTCCGTGAACGTGCCGCGGTACCAGACGTCCCCGTAGTGGAAGCCGTAGTCGTCGGCGAACAGCACCGGCTGCCCCTTCGGCACGGGGGTCGTGCTGTGCGAGGACGACCGGTCGGCGGCCTTCCACGCCGAGTCGTCGAAGCCCGGCCCGGACTCGGGGTTCTCGGTGCGCGTCCGCCAGCCGCCGAGCGCGGGCAGCGTCACCTCGGGCACGCCCGGCAGCGGCGCGCCGGCCCGCAGGCTCCCCGAGCCGGTGGCCGACACCGGCACCGCGCGGCCGTTCCACGTCACACCGTCGATGCCGCGCGGCCCCCACATCTCCAGCCCGGTCTCCCCGACGGTGTCGCCGGTGAGGTGCACCGTGGAGCCGCGCACGGTGGCGGTGCGCAGCAGCGCGGGGCCGTGCACCAGCATTGAGCCCGACGGGGTGTCGTACGGCCACAGGCGCATCGAGGTCGCCTCGTCGGCGAAGAGCAGCAGCAGCGGGCGGTCGTTCCCGTCGCCCTCCACCCGGACCCCGATCAGCCCGCCGGCGCCGAGCGGGACGGTCAGGCGCAGCAGACCCCGGTCGTAGGCGTACGCGGCCTCCTGGCTCATCCGCGTGACCAGCGGCTCCTCGGCGGCCTCCAGCACCACGCGGGCCAAATCGCCCTGCCGGCCGCAGAACACGGCGACGTCCTGCCGTCCCGCGGTGAGGAGCAGCATCGGCTGCGTGGTGGAGTACCGCACCTTGCGCCGTCCCAGGGACAGGCCTGTGACCATCAGCCGGGCGTCCCGGGCCGGCACGGTCACCGGCAGGTCGCCGCCGGCCGCGCGCAGCGTCGAGGAGACCTCCTGGTCGCCGTCGTTGCGCAGGACGTAGACGTGGGCGCCGGTGTCCGGGTTCTTCAGGTGGTACGTCCTCAGCCCGCGCACCTTCACGTCGGCCGCGCGGTCCAGCCTGGCGAAGTCCGGGACGCGCTGGAGCATGTGCCCGATCTGGTGCATCGGCACCAGCTTGTCGGTGGGCCGGCGGCCCTCGTCGAGTGCCGCCCCGTAGTCGTACGACGTGTAGACGACCGGCGCGGGCAGCCAGCCCCAGGAGGTGCCGCCGAAGGCCATGTACACGTTGTGGACGGTGATGCCGTTGGCGAGGTGGGTCAGATAGAAGCGCCGCTCGTACGCCGCGTCCCGGGTGCGCCGCGACTCCGCGTACCCCTTGCCCTTCGACCAGGCACCGCCCCACGGATCGAACCAGCCGCCGCCGGACTCCGGCATGAACCCGGGCGTACGGGGGCTGGCGCTCGCCCCGCCGGTCTTCCCGCCGCTCCCGAAGTACCCCCAGTCGGGCGGGGTCTGGGCCGGCGAGGGGTACCCGTCGAACCCGTACAGCCACCCCCGCTTCTCGCCGCCGGTGTCGAACGAGCCGGGGATCCAGTGGCCGTTCCTGCCCTTGTCGTTGTGGAAGAGGGGGACGTCGATGCCGTCGGCGCGCACCTTCTTGTACAGGTGGGCCATGTAGGCACGCCCGGTCGGCTCGCCCACGTGGGCGTCGTACTCGTTCTCGATCTGGTAGAGCAGGACCGTGCCGGTGCCCCGGGTGAACAGGTGCCGGGCCGCGATGGCGTCGACGTGGCTCAGCCACTCGTCGACGTGCTTCAGGTACGTGGGATCGGCGGTCCGCGCGGTGCCCTCGGTGGCGGTCAGCCAGCCGGGGAAGCCGCCGCCGTCGACCTCGGCGTTGATGTAGGGGCCGGGGCGCAGGATGACGTAGAGGCCGGTCTCGGCGGCCATGCGCAGGAACAGGTCCAGATCCCGCACTCCGGTGAAGTCGTACTTTCCGGGGGCGGGGGAGTGGTAGTTCCAGGCCACGTAGACGCTGACGGCGTTGTAGCCGTACGCGCGCATCTTCTGGAGCACGTCCCGCCACAGGGCGGGGCTCGGCAGCCGGAAGGGGTGCATCTCGCCCGACCACAGCACCAGCCGCCGGCCGTCGACCAGCAGCGAGTAGCGGTCGAAGCCGACGCTGTGCCGCCGTCCGTCGGCGCTCGGCGGGGGCGGCGGCGGGCCGGTGGGCACGGAGCGGGCGGCGTAGGCCGACGGCGCCCCCGGTCCGCCACTGCCGCCCAGGGCCAGTCCGAGCGCGGCGGCGCCCGCGAGGGCGCTGAATGAACGTCTGCTGAGCGCCAAGGGTGTGCCTCCGGGGGCGATCTTACGGGGCGCGGGTGCCGCCATTCTGCACGGAGGCGGGCCCGCACTCGGCACGCACACGGAACCCGGCGTGCTCGCACGACGCCGTACGAGCGGCGCCGGAGCCCTGCGGAGGAGGCGCCCCCCGGCCTCGCCGCCACCCCGCTTGTCCCATGCCCGCCGCGTTCGACCGAGGGGGCAGGCATGCCGCGGACCCGGGCGGCGGTGAGGCCGCGGCGGGCGGGGACGCCCGGCGGGGTGGGCCCGGGGGGCGGGCGCCGGTGCGGGGGCCTGCTCTGCCGCTAGCCCGCTTGTCCCATGCCTGCCGCGTTCGGCCAGTTCTGGGGGCTGGGCCAGCCGGTCGCCGGGGCCGGGGTCAGGCCGGGGGCGCCGGGGGGCGGGGCGGTCATGCCGCGCACCTGGGCGGCGGTGAGGCCGCCGCGGGCGGGGACGCCCGGCGGGGTGGGCCCGGGAGCGGGCGCCGGTACGGGGGCGGGGGCCAGGACCTGTTGCGCTGCCGGTGCCAGGGGGTGCATCGGGGCCGGTGCGGGGGCCGGCGGCGGGGCGGTGGTCGCCGGCAGGGGCGTGCCGGCGGCGGGCGGCTGCGGGGCGGGGGCCGCCGACGCCGTGACGGGGAGCGGCATCGCGGTGCCGGCGGCCGGGGCAGCTATTCCCGGGGCGGCTATTCCCGGGACGGCGGCGATCCCCGGGGCGGCGGCCATCCCGGGAACGGCGGCGATCCCCGGGGCGGCGGCCACCGCGGCCTGTGCGGCGGCCGGCAGCCGCATCCCGCCCCCATTGGTCTCGCTCACCAGCCGGTCCACCGCGGCCGTACCCGAGCTGTAGTTGGTCCCTGTACCCAGCTCGGGTACGGCCGCACCCCTCCCGCTGCCGTAGAGCACCTGTTCCAAGGCGGAGACGAGACGACGAACGTCCACCTCGGGGCGCACCACGAGCCGCAGGAAGCGGCTGGAGGAGCCGATCTTGTTGCCGCACTCGCGGACCAGGATCCGGTGCTCGGTGAGCAGCCGGTCCCGGACCACGGTGCCCTCGGCGCCCACGGGAAGGCGTACGAAGAGGAAGTTGCCCTGGGACGGGTAGACCGTCAGACCGGGCAGCGCCGAGAGGTGGGCGGCCATCTCCAGCCGGTCGCGACGCACCTGCTGAAGGCTCTGCCGGTACTCCGCGCCGTGCTCCTTGAGCATGAACACCACGTGCTCGGCGAAGGAGTTGAGGTTCCACTTCGGCAGCATCGAACGGACCTTGCCCGCCAGCGCCGGGTTGGCGACCAGGTATCCGAAGCGGATGCCGTGCAGGCCGAAGTTCTTGCCCAGGCTGCGCAGCACGACCACGTTCGGGCGCAGCATCGCCTCCTGCACCACGCTCGGTTCGGCCTCGGCGTCGGCGAACTCCAGGAACGACTCGTCGATCACCACCAGGTCCAGGTCGGCCAGGGCGTCCATGAACTGCACCAGGGTGTGCTTGGGCACGAAGCCGCCGTCGGGGTTGTTGGGGTTGCAGACCACGGCGACCCTGGTCCCCCGTGCCCGGATGAACTCGGCGTACTGCGCCGGGTCAAGGGCGAAGCCGTTGGACTCCTGGAGCGGGAACATGTCGACCCGCTTGCCGGTCTCCATGGGCTGGTCGGTCCAGCGGCCGAAGGTGGGGATGGGGACGGCCAGGGACTCACGCACGAGCAGATGGTCGATCCAGGTGATCAGCTCGGTGGAGCCGTTGCCCATCGCCACGCACTGCGGCGGCAGTTGGAGCAGGCTGCACAGCTCGGCGGTGATCGTGTCCGCGCTGGACGGGTAGTACGTGACGATCTCGCGCAGCCGTGTCGCCATGTCCTGGAACATGGCGGACGTGGGGAAGTAGGGGTTGCACGGAATGCAGAAGTCCACCGGCCCGGCCCCGTCGCCGCCCTCCCGCGTCAGCGCCGCCATCGACGGGCTGTGCGCCGCGGTGCTGCGGAACAGCGAGGTGACGTTGTCGGCCATGGAACCTCCGTGTGTGGCGGGCCCGGCGGGGACGACCGGGCCCGTCGTCCTGGGGTGGCCCGCGCGGGCACGGGCCACCCATGGATACGGAGAGGGAGGCGGCGTTGTTCAACTCATGTGTGGGAAGTGTGATTTCCGGGTACCCGAGGACTCCGCGCGGGTGCGTTGCGGGCCGCCTACGAACCGGACCTGCGCTTGTTCCACACGTCGAACCCGACCGCCGCCAGCAGCGCCAGGCCCTTGATGACCTGCTGCCAGTCGGTGCCGACGCTGAGGAGGTTCATGCCGTTGTTCAGCACGCCGAGGACGAGGCCGCCGATAATCGCGCCGAGCACGGTGCCGACCCCGCCGCTCATGGACGCGCCGCCGATGAACGACGAGGCGATCGCCTCCAGTTCGTAGTTCACGCCCGCCTTCGGAGAGGCCGCGTTCAGGCGGGCCGCCACCACCAGGCCCGCCAGGGCCGCCAGCACGCCCATGTTCAGGAACACCTGGAAGGTGACTCGCCGGTCCTTGACGCCGGACAGCTTCGCGGCGGGCAGGTTGCCGCCGATGGCGTAGATGTGGCGGCCGAAGACGGCGTTGCGCATCACATAGCCATAGCCGACCACCAGCACGCCGAGGACGATCAGCACGATCGGCGCACCCTTGTAGCTGGCGAGCAGCAGCGTGACGACCAGGACCGCGGCGACGAGGGCGACGAGCTTGAGCGCGAACAGCCGCGCGGGCGGCACCTCGAGGGAGAACTCCTGCTGCCGTCGCCGATCGCGCACCTCCTGCCACACCACGGAGGCGATCAGGACGAGGCCGAGGAGCAGGGTGAGGTTGTGGTAGTTGGTGTGCGGCCCGACCTCGGGCAGGAAGCCGTTGCCCATCTTCTGGAGCCCGCCCGGGAACGGGCCGAGGGTCTGGCCCTTGAGCAGGATCTCCGTCAGACCGCGGAAGAGCAGCATCCCGGCGAGGGTGACGATGAACGACGGTATGCCCAGATACGCGATCATGAAACCTTGCAGCGAGCCCGCGGCCGCCCCCACCAGCAGGCACAGGCCCACCGCGACCGGCCACGGAACCTGGTGGCTGACCGTCAGCGCCGCCGCCACCGCGCCGACGAAGGCGGTCAGCGAGCCGACCGACAGGTCGATGTGGCCCGCGATGATCACCATCATCATGCCGATGGCCAGGATCAGGATGTAGCTGTTCTGGAGCACCAGGTTGGAGACGTTGCGCGGCAGCAGCAGGTCCCCTCCGGTCCAGATCTCGAACAGGACGACGATCAGGCCGAGCGCGAGCAGCATCCCGTACTGCCGCATGTTGCGGCGCAGGCCGTTCAGCACCAGCCGGAGCAGACCCTGGCCGGCGGCCGCCGCGCCGCGCTCCGGTGGCGCGGGGGCCGGGGTCTGCGCGGTCACGTCCGTGCTCATCGCGTCACCTCTTCGTCCTTCGTGTTCTTCGTCATGTGGCGCATCAGCACTTCCTGGGTGGCCTCGGCCCGCGGCACCTCACCGGTCAGCCGCCCCGCGGCCATCGTGTAGATGCGGTCGCACATGCCGAGCAGCTCCGGCAGTTCGGAGGAGATGAAGACGACCGCCTTGCCCTGGGCGGCCAACCGGTCGATGACCGTGTAGATCTCGTACTTGGCGCCCACGTCGATGCCGCGCGTGGGCTCGTCCAGGATCAGCACGTCCGGACCGGCGAAGATCCACTTGCTGAGGACGACCTTCTGCTGGTTGCCGCCGGACAGCCTGCCCACCGGCTCGAAGACGGTCGGCGCCTTGATGTTCATGGACGTGCGGAAGCCCTCGGCGACCTGCCGCTCCCCGTGCTCGTCCACCACGCCCCGCCGGGCCACCTTGCGCAGCGCGGTCAGCGAGATGTTCCGGTGGACGGTGTCGATGAGGTTCAGGCCGTAGTGCTTGCGGTCCTCGGTGACGTAGGCGATGCCGTGCCCCACCGCCTCCGCGACGGTCCTGGTGTTGATCTCCCGGCCGTCCTTGAGGACCGTGCCGGCCGCGTACCGGCCGTAGGAGCGGCCGAAGACGCTCATCGCCAGTTCGGTGCGGCCGGCGCCCATCAGGCCGGCGATGCCGACGATCTCCCCGCGCCGCACCCGGACCGACACGTCGTCGACGACCCGGCGCTGCCGGTCGATCGGGTGGAACACCGTCCAGCCCCGGATCTCCAGGGCCGGGGCCGCGCCCACCTCGGGCTGGTGCGGGGTGCGTTCGGGGAAGCGGTGGTCGAGGTCGCGGCCGACCATGCCGGCGATGATCCGCTCCTCGGTGGTGCCGGCCGCCGTCACGTTCAGGGTCTCGATGGCGCGGCCGTCGCGCAGGATCGTCACCGAGTCGGCGACCCGGCGGATCTCGTTCAACTTGTGGGAGATGACGATCGAGGTGATGCCCTGCTTCTTCAACTCCAGGATCAGACGCAGGAGTTTGCCGCTGTCCTCGTCGTTCAGGGCGGCCGTCGGCTCGTCCAGGATGAGCAGCTTCACCGACTTCGACAGCGCCTTGGCGATCTCCACGAGCTGCTGCTTGCCGACGCCGATGTCGGCGACCCGGGTCTCGGGGTGCTCGTCGAGGCCGACGCGGCGCAGCAGTTCGGTGGCGTGCCGGAGGGTGTCGTTCCAGTTGATGAACCCGCGGGTGGCGTGTTCGTTGCCGAGGAAGATGTTCTCCGCGATGGACAGGTACGGCACCAGCGCCAGCTCCTGGTGGATGATGACGATGCCGCGCCGCTCGCTGGCCCGGATGTCCTTGAAACGGCAGACCTCCTGCTCGAAGAGGATCTCGCCCTCGTAACTTCCGTGCGGGTGGACGCCGGAGAGCACCTTCATCAGGGTGGACTTGCCGGCGCCGTTCTCCCCGCAGATGGCGTGCACCTCGCCCCGGCGAACCGTCAGCGTGACGTCCGACAGCGCCTTGACACCGGGAAAGGTCTTGCCGATCGAGCGCATTTCCAGGACGGGTCCCGCCATGGTCGTGCCTTCCAGTCGGTTGGGGTCGGTGGATGCGGCGGTCGCTTCCCGGGCTACTTGTTCAGCTCGGCGTCCGTGTAGTAGCCGCCCTTGACCAGGACCTCCTCGTAGTTGCTCTTGTCGACGCTCACCGGCTGCAGCAGGTAGGCGGGCACCACCTTCGAGCCGTTGTCATAGGTCTTGGTGTCGTTGACCTGCGGCTTCTTGTCCTTCAGGGCGTCGTCGACCATCGCCGAGGCGACCTCGGCGAGCTTGCGGGTGTCCTTGTAGACGGTCTGCGTCTGCTCGCCCGCGATGATCGACTTCACCGAGGCCAGCTCGGCGTCCTGACCGGTGACGACGGGCAGCGGCTTGCTCCCCGACCCGTAGCCGTCCGACTTCAGCGCGGAGAGGATGCCGATCGAGATGCCGTCGTAGGGCGAGAGCACCGCGTCGACCCGGCCGCTCTTGTAGGAGGAGGTGAGGATGTCGTCCATGCGCCGCTGCGCGGTGGCGCCGTCCCAGCGCAGGGTGGTGACCTTGGTGAGCTGCGTCTGGCCGGACCTCACCTTCAGCTTGCCGCTGTCCAGGTACGGCTTCAGGACGCTCATCGCGCCGTTGAAGAAGTACTTGGTGTTGTTGTCGTCGTTGGAGCCGGCGAACAGCTCGATGTTGAACGGGCCCTTGCCGTCCTTCAGGCCGAGCTTGTCGACGATGTAGCCGGCCTGGAGCCGGCCCACCTTCTCGTTGTCGAAGGAGGCGTAGTAGTCGACGTGCTCCGTGCCGAGGATCAGCCGGTCGTAGGCGATGACCGGAATGCCGGCGTCGGCCGCCTCCTGGAGCACGTTGTTCAGCGACTTGTTGTCGATGGCGGCGACGATCAGGCCCTTGACGCCCTGAGTGATCAGGTTCTCGATCTGCGAGACCTGGGTGTCGGGGTTGTCCTCGCCGAAGACCAGCTTGGTCCGGTAGCCCTTGGCCTGGAGGTCCTTGACGACGTTGTCGCCGTCGGAGATCCACCGCTCGGAGGACTTCGTCGGCATCGCGATGCCGATGGTGGCGCCTTTGGTGCTGCCCGCCTTCTCCTTGCTGCCGCCCTCGCTGTTCTGCCCGCAGGCGGACAGGGTCAGGGCGAGGGACGCGGCTGCGGCCGTGGCGGCGAGGGCGGCTCTGCGGTTGCGCATGGGGATCAGTCCTTGTCCGTCTGGTCGGGGTGGGGCGTGGGGAGGTGCTCTCGGCGCCTGTCAGGCGCCGGTGGGGAAGCGGTGGAGCGGGCCCGGCAGCCGGGAGCCGAGCGGCGCCATGTCACCGGCGGCGCCGTGGCGGGCGAGCAGGTCCAGGGCGAGCCGGCCGCGCCGCACCCGTTCCCGGGCGGTGGCCAGGGTGAGCTCGCGCAGGTGGTGTCCGTACGGGTAGATGCCGGGCGCCTTGGACAGGCCGAACTTCAGATAGAGCGGTGCGCCGCGCCGGATCAGCTCGGCGACCTCGTACATGCGCACATAGCCGCCGAGGTCGTCGGGCGCCTCGATGTACATGTCCATGGGGGCGCCCGACACCCGCCGGATCTCGGTGAGGTGATCGAGCGTCAGATCGCTGGGCACGTTCACGGAGTCGGCGCCCAGCCGCTCGAAGACGGCGTACGACGCCGGGTTCACCGGGCCGATCAGCGCGGACACCTTCAGGGTGGTGTCGGCCGGGATCAGTCCCGTCGTACGCGCCCGGTGCAGCGTCCACAGCACCCCCTCGTCGGCGACCAGCAGGCAGCGCACGCCCAACTCCGTGGCCCGTACGGCGTCTTCCACGCATCCGGCGACCGCGTCGTGGCCGCGGGCGCGCAGCCCCGCCCCACGCGAGTCGGAGCGCACCGAGCCGCCGGTGTCCCAGGTGCCGCGCGGGCCGGTGAACAGGCACAGCTCGATGCCGCGTGCGGCACTCGCCCCGGCCATCTCGGTGATCTCGGCGTCGGTCAGCATCCACACGCCGCTGCCCTGGCTGATCCGGTGGATCGGCACATCGAGCCGGGCGGCCTCGTCGAGGACCATCGCCAGCGCCTCCGGGCCCTCGCACGAGGGGATCTCGGTGCGCCAGCGGCCGCCGCCCGGGAAGGCGTGGGGCGAGGCGTCGGCGGGGTCGAGGGCGGGGGCGCCCAGGCCGAGTGCGGTGAGCGTCTGCTCACCGGGCCTGCGGGCGGCCGTGGCGGAAGCGTCGGTCACGGGCAGTCCTTCGTGTTCGGTATCTCGGACAAGGTTCGCGACTCCGGGTGTGGCGGGTCGTGCACGGGGACCGGCGGTGATCCGGGCCCGGCGTACCGCTGCCGGTGATCCGGGCCCCGTGCGCCGCTCACGGCGTCATCGGGTCACGCCGTGAGCGGCGCACGGTCACGGGCGGAGCAGCACCTTGCCCACCTTCGGGTCGCCCGCCCCCACCAGATCGATGGCGTGCGAGAACTCGGCGAGCGGGAGTTCGTGGGTGACGAGTGGGAGCGGATCGAGCAGCCCGGCCGCGAACACCCGCACCGTCTGCGCCCAGGCGTGCGGCGGTGCTCCGAAGACGGTGTGCACCTCCAGTTGCCGTACGACGAGGTCGGTCGGGTCCAGTCCCTCGGCGCCCGGTGCCGGGATGCCCGTCAGGACCAGCCGCCCACCACGTCTGAGCAGCGCGGCGGCGGTCCGCGCCGCGTCCGCGGATCCGGCGGTCTCGATCACCACGTCGAAGCCGCCGGGCAGTTGCCGGTCCTTGGTGGAGAAGCCGGTGGCGCCGAACCGCCGGGCCAGGCCCTCGCGGTCCTCGCGTGTGCCGACGACCAGCAGCTCGGCCGGGGAGAGGGCCTTGAGGAACTGCACGGCGAACATCCCGAGCGTGCCGGTGCCGACCACGGCGACCCGCTCGCCCGGCCGGGCGTCCGTCTTCAGCGCGGCGGCCGCTACACAGGCGGCCGGCTCCAGCAGGGCGGCGGCGGTGAGGTCGGCGCCCTCGGGCAGCACGTGCAGCAGCCTGGCCGGCAGCGTCAGCGTGGTGGCCATCGCGCCGGGCCGGGTGAAGCCGGTCTCCTCGTACCCCGCCGTGCACAGGGTCGTCTCGCCCGCGTGGCAGCGGTCGCACACCTGGCAGTTGCGGAAACCCTCGCCGACCACCTTGCGGCCCACGAGACCGCCGGGCACCCCGGCGCCCACCCGCCGGACCGTCCCGGACCACTCGTGGCCCGGCGTCAGCGGGTAACGGACGTACCCCTCGGGCCGGTTGCCCTGGTACACCTCGCGGTCGCTGCCGCAGATCCCCACGGCGTGCACGGCGACCAGCGCCTCGCCCGGACCCGGGTCGCGCGGCGTGTGCACGGCGATCCGGTGCGCGCCCGGGGCCTCGACGACGATCTCGGTGCTCACTTCGCCCCCTTCGGCCTGCGCTGCTCCCAGCCCTCGGCCCACAGGTCGAAGCGGGCCTGCTGCTGGGGGAATTCGGCCGCCGCGTCGACGTCCAGCTCGACGCCGAGACCGGGCGCGTCGGAGAGGTGGAAGCAGCCGTCCTCCGGATCCACCCGGGGCGCTCCCCTGACCACCTTCTTGATCTCCGCGTCCGCGAAGTCGTTGAAGTGCTCCAGAATCTTGAAGTTCGGTGTGGTGAAGCCCACGTGGAGCGAGGCGGCGGTGAGCACGGACCCGCCCACGTTGTGCGGGGCGACGAGCATGTAGTGCGTCTCGGCGGTCGCGGCCAGCTTCCGGGTCTCCCAGATGCCGCCGATGTGGCCGACGTCCGGCTGGATGATGTCGGCGGACTGGTCGTCGAAGAGCTCGCGGAACTCGATCCGGTCGTGGATGCGCTCCCCCGTGGCGACCGGTACGTCCACCTTGGCGGCGACCTTCCGCAGCGCCTTCAGGTTCTCCGGCGGCACCGGCTCCTCCAGCCAGGCCGGGGCGAAGGGCGCCATCTCCCTGGCCAGCCGGACGGCGGTGGCGGGGGAGAAGCGGCCGTGCATCTCCAGCATCAGCTCGGCGTCCGGGCCGATGGCGTCCCGTACGGCCTCGATGAGCGAGACGGCGTACAGGGTTCCCTCGTGGTCGAGTTCGAAGTGCCCGGTGCCGAAGGGGTCGATCTTGAGCGCCCGGTAACCGCGCTCCATGACCCCCCGCGCGGCCTTGTGGTACGCCTCCGGGGTGCGCTCGGTGGTGTACCAGCCGTTGGCGTATGCCTTGACCCGGTCGGTGACCTTGCCGCCGAGCAGCTGCCACACCGGAACACCCAGCGCCTTGCCCTTGATGTCCCAGCAGGCCATCTCCACCACCGCGATGCCGGACATCACGATCTCACCCGCGCGGCCGAAGTCGCCGTACTTCATCCGGCGGACGAGGTCCTCCGCGGCGAACGGGTCTGAGCCGAGGATGTGGTTGGCCTCGGCCTCCCTCAAGTAGCCGATGAGCGCGTCGGTGTGGCCCAGCATCCGGGTCTCGCCGACCCCCGTGATGCCCTCGTCGGTGTGGACCTGGACGTAGGTCAGGTTGCGCCACGGCGTCCCGACCACATGGGTGCTGATTCCGGTGATGCGCACGGCGCCCGCCCCTCGGCTGCTCGACATCGATGTCGTTGTTCGAGATTTCGTCAGACGTTCGAAATGCTGGCGAGACACTAAGGAGGGGGTAGTGAGGGTGTCAATGGGTCCGACAGATAACGGTTTCGGCGAGACTTTCGACCACTCTTTCGATCCCGCACAGAACCTTCACAGGGGTGCCTAGGAACCGTGCCCATCCGGAACTTACTCTTCCCGCGTCATGAACTACTGCCACCCGTGCCGACGGCACCTCAACGGCGCCCTCGCCTGCCCGGGGTGCGGCACCCCAGTGGAGATCCTTCCCGTGTACGCGGAGGATCCGGGGGTGGGCGCGGAGCCGGCGGCCGCCCAAGTCCCGCAGGAGAGCGGGGAGTTCCACCTCGACGGCGGGCGGGGCGGCCATGACGGGCATGACGGGCATGACGGCCGCGACGGGTACGACGGCCACGACGGGTACGACGAGGATGGCCCTGACGGCGGCCTTGCCGAGCCGGAGGGGCGGGCCGGGCGGCGCCGCCCGCGTGGCCGGGGCGGAGCCGCCGACGCCGCCCGGACGGACACCGAAGGCACTGAGGGCACCGAGAACAGCGAGGCCGCCGAGGACGCGGAGACCGCGGGGCGCCGGAGTGCGAGCCGGCGGGACCGCAAGGCCGCGGCCCATCGCAGGCGCCGCCGCCGGGTCCTGCTGATAGCCGCCGGCTTCGTACTGGCGGGCGGCGGTCTGAGCCTGGCCGAACTCGGCGTCGACGCACCGGGCCTGCCGGGCTTCTCCCACCCCGAACCGGCGGCGGTCGGCGACGACTTGGGGGAGGGCGAGGCGTCCTCCACCGGTACCGGCGGGACGACCGCGCCGGCTGACGGCGCTCCGGGGGCCGGTACGGGCACGGCGTCACCGGACGCCTCCAAGTCGGCCTCGCCCTCCGCCTCCGCGAAGGGCGGAAAACCGAAGCCGGACGCGAGCGGTGGGAGCAGTCCCCGGGAGTCGGCCGAGGCGACGGCGCAGGACGGCACGGGCGGGGGCTCGGACGGGCCGGACCCGGCGACCTCGGAGGCGCCCCGGCCCGCGGACCCGCCGATGACGGACCCCGCTCCACCGCCCCCTCAGCCGGACCCGACCCCCACGCCGACGCGCACGTGCGACCGCTTCCTGTGGTGGTGCACGTAGGGCGCGATCCACGTGCCTGCGGGCCGCCCCGTCGGCGCCGGGCTCCACGCCCCCGTGACGGCGGCCGCGGTCAGCCGAGTTCCCCCTGGTCCACCATCCGCCGCAGCAGGTCCCGCAGTGCCAGCCGCTCCCCCTCGGAGAGGCCCGCCAGCGGCTCCCGCGCGAAGCGCAGCCCTTCCCGCAGTTCCCGGGCCACCCGCCGCCCCTCCTCGGTCGCCGCCGCCAGCTTCACCCGCCGGTCGCCCGGATCCGGCCGCCGCTCCACCAGTCCCCGCGTCTCCAGCCGGTCCACGATCCCGGTGACGTTCGACGGCTCGCACTTCAGCTTCTGCGCCAGCTTCCGCATCGGCAGCGGCTCCAGCGACAGCAGGCTCAGCAGCCGCGCCTGCGCCCCGGTCAGCGCGTGCTCCCCGGCGGCTTCCTCGTAGTCCTCGTAGAACCGGGCCACGACGTCGCCGATCAGTTCGACGACCTCCAGGGTCAGCGCGTCGGGTCGGCGGGTGTTCGGTGCAGCGGCCATGCGTTCAGCGTACCGGCTTACTTGACTTCATGAAATATTCAGGCGCATGGTTGTTTCAGTAACTGAAGTAACTGAAAGGCGCTGTCGTGATCAACCGAGAATGGCACCTGCTCAGCCGTCCGGTCGGCTGGCCGAAGCCCGAGGACTTCGCCCTGGTCGAGACCGAGGTCCCGCGGCCTGGTGAGGGCCAGGTCCTCGTACGCAACGAGTACCTCTCCGTCGACCCTTATATGCGGGGCCGGATGAGTGCGGCCAAGTCGTACGCCGCGCCGTACGAACTGGGCAGGCCCATGCAGGGCGGCGCCGTCGGCGAGGTCGTCGCCTCCGAGGCCGAGGGGATCGCCGTCGGCGACCACGTCCTGCACTTCGGCGGCTGGCGCGAGTACGCCGCCGTGAACGGCCGCAGCGCGGTCAAGGTCGACCCCGCGGCCGCGCCCCTGCCGGCGTACCTCGGCGTGCTGGGCATGACCGGGCTGACCGCCTACGCGGGTCTGCTGCGCACCGCCTCCTTCAAGGAGGGCGACGCCGTCTTCGTCTCCGGCGCGGCCGGCGCGGTCGGCGGGCAGGTCGGGCAGATCGCCAGGCTCAAGGGCGCCTCGCGGGTGATCGGCTCCGCCGGCTCCGACGAGAAGGTCCGGCTGCTGACCGAGGAGTACGGCTTCGACGCCGCCTTCAACTACAAGAGCGGCCCGGTGGCAGAGCAGTTGCGTGCCGCCGCCCCGGACGGCATCGACGTCTACTTCGACAACGTCGGCGGCGAGCACCTGGAAGCCGCCATCGGCTCCCTCAACCTGGGCGGCCGCATCGCGATCTGCGGAATGATCTCGGTCTACAACAACACCGAGCCCGCCCCGGGCCCGAAGAACCTCGCCCGTCTGATCCAGACCCGTGGCCGCATCGAGGGCTTCCTCGTCGGCGACCACTACGACCTCCAGCCCGAGTTCGTGCGGGAGGTCGGCGCCTGGGTGCGCTCGGGCGAGCTGAAGTACCGCCAGACCCTCGTCGAAGGCATCGAGAACACGCTGGAGGCGTTCCTCGGCGTGCTGCGCGGCGACAACACCGGAAAGATGATCGTCAAGCTGTGAACCCCTCCCGGCGGCCGTTCCCTGGGGTTTCGGTATGCGGTAACTTCTTTCCGGAACCCGAAACCGCCAGGTGCGATCGTGGGCGCGAGTCGCGGCGGACGAAGGAAGGAACGCAACCCCATGCCCAGCCCTGCAATCCGACGTTCTGACGTCCTGTACACCGCCGTCGCCACCGCCGAGAACGGCCGTGACGGCCGGGTCGCCACCGACGACGGCAAGCTCGACGTCGTCGTCAACCCGCCCAAGGAGATGGGCGGCAGCGGTGCCGGCACCAACCCGGAGCAGCTGTTCGCCGCCGGCTACAGCGCCTGCTTCCAGGGCGCCCTCGGCGTCGTCGCCCGCCAGGAGGGCGCCGACATCTCCGGCTCCACCGTCACCGCGAAGGTCGGCATCGGCAAGAACGAGGACGGATTCGGGATCATCGTGGAGATCTCGGCCGACATCCCGAACGTCGACGCCGCGACGGCGAAGAGCCTGGTGGAGAAGGCCCACCAGGTCTGCCCGTACTCGAAGGCGACCCGGGGGAACATCACGGTGACGCTGGCCTGACCCCGACGGCCCGTTCGCCCGGCCCGGCCCCCACCGCAGGTGGGGGCCTTTCCCTTCTGGGTCGAACTCGTGTACCTCCTTCCGGCGGTCGCGGCGGTCGCGGCGGCAGGCGGCGCCCCGGAGGGGATCGCCGCGGGCCACCCGCTGACACGCCGGGCCGATCCCACGGCGATCGACGCGTTCGAATGCGCCCTGGCCGGGTTCTACACCCGCAGCGCACCCCTGCCGGCGCCATGCTGGTCACCGCACATCCGGACCCACGAGGCGTGGTACGGCAGACTGTGCCGCACCTGGCCGGCCCGGCGCACGGGCTGGTCGTGACCACGGATCCGCCACGACCCGATCATGACGCAGTCCCCGCAAGAGCCCTTGTCCGAGAACGGTGCCAGGAGCGGAAGCCGGCCATGAGACGCACCCACGTGATCGCCTTCGACGTCGACGGGACGCCCTCGCGGATCCGCGGTCACCTGCGGGACGCACCGGACGGCAAACCCGCCTTCGTCGAGGAGTGGTGCCGCTCGCACGGTGCGGCACTCCACGAGGTCGCCGTCGTGGGCGACTCACGCTCCGACGCCCCCTGTTCCGCGCGGCGCGAAAGTCCATCGCCCTCAACGCCACCGCCGACGCCCGTGCCGCCGCCGACCGCGTCATCGACACCGAGGACCTGCGCGACATCCTCCCCCCTCCTCCGCTAGGCCGCACTCATGCCTCTCTCCCCCGCCCTGGATCCCCTCGACGCCCCGGTTCCCGCCTACGGCACCGGCTCCCTGTGCGACCTGCTGCCGGCAGTCGCCGCGGGCTTCGGCCTGAAGCACAGCGCACCCCCGCCCATTCCGGCGACCGGGCTGCGGCTGCCTCCCGCCGACCGGGTGTGCGTGTTCCTCATCGACGGCCTGGGCCATCACCAACTGCGTGAGCACGCCCCCTACGCGCCGTTCCTCGCCTCACTAACGGACTCCGCGCCGGCCGACGGCAACCCCGCCCCCACGCTGACCGCCGGATTCCCCTCCACCACGGCCACCTCGCTGGCCTCCTTCGGAACCGGCCTGCCCACGGGCCGCCACGGCCTGGCCGGCTACACCGTCGCCGTTCCCGGCCACGGCGTCCTCATGAACCAGTTGCGCTGGGAGCCGTGGACCGAGCCCACCGACTGGCAACCGCACCCGCCCCTCTTCCGCACCCTGCACGCCCAGGGCATCCATACCGCCCAGGTCCTGCCCACCCGTTTCGCCACCACGGCGCTCACCCGCATCGCCGTCTCCGGTGGCCGCTTCATCCCGGAGGACGACGCCGACCGCCGGATGGACCGGGCCGCCGCCGAACTCGCCCTGGCCGGCCGCGCCCTCGTCTACACCTACCTCGGCGAGCTCGACGCCGCCGGCCACACCTTCGGCGTCGACTCCGACGAGTGGCGCGAACAGCTCATGCGCGCCGACCGGCTCGCACAACGCCTGGCCAACCGCCTGCCGCCCCGCTCCGCCCTGTACGTCACCTCCGACCACGGCATGGTCGATGTCGCACCCCAGGACCGCGTCGACTACGACGACGAATGGGATTTGCGTGCAGGCGTCGCCCTGCTCGGTGGCGAGGCCCGTGCCCGCCACGTCTACACCGCGCCCGATGCCGCCGCCGACGTCCACGCCGCCTGGTGCGAAAGACTGGGCGAGCGCATGTGGATCGCCACACGGGACGAGGCGATCGAGGCGGGCTGGTTCGGCCCGGAGGTCGAGGACCGCGTCCGCGAACGCATCGGCGACGTGATCGCCGTCGCACAGACCGACGTGGCGGTGATCGCCGGCCGCACCGAGCCCGGTGCCAGCACCATGACCGGCCTCCACGGCGCAATGACCCCCGACGAACTGGCAGTACCCCTGCTCCGGGTACAGGCCTAGTGCTGCGACCGGAAGGTTCACCGGCTCGCGCAAACCTTTCCGGTCACAGCACTTGGGCCTCTCGTTTGGATCACGCCGGGCTCGCGGGCCCTGGCACCGTGTCTCGCCCCTGGTGCTCAGCCTGCCCGTGCCACCCGGTGCACCGCCCTCGCCAGGCGGTCGTTCTCCGGGGCGGCGCCGCCCGGGAAGGCGAAGCGGCGGCGGGTGTAGCCGTAGGCCAGGCCGCTCGCCGGGTCGGCGAAGGCCTGGGAGCCGGCGGCGCCGCTGTGGCCGATCGAGCCCGCGCCCAGGAACGGGTGCCAGGTGTCGGCGGTGGCCTGGAAGCCCAGGCCGTACGACCTGTGGCTCCGGGCCACCAGGTCGTACCCGACGGAGTGGAGCTGCCCGGACTCCGCCACCGTGTCCGGCTTCAGGAGCGGGGCCTTGCCGTCGACCTCGCTGATCGCCGCCGCGTACAGGCCGGCGAGGCCGCGCGCCGAGGCGATCCCGCCGAACGAGGCGGGGCCCTGGGCGCGGATCAGCCGGTCGTTGGGGAGCGACTCGAGGTCGGTCGGGACGGCGCCCTGGCGGTTGAACGCGATCGACGCGAGCGAGTGCGGTCCGCTCGGCAGCGCGTCCAGCAGCGCCTGCTGCTCGGCGGTGGGCGCCATGGGCTGCGTGGGGCGGAAACGGGACTCCCGGGAGCCGGGCAGGCCCAGGAAGAAGTCCAGGCCGTAGGGGGCGCGGACGCGCTCCTCGTGCAGCTCCTGGAGCGTACGGCCGGTGGCGCGGCGCACGATCTCGCCGGTGAGCGCGCCGATCACCAGGGCGTGGTAGCCGAAGGCGGTGCCGGGACGCCAGAACGGCCGCTGGTCGGCGAGGCGTTCGGCGACGGCCCGGTCGTCGGCCAGCTCGGCGGGCGTGAAACCGCCGTCGGCGCCGACCAGGCCCGCCCGGTGCGCGAGCACGTCCCGCAGGGTCAGCGCGCCCTTGCCCTCGGCCGCGAACTCCGGCCAGTAGTACGTCACTTTGCGGTCCAGCTCCAGGGTGCCGTCCTGGACGAGCAGCGCGACCACGAGATGCGCGGCGCCCTTGGTCGACGAGTACACCCCGTACAGCGAGCCGCCGTCGGCGCCGTCCGGTCCGGCCCACAGGTCGACCACCCGCCGCCCGTGGACGTACGCGCACAACTGCCCCTCGAAGTCCGGCCGCTGAGCCGCCACGAACGCGGCGAACTCCTCCCGCACCGGTTCGTAGCCGTCGGTGACGGTGCCGTGGATCTCCTGGGTCATCCGCTCTCCTCAACCTGACCGGTGCTCGCTGGCGACACAGTGCGTCCCGCCGATCGGTACGGCGGCGCCCGGCCGTTCGACTCAACGGGCGGCGTACCCGGAGGACGAGCGGGCGCGCACCCGGAGGTTGGGCGGGCGCGGGCCCCGCATACAGTTTTCCCATGCGTGACCTCGGGGCCGGTTTCGCCCATCTCCTCAAAGGCCAGCGCTGGATGGCCCGGCACGGGCAGTCGTACCGCTTCGGACTGCTCCCGGGTCTGATCACGCTGGTGCTGTACGCGGCGGCGCTCACCGCGCTCGCGCTGTGGGGCGGCGACGCCGTCACCTGGGCCACCCCCTTCGCCGACGACTGGCCGGGGCCCTGGACCGGCCTCTTCCGCGGCCTGCTCACCGCCGTGCTGTTCGCCCTGGCGCTGCTGCTTGCCGTGGTCACCTTCACCGCGGTCACCCTCCTGATCGGCCAGCCCTTCTACGAGAGCCTGTCCGAACAGGTGGACCGGGACGTGTCGCCCGACGGCACGGCGCCCGAGTCCGGCCTGCCGCTCTGGCGCGACCTGTGGATCTCGGCCCGCGACAGCCTCCGCATCGTCGTGCGGGCCGCACTGTGGGGCGTACTGCTCTTCGCGCTGGGCTTCCTGCCGTTCGTCGGGCAGACGGTCGTGCCGGTGCTCGGCTTCTTCGTCACCGGCTTCTTCCTGACCGAGGAGCTCGCCGCCGTCGCCCTCCAGCGCCGGGGCGTCGGGCTCGGTGACCGTCTGGCGCTGCTGCGCTCCCGCAAGCTGCTGGTCTGGGGCTTCGGCGCCCCGCTCGCCCTGGCCTTCCTGGTGCCGTTCGTGGCGGTGTTCCTGATGCCGGGCGCGGTCGCGGGCGCCACCCTGCTCGCCCGTGAGCTGCTGGACGAGGAGACCGACGACGCGGTCACCCCGGCACCCCGGACGCCGCTGCCGTCACAGTCGCCGGCGCCCGCCTGACGCGGGGACCCCGGCACAGCCGGGCGAAGCCGCCCGCGTTTGTGAAGGGTTCGTACGAGATCGCGGCACAGTGCCCGATGACCGGCCGGCTTCTCCCCCCAGGCGGTTAACGTCGGGTCCGGGCCGAGTCTGCCCACCGGCAGCCCCGGTCCGGGACCTGACCCCTGGGCCGGGGCTGGGCCGGCGCGCTCAGCGCGCCGAGAAGCCGTACACCGTCCGCGAGCGGAAGACCTCGCCCGGCCTGAGCTCGGTGCTCGGGAAGCCGGGGCGGTTGGGGGAGTCCGGGAAGTGCTGGGTCTCCAGCGCGATCCCGTCGCCCGGGGCGAAGGGGGCGGGGAGATGGTCGCCGGTGTAGAGCTGGAGGCCCGGCTCGGTCGTCGCCACCGTCAGGACCCGGCCGCTCGCCGGATCGTGCAGCTCGGCGACCTGCACCGGCTCGTCCGTGACGCCCTTGTCGAGGACCAGGTTGTGGTCGTAGCCGGAGCCCACCTCCCGCGTCTCCCGGAAGTCGAAGCGGGTGCCCGTCACCTCGTCGAGGACACCGGTCGGGATCAGATCCGCGTCCACCGGCGTGTACCGGGAGGCGGCGAGCCGCAGTTCGTGCCTGCCCGCGCCGCCGAAGCCGCCGAGGTTCCAGTACGAGTGGCTGGTGAGGTTCACGACGGTCGGCGCGTCCGTGACCGCCGTGTAGGCGAGGTGCAGGGCGCCCGCCTCGTCCAGGGTGTACGTCACCGAGACCTCCAGGCGGCCCGGGAAGCCCTCCTCGCCGTGCGGGCTGACCCGGCTGAGCCGCACACCGTGCTCGACCGGCGCCGCCTCCCACATCCGCTTGTCGAAGCCGCCGTCACCGCCGTGCAGCGAATTGCCGCCCTCGTTCTGCTCCAGCGCGTACGTCCGCCCGTCCAGCGCGAAGCGGCCCCCGGCGATCCGGTTGGCGTACCGCCCGATCAGCGCGCCGAGGAAGGGCTCGGGGTGGGCCAGATAGCCGTCCAGGCCGGGGAAGCCCAGCACCACGTCCGCCGGGCGCCCGTCCCGGTCCGGGACCTCCACCGACTGCACGATCCCGCCGTACGACAGCACCCGTACCCGCACCCCGGCCCGCTCCAGCGTCCAGCGGTGCACCTCGGTGCCGTCTGCCGGCGTGCCGAAGAGTTCGCTCATGGGGAAAACCCTAAGTCCTGTCGTCAGGAGGCATTCAGGGGCTCTTCGGGGGCCTTTCAGGGGGTCTTCGCGGTGACGGTCCGGTAGGCGATCTCGGCGATCCGGGCCTGGCCGTTGCGGCTCGGGTGGAACCAGTCCCAGTGGCTGAGCTGGTCGGTGCCGAAGCGGTAGTCGAAGACCGCGTTGTTGTCGAAGCGACAGCGGTGGTCCTTCGCGCAGACCTCCTTCAGCACCTCGTTGTACGACCGCACCCGGGCCTGCACCGTGTCGCGCCGCTTGGTGGCCGCCGCGTCCAGCGCGTCGGCGTTACCCAGCATGGACGGGCAGAGGCCGAGCTTCCAGATCTGCTTGCCCAGCGCGTTCGTCCGGCCCTCGGACCACAGCCGCTTGAGGTCCGGCACGCTGGAGACGTACACCTGTGTCTTGGGCAGGGCCTGACGCAGTGTGTCCATCGCGGCCTCGAACTCGGCCCGGAAGACCGCCACCGGCGTCATCGCGTCCAGGGAGTCACGGCAGGCGTCGTTGGCTCCGGCCATCACCGTCACGAGCTGCGGATTCTTCCGCGCGGCCTGCGCCATCTGGCTGTTCAGATCGGCCATCCGGGACCCGGTGACCGCGAAGTTCCAGCTGCGCTGGGCCGCCCCGGTCAACCCGAGCAGCCGCACCGCCAGGCTGTTGACCGACGCGTCGCTGCCCGTCGCCCAGGACGCCTCCGGGCAGTCCGTCAGCACCATGCAGGAGTCGAAGCCGCGGGTGATGGAGTCGCCGACCGCGGCGATCGAGTCCGGGCTGGTGTTCCAGGCGGGTGGCGGTGCCGCTGACGGGCGGGAGGCTCCGGCCCCGGCCTCCAGTCCGACGGCGTTGCAGCCCGCGGTGGCCAGTACGGCCGCCGCCACGACGGCGTGAGCGGCCCGGGTACGGTGACGTCGTTTCCGCATGCCCTGGTGATCCCCTCGATCGTCGTGAAGTGCTCCCCTCCATGAGAACGCGCGAGGGTTCCCGCCCCCACTCGAGTGGGGGGCTCGCACCCGTACAAGCGTCCCCCTGGGTGAATGGAGGGCGTTTCCTGGCACTGGGACCGACGGTACGTCACACTCCTTGCCCCGTCTCACGGTAGCCTCGCCATCAACGTGGCCTCAACGCCACCGCTGTCCGCCCGCCCGCACCATGTCCCGCTCTGTCCGGAGGTCCCGGTGACGACACGTGGAGTTCTGTACGTGCACTCCGCGCCGCGCGCGCTGTGCCCGCACGTCGAGTGGGCCGTCGCCGGGGTGCTCGGTACGCGCGTCAGTCTGGACTGGATCCGGCAGCCCGCCTCGCCCGGCACCTGGCGCTCGGAGTTCTCCTGGCAGGGCCAGCCCGGCACCGCCTCCAAACTCGCCTCCGCGCTGCGCGGCTGGCAGCTGCTGCGCTTCGAGGTCACCGCCGAGCCCTGCCCCACCGCCGAGGGCGAGCGCTACAGCTGCACCCCCGACCTCGGCATCTTCCACGCCGTCACCGGCATCCACGGCGACATCCTCATCCCCGAGGACCGGCTGCGCGCAGCCCTGCTGCGCTCCCAGCGCGGCGAGACCGACCTGGAGGCCGAACTCGCCAAGCTCCTGGGCAAGCCCTGGGACGACGAGTTGGAGCCGTTCCGCTATGCGGGTGAAGGCGCCCCCGTCCGCTGGCTGCACCAGGTGGTCTGACGACTTCGGACCACTCCCGGATCCGAGGCTCCCACAACGACGACGCTCCTTGCAGAGCCGAAGGGGCCCCCACCGATCGGTGGGGGCCCTTCGGACATCCGCTGCCGGGCGTTCTCAGACCGTCCGGAACGCCAGCACCACGTTGTGCCCGCCGAAGCCGAACGAGTCGTTCAGCGCGGCGATACGGCCCTCGGCGGGCAGCTTGCGCGCCTCCCCGCGGACCACGTCCGCGTTCGCCTCGGCCTCGGGGTCGATGTTCTCGACGTTGATGGTCGGCGGAGCCACCCGGTGGTACAGCGCCAGCACCGTCGCCACCGACTCCACACCGCCCGCGCCACCGAGCAGGTGGCCGATCATCGACTTGGTCGCGGAGACGGCGATGTGGTCGGAGTGGTCGCCGAAGACTTTGCGCAGCGCCTTCAGCTCGGCGATGTCACCCGCCGGCGTCGAGGTGGCGTGCGCGTTCACGTGCACGATCTCCGCCGGGTCCAGGCCGGTGCTGTCGAGCAGGTGCTGCAGGGCGTGCGAGATGCCCCGGCCCTCCGGCTCCGGCTGGACGATGTCGTGGGAGTCGGCGGAGATGCCCTGGCCGACCGCCTCCGCGTAGACGCGGGCACCGCGCTTGGCGGCGTGCTCGGCGGACTCCAGGACGAGCACACCCGCGCCCTCTCCTAGGACGAAGCCGTCCCGGGCGACGTCGTAGGGGCGCGAGGCGCCCTCGGGGTCCTCGTTGTTCTTCGACATCGCCATCATGTTGCCGAACGCGGCGATGGGCAGCGGGTGGATCGCCGCCTCCGTACCGCCGGCGACGACGACGTCGGCACGGCCGGTGCGGATCATCTCGATGGCGTAGCCGATGGCCTCGGCACCCGAGGCACACGCGGAGACCGGCGTGTGCACGCCCGCGCGGGCGCCCACGAGCAGGCCCACGTTGGCCGAGGGGCCGTTCGGCATCAGCATGGGGACGGTGTGCGGGGAGACGCGGCGGACGCCCTTCTCCTTCAGCACGTCGTACTGGTCCAGCAGAGTGGTCACGCCGCCGATGCCGGAGGCGACGACCGTGCCGAGCCGGTCCGGGTCGACGGAGCCGTCCTCACCGGCCTTGCCGGTGAAACCGGCGTCCTTCCAGGCCTCCTGGGCCGCGATCAGCGCGAACTGCGCCGAGCGGTCCAGACGGCGGGCCTGCGGCCGCGGGATGACCTCGGTCGGCTCCACGGCCACCGGGGCGGCGATACGGACGGCCTGGTCGGCCGCCCACTCCTGGGTCAGGGGCTTCACGCCGGACTTGCCGGCGAGCAGGCCCTCCCAGGTAGAGGCTACGTCGCCACCCAGCGGTGTGGTTGCGCCGATACCGGTGACGACCACGGTGCGATTGGTCGAGCTCACGGGAATTCTTTCTCCAACGGAACGAGGATTCGTACGGCGCCACCGCCGGGTGGCGGGGCAGTCAACCCAAGGCTGTGATCGGTCGATCAGCCCTGGTGCTTGAGGATGTAGTCGGTCGCGTCGCCGACCGTCTTGAGGTTCTTGACGTCCTCGTCGGGGATCTTGACGTCGAAGCGCTCTTCGGCGGCGACGACGACCTCGACCATGGACAGCGAGTCGACGTCCAGGTCGTCGGTGAAGGACTTGTCCAGCTGGACGTCCTCGACCGGGATCCCGGCGATCTCGTTCACGATCTCCGCGAGACCGGCGACGATCTCTTCCTGAGTGGCGGCCATGTCGGCGCTCCTTCGTAGATTTCCAGAGGGTGTGGCGCCCACCGCGTCAGCGGTAGGGGTGTGCGGTCCCGCACCGGAAGCATGATCCGGCACGGAGTGCCTAGGGGAGGGTAACGACCGTCGCGGCGTACACGAGACCCGCCCCGAAGCCGATGACGAGTGCGGTGTCGCCGCTCTTCGCCTCGCCGGTCGCCAGGAGCCGCTCCATCGCGAGCGGGATCGAGGCGGCCGAGGTGTTGCCGGTGGTGCGGATGTCACGGGCGACCATGACGTGCTCCGGCAGCTTGAGCGTCTTCACCATCGAGTCGATGATCCGCACGTTGGCCTGGTGCGGGATGAAGACGTCCAGTTCGTCCGGGGTGATCCCGGCCGCGTCCAGCGCCTGCTGGGCGACCTTCGCCATCTCGAACACGGCCCAGCGGAACACCGCCTGGCCTTCCTGCGTGATCGCGGGGAACTTGACGTTGCCCTCGCTGTCGACGGGAAGCTCGGACACGTCGCCGATGTGGAAGCGGTCCCACGGCACGGTCTGCTTGATGGTCTCGGCCTTGTCGCCCTCCGAGCCCCACACGGTCGGGCCGATCGCGGGCTCCTGCGAGGGGCCGACCACGACCGCGCCCGCTCCGTCACCGAAGAGGAAGGCCGTGGCCCGGTCCTCCAGGTCGGTCAGGTCGGAGAGCCGCTCCACGCCGATGACCAGCACGTACTCCGCCGAGCCCTCGACGACCATGCCCTTGGCCAGGGTGAGGCCGTAGCCGAAGCCGGCGCAGCCCGCCGAGATGTCGAAGGCGGCCGCCTTGTCCGTACCGAGCTTGTCCGCGATCTCGGTGGCGATGGCCGGGGTCTGGCTGAAGTGCGAGACCGTCGAGACGACCACCGCGCCGATCTGCGAGGCGTCGATCCCGGCGTCCGCGATCGCCTTGCCGGAGGCCTCGATCGACATCGCCGCGACGGTCTCCTCGGGCGACGCCCAGTGCCGGGTCTCGATGCCCGAGCGCGAGCGGATCCACTCGTCGGACGAGTCGATCCTCTCGAGGATCACCTCGTTGGGCACCACGCGTGTGGGCCGGTAGCCGCCCACACCGAGGATGCGCGCGTACGGGGCACCCTTGCTGGGCTTGATCTTCGACATGCTCGTCGGCTCCTTAAAGGCGTCAGGCGCTCGCGTGCTCCGCGATGAGCTCGCGGGCCGCGTCGAGGTCGTCGGGGGTCTTCAGCGCCAGCGTCTTCACGCCGGGCAGCGCGCGCTTGGCCAGACCGGTCAGAGTGCCGCCGGGGCACACCTCGATCAGGGCGGTGGCGCCCAGCTCCTTGAAGGTCTCCATGCACAGGTCCCAGCGGACCGGGTTGGCGACCTGTCCGACCAGCCGCTCGACGACCTCGCCGCCGCTGTGCACGGCCCGGCCGTCCTTGTTGGAGACGTAGGTGACCTTCGGGTCGGCGGGCGCGAGCGACTTGGCGGCCTCCGCCAGCCTCTCGACCGCGGGAGCCATGTGGTGCGTGTGGAAGGCGCCGGCCACCTTCAGCGGGACGACCTTGCGCACGCCCTCGGGCTTGTCCTCGTTCAGCGCGGCGAGCTGCTCCATGGTGCCGGCGGCCACGATCTGGCCCGCGCCGTTGACGTTCGCCGGGGTCAGGCCCAGCTTGCCCAGGTGCGCGGTGGACACGTCCGGGTCGCCGCCCAGCAGCGCGGACATGCCCGTCTCGGTGATCGCGGCGGCCTCGGCCATGGCCTGGCCCCGGCGGCGGACCAGGGTCAGCGCGGCGGTGTCCTCCAGGACGCCCGCGAACGCGGCGGCGGTGATCTCGCCGACGCTGTGGCCCGCGACCACGTCCGCGCCGGTGTCACCCAGTGCCGCGGCGGACAGGAGCCCGGCGGCGACCAGCAGCGGCTGGGCCACCGCGGTGTCGCGGATCGCGTCCGCGTCGGCCTGCGTGCCGTAGTGGACGAGGTCCAAGCCGATGACGTCGGACCAGGCGGCCACACGGTCGGCGGCGCCGGGCAGTTCGAGCCAGGGAGTCAGGAAGCCGGGCGTCTGGGCGCCTTGGCCGGGAGCGACGAGTACGAGCACTCTCACACTCTCTCTTGGGGACGGCCGCGGCCGCCCGTGGGGACAGGGACGAAGAACGGCAAGGGGTTTTGTGGGCCCCCGACAAAAGCCTAGGCCTGGGGATCTCCGTCGGCCAGACGCCCCAGGATCAGTGCGATCCGCAGGGTGAACGCGGATCGTACATCGGAGGGTGACCAACCGGTGACGTCAGTCACACGTCGGAGCCGGTAGCGCACGGTGTTCGGGTGAACGAAGAGCATCCTGGCCGCGCCTTCCAGACTGCTCGCCTGCTCCAGATAGACGCTGAGAGTTTCCAGCAGCGCGGAGCCGGCCTCCTCCAGCGGTCTGTAGATCTCCTCTACCAACTGCTCCCGCGCGCCCGGGTCGCCGGCGATGGCCCGCTCCGGCAGCAGATCGTCCGCCAGCACCGGCCGCGGTGCGTCCTGCCAGGCGGAACACGCCTTCAGCCCGGCCGCCGCGGCCTGCGCGGACCGGGTCGCGGCCAGCAGGTCCGGCACGACCGGCCCGGCGACGACCGGCCCGGCGGCGAAGGGCCCGATCAGTGACTTGGCCACCGCCAGCGGGTTGTCGCTCCCGCCCGCGATCACCACCAGCCGGTCCCCGAGCACCCCGGTGAGCACCTGGAGCTTGGCGTGCCGGGCGGCCCGCCGGATGGCCTCCACGGTCAATTCGGAATCCCCGTCGGGCGCGGTCCCGAGCACCACGCACACGTGTTCGGGAGAGTTCCAGCCCAGGGCGGCGGCCCGCGACACGGCCCCCTCGTCGGCCTCCCCGCTGAGCACCGCGTTGACGACCAGGGACTCCAGCCGGGCGTCCCAGGCACCGCGTGCCTCGGCGGCCTGCGCGTAGACCTGGGCGGTGGCGAAGGCGATCTCGCGGGCGTAGACGAGCAGCGCCTCCCGGAGCACGGACTCGTCCCCCGGCGCCGCCACCTCGTCGATGGCCGACTCCATGACCTCGATCGTGGTGCGCACCATCTCCACGGTCTGCCGCAGCGTGATCGCCCGTGTCAGTTCGCGCGGCGCGGTCCCGAACACATCGGTGGAGATCGCCTGGGGCGCGTCCGGGTGCCGGAACCACTCGGTGAAGGCGGCGATGCCCGCCTGGGCGACCAGCCCGATCCACGAACGGTTCTCCGGGGGCATCGCCCGGTACCAAGGCAGCGTCTCGTCCATCCGCGCGATCGCCTGCGCGGCCAGCGACCCGGAGGACTTCTCCAGTCTCTTCAGGGTCGCGGAGTGCGGATGGACGGAGTGGGCCGCGGCTTCGGCCTGGCGGGATTCGGGTTCGGGCACGGGGACAAGACTGCCTCATCCGGACGTGCGTGCGTGTCGCCGGGTCGGGGCTGGGCTGCTCCGGCCCGTCACGGCCGGGGACTACGGTAGTCCGCGTGACGATGGACGTACGGCGCGCGGCAGAGCGCTACGAGGGCGGCGAGCCGGCTGCCGGAATCACCTCCCGGCACGCCTTCTCCTTCGGCCCGCACTACGACCCGGACAACCTCCGCTTCGGCGCGGTGATCGCCTGCAACGAGGAACACCTGGCCCCCGGCGCCGGTTTCGACGAGCACCGGCACAGCCACACCGAGATCGTCACCTGGGTCGTCGAGGGCGAGCTGACCCACCGCGACTCCACGGGCCACGAGACGGTGGTCCGCCCCGGCGACGTGCAGCGCCTGAGCTCGGCGGGCGGCGTCCACCACGTGGAGCGCAACGCGGGCCCCGCCCCCCTGACCTTCGTCCAGACCTGGCTGGCCCCCCTGGAACCCGGCGGCACCCCCTGCTACGAACTCGTCCACGGCATCGCCGACTCCACCCCCTACGCCATCCCGGAGGCCGGCGCCATGCTCCACGTACGCCGCCTCACCCCGACCGAACGCACGGCGATCCCGGACGCGGCATACGTGTACGTCCACGTCGTACGCGGCGAAGTACGCCTGGGCGCCGAAAAGCTGGGCCCAGGGGACGCGGTCCGCATCACATCCGCCAGAGACATCGAGACGCTGGCACTGACGAACGCGGAGCTGCTGATGTGGGAGATGGCCGGCCGGTGAGCCGCGGTGACGCTCTGGCCGCCGGAGTGACCACTACAACGTGTTGGCACGGTGACAGTGCGAACAACTCCTCCGTGCCGCCCATGAGGTGGCGAAGGCAGTTCTGGTCCTCCGTCACGCCGGCACGCATCTTCCGCCGGCCGTGCAGGGGCCAGAACGCCCGGTCCTCGATCCATGGCACCACGGTGGACTCTTCGTCGAGCCGGCCCCGCAGGTCGGCTGTGCCGACGGGATCGGGCAGCCCCCGTTGTGGTCGCCTGTCCGAGCCCGGTGCGCGCACCGCCGGCACGGCGTCGGGCTGGGTTCCGGCCGGGCGTGAGCGGGGAACAGCACCAGCACCGGTGCCCCGTCACAGGGTCGTGGACGAGGACGTACGGCCTCACCACGGAGATGGGAGCCCTGGCCGCCCGAACAAGCCTGCGAACGTCGGCGAGTCCGTGGGGGCGCCCCGGGGGCTGTTCTCAGGCGGCGCGCAGTTCCGCCAGTACCGCGTCCGTGAACGGTGGCCAGGACTCGATGGCCCAGGGGCCGAAGGCGCGGTCGGTCAGGGCCACGCAGGAGGCGCCCGCGGCCGGGTCGATCCACAGGAACGTGCCGGACTGGCCGAAGTGGCCGAAGGTGCGGGGGGAGGAGGAAGTGCCCGTCCAGTGGGGGGACTTGGAGTCGCGGATCTCGAAGCCCAGGCCCCAGTCGTTGGGGTTCTGGTGGCCGTAGCCCGGCAGGACGCCCTTGGTGCCGGGATACTGCACCGTCATCGCCTCCGCGACCGTGCGCGGGTCCAGCAGGCGCGGGGCCTGGATCTCGGCGGCGAAGCGGAGCAGGTCGTCGACCGTGGACACCCCGTCCTTCGCCGGGGAGCCCTCCAGGGTCGTCCACGTCATGCCCAGCGGCTCCAGGACCGCCTGGCGCAGGTACTCGGCGAACGGGATGTCCGTGGCCTTGGCCACATGGTCGCCGAGCTGCTCGAAGCCGGCGTTGGAGTAGAGCCGCCGCTCGCCGGGCGGGGAGGTCACCCGGTGTTCGTCGAAGGCCAGGCCCGAGGTGTGGGCGAGCAGATGGCGGACGGTCGCGCCGGGCGGACCGGCCGGCTCGTCCAGCTCGATCGCGCCCTCCTCGTAGGCGACGAGCACCGCGTACGCCGCCAGCGGCTTGGTGACCGAGGCCAGCGGGAAGGGCCGCGCGGTCGGGCCGTGGGTGCCCAGGACCGTGCCGTCCGCGCGGACCACGCCCGCCGCCGCGGTGGGGACCGGCCAGTTCTCGATCGACGCCAGGGAGTTCAACGACATGACGTCGAGCCTAAGCGCTCACAGCCACAGCTCCAGCAACGGGTCGGGCTTGGGCCGGAAGCCGAGGGAGGTGTACAGCGGCGCCCCCTCCGTGGACGTGGTGAGCTGCACCCGGCCGGCACCGCGCTCGCGGAACCACTCCAGCAGTGTCTCCATGCACGCGCGCGCGTACCCGCGACGGCGGGCGTCCGGGTCCGTCGCGACGCTGAAGACGTAGCCGACCGCGCCCCGCGGGTGGCCCGCCCGGCCGATCCGGTAGTCGATCGTGCCCGCCACCAGCGCGGCCAGCGCCCCCGGTCGTTCCGGATGGTCCACGACGTACGCCGCGAAGTCCCCGTCCAGGTCGGCCAGCTTCGCGCGCAGGGTGG
The DNA here is from genome assembly GCF_053601495.1 of Streptomyces sp. NPDC004721. NCBI lineage: Bacteria > Bacillati > Actinomycetota > Actinomycetes > Kitasatosporales > Streptomycetaceae > Streptomyces > Streptomyces sp. NPDC004721. The sequence continues at coordinate 68,263 of NZ_JBSGBZ010000023.1, forward strand.
GCAGGGACTCCGCATGCCAGTCTGTGGAGGGATCGGTGCCGTGGACCGAGTCGATCATCACCTGGCGCAGTCGCAGCACTTCCGCGGCGTCCTCGGGCTCAGCGCGTCGTACGAGACTCATGTCCGGCACGCTAGTCACCACGCCCGCCCCGCGTCGCGCGCATTTCTCGCCGCCCTGCCGGGTTCCGCTTGCTTGGAGTGCACTCCAAGGCCATAGCGTGGGGCCATGACGGTGACGCAGACCACGGCCGTGACCATCGAGGTGACCGAGGAAGCCCCCACCGGCGCCGACCTCTGCTCCGCCCCACCCCGGCGGCACCCGCGCCCCGACGGGCAGGACGGCTACACGATCAGCGAGGTCGTCGCCTTCACCGGGCTGACGGCCCACACCCTGCGCTGGTACGAGCGGATCGGCCTGATGCCCCACGTCGACCGCTCGCACACGGGCCAGCGCCGGTACTCCAACCGCGACCTCGACTGGCTCGACCTGGTCGGCAAGCTCCGGCTGACCGGGATGCCGGTCGCCGACATGGTCCGGTACGCGGAGCTGGTGCGCGCGGGCGAGAGCACCTACGGCGACCGGCACGCGCTGCTGGAGGCGACCCGCCGGGACGTCCTGGCCCGGATCGCCGAACTGCGGGACACGCTCGCGGTACTGGACCGCAAGATCAGTTTCTACGCGGACGCCGGACGCCACTGAGCTGCGGACGCCACCGAGCTGCGGACGCCGCTGGACTGCGGACGCCGCTCAGATGCCGGACGCCACCGAGAAGCGGACGCCCCTGAGAAGCGGAGACAACGCGATGACCGAAAGCAGGATCCCGACCGTACGGCTGGGCGAGGACGGACCGGAGGTCGGCGTACAGGGCCTCGGATGCATGGGCATGAGCTTCGCCTACGGCCCCGCGGACGCGGGGGAGTCCCGCGCCACCCTGGAGCGGGCCCTGGAACTGGGCGTGACCCTCTACGACACGGCGGACGCCTACGGGCAGGGCGAGAACGAGCGGTTCCTCGCCCCGTTCCTCAAGGCGCACCGGGACGAGGTCGTGATCGCCACCAAGTTCGCCCTGTCGATCCCGCCGGACGAGCCGGCCAAGCGAATCATCCGCAACGACCCGCCCTACATACGGCAGGCCGTCGAGGCGAGCCTGGAGCGCCTGGACGTCGACGTGATCGACCTCTACTACATGCACCGCCGCGACGTGAACGTCCCGATCGAGGAGAGCGTCGGGACCATGGCCGACCTGGTGCGCGAGGGCAAGGTGAAGCACCTGGGCCTGAGCGAGGTCACGGCCGACGAGCTGCGGGCCGCGCGGGCCGTGCACCCGATCGCCGCCGTGCAGTCGGAGTGGTCGCTGTTCAGCCGCGACATCGAGACGCACGTGGTGCCCGCGGCGCGTGATCTCGGTGTGGCGCTGGTGCCGTACTCGCCGCTCGGACGGGGCTTTCTGACCGGCGGGTTCGTCGACGCCGAGAAGGAGCTGACCGGCGACGACTTCCGCCGCACCATGCCCCGCTTCCAGGGGGAGAACGCGGTGGCCAACGCCGCCCTGCTGGAGCCGATCCGCACGGTCGCGAAGGCCCACGGAGCCTCGCTCGCGCAGATCGCCCTGGCCTGGGTGCAGCAGCGATCGTCCGTGCACGGTCTCCCGGTCGTCCAGATCCCTGGCACCCGCAAGCCGAGCCGGGTGGGGGAGAACGTGGCGGCGGTGCGGATCGTGCTCACCGAGAAGGAGCTGGCGCTGCTGGAGCCGATCGCCGCGAAGGTGTCGGGCACGCGTTACGCCGACATGTCGTTCACGTCGCGGGGCCGGGAGCGGCGGTGACCGTCCGCCGCCGAGTGCGGCCGGGCGGAAGCCCGCCCGTGCCGCGCCGGCGGCACGGGCGCCCCTGGCCGGGCCGCTACAGCTCGGCCAGGAGTTCCGCCTTCTTCAGCGAGAACTCCTCGTCGGTCACCAGCCCCGCCTGATGCAGCTCCCCGAGGTGGCGGATCCGCTCCGCGATGTCCGCGGGGTCGCGGCGCGGGGCCGGCACCGGAACCGGCACCGGCACTGGCGTCGCCGGGCCCGCCGCCCGCACGGCGGCCAGTACGGCCGCGGCGAACGGCAGTGACTCGTGCACGGGCCCGTACCCGAGCCCGAACACCACCGCGGCCGGATCCTGATCCGGCTGCGGCGACTGCGCGGGGGCGCCCGGATCGCGCGGCAGCAGCCGCAGATGCCCCTCGAACACCTCGGGCGAGCGCCACTCCACCCCGCCCATGTCGGCCACGGGGAAGCTCTGGTCGCCGGCCTTCCACTTGGCCGAGGAGGCTCCCGTCCACGACCACCGGAACCGCACCGCCGTACCGTCGAAGGACGCCTTCCCGTCGTACGCCTTGAACTGCTGGGGGGCCTCCGGTGCCGCCACCAGGTGGCGGTCGGCCGGTCCGCTCGCGGAGAGGCGGGCGCGCAGTTCCTCGGCGTAGTACTCGGCCAGCGTCTCCCGCTCGGCGGGCAGCACCAGCCGATACGGGTCGCACCCCTCCTTGAGCTGCCCGTCGGCCGCCTCCATGAGTGGATCGGCGCCCGGTCTGGGCTCGGCACGCAGGACCACGGTGCCGCGTCGGCCCGCGGTGAGTGTCACGCCCGCGAGTGCCGCCAGCGGGATCCGGCGGGCACCGAGGGCCTGGAAGAGCTTGGGTGTTCGAATCCCCCGTTCGTAGCGGATGAGCACGGAATCGGACTCGAACTCCCAGGCAGCGTGAAATCCGGCCAGTACGTCACCCATGCGGCTCATCGTAGGGGGCGCAAAGCTCCTTCGTCCCTCCCCGGGCAGACCGCAGTTCCTGCTGTCTCTACGCGCGTCCGGCCCCTGTCGCGCCGGACAAATCCGCCCGGCATCCGTCATCGTCATGTGCGCACCGCACCGACCCGTACGAGCCGACCCCGATCTCGGCGAAGTTCGCCAGGCTGTCGGTGCCCGGCTCGAAGTAGCCGGCGTGGCCCTTGGCACCCCGTGCCGACAGCACCCGTGCCCCGAACGCCGCGGAGACCGGGTCGGCGCCGTGGCCGAGGCCGCCGAGTTCGAGGTAGGGCACGTCCTGGATCCAGTCGGTGGCGTCCCGCATCGCCCACACCCGGGCGGAGGTGTGCAGGTGGGAGGCGCTGCGCACCCGCATCCCGGGGCTGGCGGCCACCGCTATGTCGGACACCCGCTGCGGCAGCGCCCGCGCGGCGACGCCGCACACCACCGACCCGTAGCTGTGGCAGAACAGCGAGACGGACGCGTCGCCGGGCAGTCCCCGCACCAGCTTGTTCAGCCGCACCGCGCCCTCCTCGGCGCGCATCGCCGTGGCCGCGTCCACGCCGAGCCCGCTGGGCGCGGTGTAGTCGGCCCAGGCGATCACGGCCGTACGGGTCGAGGGGGCCGCCGTGCGCTCGGCCGTGTACAGCGACTTCGCCATGCCGTAGGGCGCCGAGTACGGGCGGTAGGTCTTCCGGAAGGTGATCAGGTCCGTGTCGACGCCGGGGACGACGACGGAGACCCGCTCGGCCCTGCCCAGGTCGCCGAAGACCTCGGCGACCCGGCCCGAGCCCTCGGGATCGAAGGCCAGGATCTGCCGGTCCTTCGCCATCAGCGAGGTGTAGCGCTCCATGCGGCGGCCCGCGTCCTGCTGACCGACCGGTGAGAGCCGGCTGTCGTGCATGCGGGCCAGCTCGACCTTGCGCGCCCGGTGGAGCGCGATGCGGTTGGCCTGGTAGCGCAGCCGGACCGGGGCGCCGTCCATGTTGCCGACCGCGAGCGGGTAGCGATGGGCGAGCCGGCCGCGGTCCTGCGCGCCGAGCGAGGCGAAGAAGCGCCGCAGCAGGGTGGGGGAGGCGTCCGCGTCCGGCAGCCGGTGCCCGTGCAGGTGGCCGTGGTCCCAGGCGGTCAGCGACGCCTGGAGGGCGGTGGTCCCGCGATGGCCGCGCACCGCGGTCCAGCCGGTGGTGGCCAGCATCACGAAGACCACGGCCAGCGCGAGCAGTGCGCGCCAGACGTTGAGTTGTGGGGAGGTGTCGAAGGAAGTCACTGGGAGGACACACTAGGAGAACGAGACGGTCTCGCGTTAACCGAGTGACAGGTATCACGTTTCGAGCAGTGTGACGGTTACCTCAGCCGGTGAGCGTGTCCAAGATCGGTTCGGCGTACGGCAGTTCAAGATCGGCGGAATGTCCGGACTCAAGGCCGCGGGCTCGTACGCCAGTTCCCGGTGAGCGCGGGGCCCACCTGATCGAGGTAGGCGGCGGTGAGCTCCCGCATGGCCTCCTGGCCGGCGTCCTCGCGCGTGCTCCACTGACGGCTCGTCACCCGCATCACCGCGCCGAACACGGCCACCGCCAGCCGCGGCCGCGGATCGGCGTCCACGTCGAGGCCCTCGCGCTCGGCGAGCAGTCGCGCGATCTGCTCCTCGGTCTCCGTCGAACGGCGCAGATGCTCGGCGAGCAGGGCCGGCGTCGACTCGATCACCCGGAACATGCGCAGGTACAGCTCCACGGGCACGACGCTCCCCACGGCGTCGCTGATCGTGTCCCAGCCCTCCAGTAGGCCCCGGCGCAGCACCTCCAGTGGAGCCTCGCCGGGCGGGCGGGCGCGCAGCGAGTCGACGAAGTGCGCCTCCACGATCTCCTGCACGGCGAAGGCGGCTTCCTCCTTGTTGGGGAAGTAGCGGAAGAAGGTGCGCTGGGAGACGTCGACGGCCTCGGCGATCTCGTCGACCGTCGTCCGTTCGTACCCCTGGGTGGTGAAAAGCTCCAGTGCCGCCCGCAGCAGCGCGTCGCGGGTGCGCCGCTTCTTGCGTTCGCGCAGGCCCGGCCGTGCTGCCGTCCGCGGCACCGTCCGTGGCGCCGCCCCGGCAGTCCCCGCCGTCTCCATGGACTCCGGACCTCTTTCCCGCACCGCTACCCCGAAGCGAACTGTTTCCCCTGATCAGACTACTAGGGGAGCGACACGTCAGTTACCGACTTGTGAATTGGTTTGTCGTTTGTCAGTGACTGACATTAGCCTCGAATGTATGACTAGTCAGACCACCATCGACACGACGGGGCCGGGGGACAAAGCCCCAGCGGGCCCACCGGACCCCATGCCGGCCAAGGGGCTGCGCGGGCACCCGTGGGTCACCCTGATCACCGTCGCCGTAGGGGTCATGATGGTGGCCCTCGACGGCACCATCGTGGCCATCGCCAACCCCGTCATCGGCAAGGAGCTGCACGCGACCCTCGCGGACGTGCAGTGGATCACCAACGCCTACTTCCTCGCCCTCGCGGTCTCCCTGATCACCGCGGGCAAGCTCGGTGACCGCTTCGGGCACCGGCAGACCTTCCTCATCGGCGTGACCGGCTTCGCCGCCGCCTCGGGCGCCATCGGCCTGTCGAACAGCATCGCCATGGTCATCACCTTCCGGGTCTTCCAGGGCCTGTTCGGCGCGCTGCTGATGCCGGCCGCGCTCGGCCTGCTGCGGGCCACCTTCCCGGCCGAGAAGCTGAACATGGCCATCGGCATCTGGGGCATGGTCATCGGCGCCTCCACCGCAGGCGGCCCGATCCTCGGCGGTGTGCTCGTCGAGCACGTCAACTGGCAGTCGGTGTTCTTCATCAACGTGCCCGTCGGCGCCCTCGCCCTGATCCTGGGCCTGCTGATCCTGCTCGACCACCGCGCCAAGAACGCGCCGCGCTCGTTCGACATCCCCGGCATCGTCCTGCTCTCCGGCGCGATGTTCTGCCTGGTGTGGGCCCTGATCAAGGCTCCGGCCTGGGGCTGGGGCGACGGTACGACGTGGGCGTTCATCGCCGCGTCCGTGCTCGGCTTCGCCGCCTTCGCCTTCTGGGAGACGAAGGTGAAGGAGCCGCTGATCCCGCTGGCGCTGTTCCGCTCGGTCCCGCTGTCCGCCGGTGTGGTGCTCATGGTGCTGATGGCCATCGCGTTCATGGGCGGCCTGTTCTTCGTCACCTTCTACCTCCAGAACGTGCACGGGATGAGCCCGATCGAGGCGGGCACGCACCTCCTCCCGCTCACCGGCATGATGATCGTCGGCTCCCCGCTCGCGGGCTTCATGATCACCAAGGTGGGCCCGCGCATCCCGCTGGCGAGCGGCATGGCCGCCACCGCGCTCGCCATGTACGGCATGTCGACGCTCGAGACGGGCACCAGCAGCCTCACCATGTCGCTCTGGTTCGCCCTGCTCGGCCTCGGCCTCGCCCCCGTCATGGTCGGCGCCACCGAGGTCATCGTCGGCAACGCGCCTTTGGAGCTGTCCGGGGTGGCCGGCGGTCTCCAGCAGTCCGCCATGCAGATCGGCGGCAGCCTCGGTACGGCCGTGCTGGGCGCCGTGATGGCCTCCAAGGTCAACAACGACCTGGCCGGCAACTGGAAGGACGCGGGGCTCCCGCCGCTCACCCCCACCCAGCTGGACCAGGCCTCCGAGGCGGTCCAGTTCGGCGCGGCGCCGGTGCCGCAGGGCACGCCCGAGATGATCGCCACGAAGATCACCGCCGTCGCGCACGACACCTTCATCTCCGGCATGAGCCTCGCCTCCCTCGTCGCCGCCGCGATCGCGGCCGTGGCCGTGCTGGTGGCGCTGCTCACCAAGCGCGGGGAGAACGCGGAGGCGGGCGCGGGCGTCGGCCACATCTGAGGACGCCCTCGATCGGCGGAGTTCGCCCGTCAGGGTGACTCCGCCGACTATCCCTCGCCTTCGGTCCGCACCGCAGGTGACAGTGGGTCAAGTCCTCCGCAGGGGACGGGGGAGAAGCGGCCGCGGCGCGCTGCCGGAGGGGGGCAGCGCGCGGGCGGCTTCGGCGGCCGGAACCGGGGTATCCGCACCCACGAACCCAACGAAACTCCAACGCGACAGGTGTCACAGGGAGTTGATGATGACGGGCTTCGGACGCGGAACGCGCGGGTACCCCCGTTCGCGCAGCCGGACGTGGCAGCGATGGGGGTTTCCCCTGCTCGAGCGAAGCCGAGAGCTCGGGGGAAGGCCGGACCGCGCGACACTCGGGATCATCGGGATCATCTGCGCGATCGCCGGCTTCTTCGCGCTGGGCATCGTCCTCGGCCCGGCGGCGGTCGTCTGCGGCCGGCTCGCGATGGGCCGCACCTGGACGGGCGGCCGCTCGCTTCCGGCCCTGGTCGCCGTGGTCCTAGGCGCCATCGACACACTCCTGGCCGTCGTCCGGCCGGCCCAAGCGGCAACCCCGGGCAACGGCCTGTTCTGACACCGGAAATGGGAAAGGAGGGCGGCGGACCGACGGCCCGGCGCCCTCCTTTTTCCGGTTTCTCCGGTCACAGCACTAGGCGTCGCCGCCCGCCGTGCCCGGGTCGGCCGCCGACACCTCCAGGATCCGGTAGCGGTCGAGGGCCTGCTTCAGCACCGACCGGTCGACCTTGCCCTCGCGGGCCAGCTCCGTCAGCACCGCCAGCACGATCGACTGGGCGTCGATGTGGAAGAACCGCCGGGCCGCCCCACGGGTGTCGGCGAAGCCGAAGCCGTCGGCGCCCAGCGACTGGTACGTCCCCGGCACCCACCGCGCGATCTGGTCCGGCACCGAGCGCATCCAGTCGGAGACGGCCACGAACGGCCCCTCGGCCGCGCTCAGCCTCCGCGTCAACCACGGCACCCGCTGCTCCTCCTCCGGGTGCAGCAGGTTGTACTCCTCGCACGCCACGGCCTCGCGCCGCAGCTCGTTCCAGGAGGTCGCCGACCAGACGCCGGCCCTGACGTTCCACTCCTCGGCGAGGATCCGCTGGGCCTCCAGGGCCCACGGGACCGCCACGCCCGACGCCATGATCTGCGCCGGGATGTCGCCCGCCGTGCCCTCGCCGAGCCGGTGCAGGCCCTTGAGGATGCCCTCCACGTCCACGTCCGCCGGCTCGGCCGGCTGCTGGATCGGCTCGTTGTAGACGGTGAGGTAGTAGAAGACGTCCTCGCCGTGCGGATGCCGCTCGTCGCCGCCGTACATGCGGCGCAGGCCGTCCTGCACGATGTGCGCGATCTCGTACCCGTACGCCGGGTCGTAGGCCACGCACGCCGGGTTGGTGGAGGCCAGCAACTGGGAGTGGCCGTCGGCGTGCTGGAGACCCTCACCGGTCAGGGTCGTGCGGCCGGCGGTCGCGCCCAGGACGAACCCGCGCGCCAGCTGGTCGGCCATCTGCCAGAACTGGTCGCCGGTGCGCTGGAAACCGAACATCGAGTAGAAGACGTACACCGGGATCAGCGGTTCGCCATGGGTGGCGTAGGCCGAGCCCGCCGCGATCAGCGAGGCCGTGCAGCCCGCCTCGGAGATGCCGTCGTGCAGCATCTGCCCGGTCGGCGACTCCTTGTAGGCGAGCAGCAGATCGCGGTCGACGGACTCGTACTGCTGGCCGAGCGGGTTGTAGATCTTCGCACTCGGGAAGAAGGAGTCCATGCCGAACGTGCGGTACTCGTCCGGCGCGATCAGCACGAACCTCCTGCCGATCTCCTTGTCCCGCATGAGGTCCTTCAGCAGCCGCACGAAGGCCATGGTGGTCGCGATGGACTGCTGGCCCGACCCCTTCTTCACGGACGCGTACGTCCGGTCGCCCGGCAGCCGAAGCGGCTCGGAGCGCACGATCCGGGTCGGCACATAGCCGCCGCAGCCCTTGCGGCGGTCGTGCATGTACTGGATCTCCTCGGTGTCCCGGCCCGGGTGGTAGTACGGCGGCGGGCCGGACTCCAGCTCCCTGTCGGAGATCGGCAGGTGCAGCCGGTCGCGGAAGCGCTTGAGGTCGTCGACCGTCAGCTTCTTCATCTGGTGCGTGGCGTTGCGGCCCTCGAAGTTCGGGCCGAGGGTCCAGCCCTTGACCGTCTTGGCCAGGATGACCGTCGGCTGGCCCTTGTGCTCCAGCGCCGCCTTGTACGCCGCGTAGATCTTGCGGTGGTCGTGGCCGCCGCGGCCGAGCATCAGGATCTGGTGGTCGGTCATGTTCTCGACCATCTTGCGCAGCCGGTGGTCCTCACCGAAGAAGTGCTCGCGGATGTAGGCGCCGGACTCGGTGGCGTAGGTCTGGAACTGGCCGTCCGGTGTGGTGTTCATCTTGTTGACCAGCACGCCGTCGCGGTCCTGGGCCAGCAGCGGGTCCCAGGAGCGGTCCCAGATCAGCTTGATCACGTTCCAGCCGGCGCCCCGGAAGACCGACTCCAGCTCCTGGATGATCTTGCCGTTGCCACGCACCGGGCCGTCCAGGCGCTGGAGGTTGCAGTTGACCACGAAGGTCAGGTTGTCCAGGCCCTCACGGGCGGCGATGGACAGCTGGCCGAGCGACTCCGGCTCGTCCATCTCGCCGTCGCCGAGGAAGGCCCACACGTGCGAGTCGGAGGTGTCCGCGATCCCGCGCGCGTGCATGTACCGGTTCATCCGGGCCTGGAAGATCGCGCCGATCGGGCCGAGGCCCATGGACACCGTCGGGAACTCCCAGAAGTCCGGCATCGAGCGCGGGTGCGGATAGCTGGACAGGCCGTACGGCGACTTGGACTTCTCCTGGCGGAAGCCGTCCAGGTGCTGTTCGGTGAGCCGGTCCAGCAGGTACGCGCGCGCGTAGATGCCCGGTGAGGCGTGCCCCTGGAAGAAGACCTGGTCGCCGCCCCGGCCGTCGTCCTTGCCGCGGAAGAAGTGGTTGAAGCCGACGTCGTAGAGGGAGGCGGAGGAGGCGAAGGTGGCGATGTGGCCTCCGACGCCGATGCCCGGCCGCTGGGCGCGGGAGACCATCACCGCGGCGTTCCAGCGCGTGGCGTTGAGGATCTTGCGCTCGATCTCCTCGTTGCCGGGGAAGAACGGCTCGCTCTTGGTGGGGATCGTGTTGACGTAGTCCGTGCTGCGCATCTCGGGCACGGCCACGCGCTTCTCGCGGGCGCGCTCGATCAGCCGGAGCATGAGATAGCGGGCCCGCTCCCGGCCCCGCTCGTCGACCGCGGCGTCGAGCGAGTCGAGCCACTCCTGGGTCTCCTCGGGATCGAAGTCAGGAACCTGACTCGGGAGGCCGCCAATGATGATCGGGTTTCGATCGGATCCGGAAGCCACGCTGTTCCTTACCTGTCAGAGGACTGACATATCTGGGGCGTATCAGGGTTCGTTCTGCTGGTTTCCTGGGTTCCTGTAGGTTTGTCTGCCTGTGCCTGCACCGTTCCCCATCGTGTACCTCGCGCAAGCCGCACGTCATCTCTACCGCGGGGTAACCCTGGGGTCCTCTCCGGCATCCCCTGCCCGGACGCGTACTCCCGAACACGCGAACCGGACAGAACGGTGTGGTGTGTGTCACCGCTGATCGCGATACCGTGTCAGGAGTTGCGGCGACACAGCCGGGATCGTCACCGTTTCGGCGGTCTGAACCGCCGGGTACTTGCGCGATCCGGCCCGCCCGTGTGGACTACGGCCAATGCTTCGCGCACGCGCGTGGCTGAAGACCTAAATCGCAACATCATCAGGAGGCAACCCGTGAGCGCGACCGCGGACCACGCGGAGGAGCGGACTAACCCGGCCGCCAGGCTGGGATTCCAGCCCGGGCAGGTGGTCCAGGAGATCGGCTACGACGACGACGTCGACCAGGACCTCCGCGAGGCCATCGAGGAAGCGAGCGGCAGTGAGCTCGTGGACGAGGACTACGACGACGTGGCCGACGCCGTGGTGCTGTGGTTCCGCGACGACGACGGCGACCTGACGGATGCGCTGGTGGACGCCACCACGTACATCGAAGAGGGTGGCGCGATCCTGCTCCTGACACCGAAGACGGGCCGTTCCGGCTACGTGGAGCCGAGCGACATCTCGGAAGCCGCGACCACGGCGGGTCTGTCGGCGAGCAAGAGTGTCAGCGTCGGCAAGGACTGGAGCGGCAGCCGCCTCGCGACACCCAAGGCAGCCAAGTCCAAGAAGTAGCTCCACCTCGTCCCCGGACCCCGGACGGGCCGACTCGCGTCGGCCCGTCCGTCGGCCTGCGGTGATCACTGCGTAGGGTGGTATCACCCGAACAGTCCCACCGAAGGGAAGCAGGACGATGGCGATCCAGGTCGGCGACAAGGCACCCGACTTCGAGCTCAAGGACAACCACGGCCGGACCGTGAAGCTGTCCGACTTCCGCGGCGAGAAGAACGTGGTGCTGCTCTTCTACCCGTTCGCCTTCACCGGTGTGTGCACCGGCGAGCTGTGCGCCCTGCGCGACAACCTGCCGAAGTTCGTCAACGACGACACCCAGCTGCTCGCCGTCTCCAACGACTCCATCCACACCCTGCGCGTCTTCGGCGAGCAGGAGGGCCTGGAGTACCCGCTGCTGAGCGATTTCTGGCCGCACGGCAACACTTCGCGCGCCTACGGCGTCTTCGACGAGGGCAAGGGCTGCGCGGTGCGTGGCACCTTCATCATCGACAAGGAGGGCGTCGTGCGCTGGACCGTGGTCAACGGCCTGCCGGACGCGCGCGACCTGAACGACTACGTGAAGGCGCTCGACACCCTGTGACCCGGTGTCCCCGACACCTGTGATTCTTCGGCTCCAGGGCCTGCGTGGCGCGGGAACCCGTCACTAGGATCGAGTCGTTGATCCCATATCCGATGCACGACGGGGCTCCCCGCCCCCGGACACCAATGGAGGACTCGTGGGAGTCAGCCTCAGCAAGGGCGGCAACGTATCGCTGACGAAGGAGGCCCCGGGCCTGACCGCGGTCCTCGTCGGTCTGGGTTGGGACGCCCGCACCACGACCGGCAGCGACTTCGACCTCGACGCCAGCGCGCTGCTGCTGAACAACTCCGGCAAGGTGGTCAGCGACCAGCACTTCGTCTTCTTCAACAACCTCAAGAGCCCGGACGGCTCGGTCGAGCACACCGGTGACAACCTCACCGGTGAGGGCGAGGGCGACGACGAGGTGATCAAGGTCAACCTCGCCGGAGTCCCGGCCGACGTCGACAAGATCGTCTTCCCGGTCTCGATCTACGACGCCGAGAACCGCCAGCAGTCCTTCGGACAGGTGCGCAACGCCTACATCCGCGTGGTGAACCAGGCCGGCGGCCAGGAGATCGCGCGGTACGACCTCAGCGAGGACGCCTCCACCGAGACGGCCATGGTCTTCGGCGAGCTGTACCGCCACGGCGCGGAGTGGAAGTTCCGCGCCATCGGCCAGGGCTACGCGTCGGGTCTGCGCGGCATCGCGCAGGACTTCGGCGTGAACGTCTGAGTCCAGGTCTGCACGGCTTCGCACCAATCCCGACCCGTCCGGCGCCGCGCGTTTCAGCGCGGCGCCGGACGCGCAGGACAACCACACAGGCACCACCTCGGGGAGGACCAGCATCATGGGCGTCACGCTCGCCAAGGGAGGCAACGTCTCCCTCTCCAAAGCCGCACCGAACCTGACCAACGTCATGGTCGGACTCGGCTGGGAGGAGCGCTCCACCACCGGAGCCCCCTTCGACCTCGACGCCAGCGCGCTGCTGTGCACCGGCGCCAACCGGGTGCTGGGCGACGAGTGGTTCGTGTTCTACAACCAGCTCACGAGCCCGGACGGCTCCGTGGAGCACACCGGCGACAACCTCACCGGTGAGGGCGAGGGCGACGACGAGACGATCCTGGTGGACCTCACCAGGGTGCCCTCGCAGTGCGAGAAGATCGTCTTCCCGGTCTCCATCCACATGGCCGACGAGCGCGGCCAGACGTTCGGGCAGGTCTCGGACGCCTACATCCGCGTGCTCAACCAGGCCGACGGCACGGAACTCGCCCGCTACGACCTGAGCGAGGACGCCAGCACCGAAACCGCGATGATCTTCGGCGAGCTCTACCGCTACCACGGCGAATGGAAGTTCCGCGCCGTGGGGCAGGGGTACGCGTCGGGCCTGCGCGGAATCGCTCTAGACTTCGGGGTCAACGTTTCGTAAAGCCAAGTGCGGCGCGGGGGAGACCCGTACCGGATACGGATTGGGTAGCCAGTGCTTCTGAAAACCTTCGGCTGGTCGTTCGCGGTGACCGCGATCGGCCTGGCCGCGGCGGTCTTGTACGGGGGGTGGACCGCCTTCGGGATCGTGGCGATCCTGTCCATCCTCGAGATCTCGCTGTCCTTCGACAACGCGGTCGTCAACGCCGGAATCCTGAAGAAGATGAACGCCTTCTGGCAGAAGATCTTCCTCACCGTCGGCGTGCTCATCGCGGTCTTCGGCATGCGGCTGGTCTTCCCCGTCGTGATCGTCGCCGTCACCGCCAAGATGGGCCCCATCGAGGCCGTCGACCTCGCGCTCACCAACAAGGACCGCTACCAGCAGCTGGTCACGGACGCCCACCCGGCGATCGCCGCGTTCGGTGGCATGTTCCTGCTGATGATCTTCCTGGACTTCATCTTCGAGGACCGGGACATCAAGTGGCTGCACTGGATCGAGCGGCCGCTCGCCAAGCTCGGCAAGATCGACATGCTGTCGGTCTGCATCGCCCTGGTCGTGCTGCTCATCAGCTCCTTCACCTTCGCCGCCAACGCCCACCAGCACGGCGGCGCGCACGTCGACAAGGCGGAGACGGTACTGATCGCCGGTATCGCCGGTCTGATCACGTACATGGTCGTCGGCGGACTGTCCGGCTACTTCGAGGACAAGCTCGAGGAAGAGGAGGAACGCGAGCACGAGGAGGAGGAAGAGGCCGCGCGCACCGGAAAGAAGCGCTCGGCGGTCGCCCTGGCCGGCAAGGCCGCGTTCTTCATGTTCCTCTACCTCGAGGTGCTCGACGCGTCCTTCTCCTTCGACGGCGTGATCGGCGCCTTCGCCATCACCAACGACATCGTCCTGATGGCCCTCGGCCTCGGCATCGGCGCCATGTACGTCCGGTCGCTCACGGTCTACCTGGTCCGCCAGGGCACCCTCGACGACTACGTCTACCTGGAGCACGGCGCGCACTACGCGATCGGCGCGCTGGCCGTGATCCTCATGGTCACCATCCAGTACGAGATCAACGAGGTGATCACCGGCCTGGTCGGCGTGGTCCTCATCGCCTGGTCCTTCTGGTCCTCGGTGCGCCGCAACCGCGCCCTGGCGGCGGCCGAGACGAGCGCCGCGGGGGCGGACGCGCAGAGCGAGGTCTCCTCAGGGGTGTGACAGCCCTCCGGGTGAGGGAACGCTCTTGTGCGGGGCGGCCGACGAGGACCGGGTCGAACCGGCTCTTCGGGGCCGCCCCGTCGCGTGGGTCCGGTGTGCGGTGAACTGGGGGCGGAAAGGGACATGGGCTTCTTCGACGGTCTGCTGGGAGGACGCGCGGCCGACTTCGACTCGGGCAGCGCCTCGTCCAACGCGATCGAGCTGACCAAGCGGCACCACCAGGTGTCGCTGACCAAACAGGGCGCGGCCACCGGGCATCTGCGCGTCAACCTGACCTGGCGGATGCGCACCTCGGACTTCGACGGTCCGGCCCGGCAGAGCCTGCTGCGGCACCCGTTCAAGGCGCTGAAGCCGCCGGAGGTGCAAGGGCACAGCCAGAGCATGGTCAACGTCGACCTCGACCTCGGCTGCATGTACGAGCTGTCCGACGGCACCAAGGGCGTCGTACAGCCCCTCGGCGGCTTCCTCGGCGACGTGAACGCGGCGCCGTACGTCAAGCTCAGCGGCGACGACCGGTTCGGGTCCGCGTCCGGCGAGACCATGTACATCAACCTCGACCACCGGGACGAGATCAAACGGCTGCTGGTCTTCGTCTACATCTACGACCAGACACCCGCCTTCGACCGCACCCACGCGATCGTCACGATGTACCCGAGCAACGGCCCGCGCATCGAGATCGGCCTCGACGAACGCCACCCGCAGGCACGCTCGTGCGCGGTGGTCCTGATCGAGAACGTCAAGGGCGAACTGGTCGTCCGCCGTGAGGTCAAGTTCGTCTACGGCTTCCAGTCGGAACTGGACCGCCTGTACGGCTGGGGCCTGCAGTGGGGCCGGGGCTACAAGTCCAAGGCGGACCGGTAGCGCGAGCCGGGCGTCCCTCGGCCGTACCGCCTACCGCCCGATGAACTGCGGCCCCTGCGGCGGCAGCCGGAAGTCCGGGTCGGGCACGGCCGCCACCGGCGGGGGATACCCGTACCCGGACGGGGCCGTGGCCGCCACCGGCTGCTGCGGGTAGCCGTACGCCGGCTGCGGATACCCGTACGCCGGCTGAGCCGCCGAGGGCACCGGCACGGGCTGCTCCGGCGGCAGCGGCTGCGCGGCCGGAGCGGCGCCCGCGCCCTGCGAGCCCTGCGCCTCCTCCGACTCCTCCACCGAGATGCCGAAGTCCGTGGCGAGGCCCTTCAGACCGTTCGAGTAGCCCTCGCCGAGCGCGCGGAACTTCCAGCCGTCGCCCCGCCGGTACAGCTCACCGCAGATCAGCGCGGTCTCCTGGCCGGTCTCCGGTTTGATGTCGAAGTAGGCCAGCGGCTCCTCACCGGCGGCCGCCGCGTCGTACAGCAGGATGCGCAGCCCCTGTACGACGTCGAAGGTGACGCCGTCCGCCGAGGCGACCAGCAGGATCCGGACCACATCCGGGTCGAGCCCGGAGAGATCCGTCTGGACCGTGTCCGTCAGGCCGTCGGCGACCCGCTTCTTGCCCAGCCGCCAGACCTTCCCGGACGGATGCCGCGGCTGGTTGTAGAAGACGAAGTCCTCGTCGGAGCGCACACGGCCGCCGGGGCCCAGGACCAGAGCGGAGGCGTCGACGTCCGGGATACCCTGCCCGGGCGTCCAACGCACCACGGACCGTACCGTGGTGGCGTCCAGCGGGACGTTCGACCCTTTCAGCATCGCGTGCGTCATGCGGTCATCCTGCCTTCTCCGTCCTGGTCACGACAACGCGGGGCGTGGACACGGCCGGGTTACCTGAAATTCATGCCCCACGGGAACCTCGGACATGGATTCGTACGTACTATTACCGGCCACCTTTTGACAGTCTTCGCAGGCCGCTCGATGCGCCACGGGGGGAGCTTCATGCGTCATTTCGGGCACCTCGCCGCCGAGGTGCGGCAGCGCCTGTTCCACCGGGAGCCGTGCGAGTTCACCGCCGACTCCCCGGCGCGGACGCTCTCCGCGGCTCTGGGCGCCACGCTCTACAGCCCGGCCACCCGCCCGCGGCTCGCCGACGACATCGTCAAGCAGGCGGATCGCGGCGTGGTCTCGATGGTGCTGTGCCTGGAGGACTCGATCGACGACGCCGAGGTGGAACACGGCGAGGAGAACCTGGTCCGGCAGTTCGCCGAGCTGGCGGCGCTCGAACAGACGTCCGGCTCCGTAGAACTCCCGCTGCTGTTCATCCGGGTCCGCGTCCCCGAGCAGATACCCGACCTGGTGCGGCGCCTCGGGCCCGCGGTGCGGCTGCTGTCCGGGTTCGTGCTGCCGAAGTTCACCGCGGAGCGGGGCATTTCGTTCCTGGAGGCGGTGCAGGCCGCCGAGGTGGAGAGCGGACGGCGGCTGTTCGCCATGCCGGTCCTCGAATCGCCCGAACTGCTCTACCGGGAGTCGCGGGTGGAGACCCTGGAGGGGATCTTCCGCGCGGTCGACAAGTACCGCGACCGGGTGCTCGCGCTGCGCCTCGGCGTGACGGACTTCTGCTCCTCGTACGGGCTGCGCAGAGCCCCCGACATGACGGCCTACGACCTCCAGGTCGTCGCCTCCGTGATCGCCGACGTGGTGAACATGCTGGGGCGGGCCGACGGCACCGGATTCACGGTGACCGGGCCGGTGTGGGAGTACTTCCGGGTACAGGAGCGCATGTTCAAGCCACAGTTGCGGCAGAGCCCCTTCATGGAGGTGCAGGCCGTCGAGTTGCGCGAGAAGCTGATCGAGCACGCGATGGACGGGCTGCTGCGGGAGATCTCCCTGGACCACGCCAACGGGCTGCTCGGCAAGACCTGCATCCACCCCTCCCACGTCCTGCCCGTGCACGCGCTGTCGGTGGTCAGCCACGAGGAGTTCAGCGACGCGGCGGACATCCTGCGGCCCGAGCGCGGCGGCGGGGGCGTCCTGAGGTCGGCGTACACGAACAAGATGAACGAGGTGAAGCCGCACCGCGCCTGGGCCGAGCGGACCCTGCTGCGCGCCGAGGTCTTCGGCGTCGCGCGGGAGGACGTCGGCTTCGTGGAACTGCTGGCCGCCGCGGTCTCCGACTGACCGCACCGCATCACCGCCGAGGGCACACAAGGAAGGCATGAACAAGCCAGTGAACGACGGGCTCTGGTCCGGCACCTGGGTCGCCGAGCGACTCGGGGTCGAACTCGTGGGCGACGACCGCCTGACGGGCCTGCTGGGGCTCGCGCTGCGCCGCAACCCCAAGCGGGCGCACCTGCTCGTGTCCAACGTGCTCGGCAAGCACGTGCCGCAGTCGCCCTCGGTCGTGTACGGCCACGGGTTCGCCCTGGGCCGCCGGGTCCGGGACCTGCTGGGCGCCGACCACTGCGGCCGGGCGGTCGTCCTGGGCTACGCGGAGACCGCGACGGGCCTCGGCCACGCGGTCGCGGACGGTCTCGGCACCGCGCCGTACCTCCACTCCACGCGCCGCCCGGTCCCCGGCGTCGCTCCGGCCGGCGGCTTCGAGGAGTCCCACTCGCACGCCACCTCCCACCTCCTGCTGCCGGAGAACCCCGCCCTGCTGGCCTCCGACGGCCCGCTGGTCCTGGTGGACGACGAGTTCTCCACCGGCAACACGGTCCTGAACACCATCCGCGACCTGCACGCCCGCTATCCGCGCAAGCGGTACGTCGTGGTCGCGCTGGTCGACATGCGGGCCCCGTCCGACGCGGACCGCCTGCGGCAGTTCGCCGAGCAGATCGACGCCCAGGTGTCCCTGGTGACCACCGCCTCCGGCACGGTCCGCCTCCCCGCGGACGTCCTGGAGAGGGGCCGGGAACTCGTCGCACACCACGAAGCAGCCCAACAGACCCGGACGGAGCCGCCCCGAGCCGGTGCTTCGGCGGTGGAGGGTACTGCCGAGTGTGAGGCGTCCGTCGTTCCGGGGCAGCGGGGGGCCGGGCGCGTTCGTCGGGTCGAGTTGCGGTGGCCCCGGGGGGTGCCGGACGGGGGGCGGCACGGGTTCACGCCGGTGCACCGGGGCCGGCTGGAGCGGGCGCTGCCCGCCATGGCCGCCCGGATCGCCGAGGCGTTGCCGCGGGGCGCGCGGCAGGTGCTGGTGCTCGGCTGCGAGGAGCTGATGTACGCGCCGCTGCGGCTGGCGCGGGAGGTGGAGCAGGTCGTGGAGGCCGAGGTGCGGTACTCCACCACCACGCGCTCGCCCGTACTGGCCGTGGACGACCCCGGTTACGCGATCCGCACCCGGCTGGTCTTCCCGGCGCACGACGACCCGGCCGACGGCCCCGGCGAGCGCTACGCCTACAACGTCGCCGACGGCGGCTTCGACGCCGTGGTCGCCGTCGTCGACTCCACCGCCGACACCCCCGAACTGCACGCGCCCGCCGGCCTGCTGGCCCGGCTCGCCGCCCACACCCCGCACGTCCTGCTCGCGGTCGTGCCCGCGTACCTCCCCGTGCCCCCGCACGCCCCCGAAAGGTCCCCAATGCTGCCCGAGCCCCTCCGCGGCCCCGCCTTCTCCTCGTACGCGCCCGACGAGGTCGGCTGGCTGCTCCAGGACCTCTCGGACGTGACGCTGGAGGCGCCGACGGAGGAGCGCGAGGAGGCGATCCAGAGCGGTGGCGCCCACTACGCCGAGTCGCTGCCGGTGGAGTACCAGCCCAGCGAGCAGTACCAGGAGCTGTTCCACACGGCCCTGACGGCGTCCGCCGCGCGGATCGCCCAGGCCGTGGGCGTGGTCACCGAGACGATCCTCGCCGAACTCCCCCTGCGCCGAAGAAGCCCGGCCGGGACGGAGGACACCTCGGGCCCCGGCCCCGTGCTCGTCTCGCTGGCCCGCGCCGGCACACCCGTCGGCGTACTGATGCGGCGCTGGGCCCGGTTCCGGCACGGCCGGGACCTGCCGCACTACGCCGTGTCGATCGTGCGTGGCCGCGGTATCGACACCAACGCGCTGCGCTGGCTGGCCGCCCACCACGACCCGCGCGACGTCGTCTTCGTCGACGGCTGGACCGGCAAGGGCGCCATCACCCGCGAACTGGCGCAGGCGATCAGGGAGTTCGAGGAGCGCGAAGGGATCACCGGGTTCGACCCGGAGATCGCGGTGCTGGCCGACCCCGGTTCGTGCGTGCGGACGTACGGCACCCGGGAGGACTTCCTCATACCCTCCGCCTGCCTCAACTCCACCGTGTCCGGCCTGATCTCGCGGACCGTGCTGCGCGCGGACCTGGTCGGCCCGCACGACTTCCACGGCGCGAAGTTCTACCGCGAACTGGCCGGCGCCGACGTGTCGAACGTCTTCCTCGACGCCGTCTCCCAGTGCTTCCCCGAGGTCGCCGACAGCGTGGACACCGCCGCCAAGGAACTGCTGTCCACCGATCGCACCCCCACCTGGGAGGGCTGGGCGGCGGTCGAGCGCATCAGCGAGGAGTACGGCATCGACGACGTGAACCTGGTCAAGCCCGGCGTCGGCGAGACCACCCGCGTGCTGCTGCGCCGGGTGCCGTGGAAGATCCTGGCGCGGGCCGGCGCCGGCGCCGACCTGGACCACGTACGGCTGCTGGCCGGGCAGCGCGGGGTCCCGGTCGAGGAGGTGGGCGATCTGCCGTACAGCTGCGTGGGATTGATCCACCCCCGGTACACGCGCGGGGCGACCGGCGCCGACGGCAGGGCGGTGACCCGCTGATGCCGGTCCTGGTGGCGAGCGATCTCGACCGTACGCTCATCTACTCCGCCGCCGCCCTGGCGCTGACCATGCCGGACGCGCGGGCGCCGAGGCTGCTGTGCGTGGAGGTGCACGAGAGCAGGCCGCTGTCGTACCTGACCGAGACGGCCGCCCAGCTGCTCACCGATCTCGCCGACACGGCGGTGTTCGTGCCCGCCACGACCCGCACCCGCAAGCAGTACCTGCGCATCAACCTGCCGGGCCCGGCCCCGACGTACGCCATCTGCGCCAACGGCGGCCATCTGCTGGTGGACGGCGTTTCGGACGGCGACTGGCACCGGCGGGTGCTCGCGCGGCTGGCCGACGAGTGCGCGTCGCTCGCGGAGGTCCAGGAGCACCTGCTGCGCACCGCCGACCCGGCCTGGGTGCGCAAGCACCGCGTCGCCGAGGACCTGTTCGCCTACCTCGTGGTGGAGCGCGAGCTGCTGCCCGAGGAGTGGGTGAAGGAGCTGGCCGCGTGGGCGGCCGGCCGCGGCTGGACGGTCTCCTTGCAGGGCCGCAAGCTCTACGCCGTCCCCAAGCCGCTGACCAAGAGCGCCGCCGTCCGCGAGGTGGCCCGACGCACCGGCGCCGACCTCGTTCTCGGCGCCGGCGACTCGCTGCTGGACGCCGACCTGCTGCAGGCCGTGGACCGCGGCTGGCGGCCCGGACACGGCGAGCTGGCCGACACCGGCTGGACGGCACCCGGCATCGCCGCCCTGCCCGAGCGCGGAGTGCTCGCCGGGGAGCGGATCGTGCGGGAGTTCCTCAGGGCGGCCCGGGCGCCCCGGTAGGAGCGCCGGCCGCGGCAGCCGGCAGGAGCGTCAGCCGCAGCAGCCTCCGCCGCAGCACCCGCCGCCGCCCGAGCCGGACCGCGGCGCGGGTGCCGGGGCGGCCGCCGAGCCGCCCACCGCGACCGTGGACAGCAGCTTGACCGTGTCGTCGTGCCCGGCGGGGCAGCTCGCCGGGGCGGACGACTCCGCCATGGGACGACTCAGTTCGAAGGTGTCGCCGCAGCTCCGGCAGCGGTACTCGTAGCGAGGCATGCGCCCAGATTAACGGGCGTGACCGGACGCACAGCCCTTCGTGTTTCTTATGTCTTGGTTTCTGTCCAGTTCTTGTGCGGAGGAATTGAAAAGACGGCTGATAATTTTGTAGCGCCGCGAGGGCCGCGTGGCGGCTGCGAACAAGGGGGAGGGCAGCCGCAGTTGCGGTGACTGTGTCGACCCGCGCGAGCAATACGAACGTGCGGAGGAGGACGCAGTCGTGACGGAGGCAGGACGGGGGGACGGCCTTCCGGAGGAGGACCGCCGGACCAGCGGGAGCCGCGCCGAGGCCGGATCACCGGGCCGGTCGCGGACCGACCGGTCGGTGTGTACGGAGGAAACGATCCAGCTCAAGGTCGACGCACTGCGCCGAGCGGACGAGACCATGCAGCTGAAGGTCGACACCCTCCGCGGCGGGCACGCGAGCGCGCAGCCGCACGAGACGATGCAGTTACGCGCCTTACAGACGCAGCCCGACCCGCCCGGCCCCTCTGCTCCGTCCGACCCGCCCGACGGTCCGCCCCGGCGGCGCGCCGACCGCCGCAAGCCGCGCACCGGCCCCACGCTCCCCCCGGCCCTGACCCGGCGCCTCGCCCCCCTCGTCGCGGTGGCCGCGCCGTACGCGCGGAAACTGAAACCGGTCTACCCGCGCCCCGGCCGCACCGGCTGGCGGCGCTGGCTCCCCTCCTGGAAGCAGTGGCTCGGCGCCACGCTCTCGGCCCTGGGCCTGAGCACCTTCCTCCTGGCCATCGCCTACGCCACGACCGACATTCCGCGGAACCTGAACACCTACGCCACCCAGCAGGACAACGTCTACTTCTGGTCCGACGGCACCCCCATGGCCCGTACCGGCTGGGTGCAGCGCCAGGCGATGCCGCTGAAGGACATCCCCGAGGACGTCCGCTGGGCGGTGCTCGCGGCCGAGAACGAGAGCTTCTACAGCGACCCCGGCATCTCCTTCACGGGCATCAGCCGGGCCCTGTGGCGCACCGTCGGCAAGGGCGACACCCAGGGCGGCTCCACCATCACCCAGCAGTACGTCAAGAACGTCTACCTCTCCCAGGACCAGTCCGTCAGCCGCAAGTTCACCGAGGCGATGATCGCGCTCAAGCTGGACAACCGGATGAGCAAGGACAAGATCCTCGAGGGCTACCTCAACACCAGCTGGTTCGGCCGCGGCACCTACGGCATCCAGCGCGCCGCCCAGGCCTACTACGGCAAGGACGTCGGCGACCTCAACGCGAGCGAGGCCGCCTTCCTCGCCTCCCTGCTCAAGGGCGCCGGGCTCTACGACCCCACCCTGAGCCCGGCCAACCACAGCCGTGCCGTGGAGCGCTGGATCTGGACCCTCGACCGCATGGTCAAGATCGGCAAGCTGTCGCGAGGCGAACGCGCCACGTACCGCACGTTCCCCGAGCCGCTCAAGCGCAACCCGCTCTACGACACCGGTCAGCAGAGCGACTACCTGGTCGAACTGGCCTCGCAGTACGCCAGGAAGACCGCGCACATCACCGACCAGGAGTTCGACCTGGGCGGCTACCAGATCTACACCACCTTCGACCGCAAGCGGGAGAGCGCACTGACCGACGCGGTCACCAAGGCCCGCAAGAAGGCGCGGAAGACCACCCCCGGCCCGGCCGGGACCGTGCACTACGGTGCCGCCTCCGTGGCCGCCGACGGCCGCATCCTCGCCGTCCACGGCGGCCCCGACCACCGCACCCAGGGCTACAACGAGTCCAACGCCTCCACCGTCCCGGCCGGTTCGGCCTTCCTGCCGTTCGTCTACGCGGCCGGACTCGAGCACGGCGTCACCAAGCGGCGTGACGTCCCCCGGGAGCGGGTCACCCCCCAGACTCTCTACGACGGCGACGACGACGTGCCCGTCACCACCCCCGAGGGCCCCTACTGGGACCGCAGCGGAAAGAAGGTGTCCGCCCACAACGACGACAAGAAGTCCTGGGGGCGGATCAGCCTGCACCAGGCACTCGCGAACTCCGTGAACACGCCCTTCATGCAACTCGGCATGGACACAGGCCTTGACCGGGTCAAGCAGACCGCCCAGGCGGCCGGACTGCTGCCCTCCAGCATGGGACCGCAGGTGCCCGCGCTGTCCCTGGGCAGCGCCACCCCGAGCGCGATCCGGATGGCCGGCGGCTACGCCACCTTCGCCGCCAAGGGCACACACACCGAGCCGTACTCGGTGCGTCGCATCACCCGCAACGGCTCCTCCGTCCGGCTGGACACCCCGGCCACGCGGCGCGCGGTCGGCCAGGACGTGGCCGAGGCGGTCACCGAGGCGCTCGGCGACTCCTTCCGCACCGCCCACCCGGACGCGGCGTCCGGCACGGCCCCGGTCGCGGGCAAGGCCGGCACCACCGAGGACGACACCGCCGCCTGGTACGTGGGCACCGCCGGGTCGGTGTCCACGGCGGTCGTCGTCTACCGCATGGACCTGGCCAAGAGCCTCGAACCGCTGCCGCTGGAAGGAGTCGCCGGCACCCCGGCCGACAGCGTTCCCTACGGGATCTGGGCCGGTGCCATGAACCGACTCGGCTGAACCCGGCGGCCCGGCCGCACCCACCCCCCACCACCCCCCTCGCAGATTGAGCCCCCCCATGAAGTCAACCGGCCGTCGACGCAAGGCCCGTGCACCCCGCCGCGCCACCCGCCCCGAGTTCCTGACCCTGGCCGCCCTGCTGGTCGTCGCCTCCGTGGTGGCGGGGTTCCTGACGCTGACCCGTGCCGACTCGACCGCGCCGACCGCGTCCGCGGGATCCAAGAGAGAGGACGCCAAAGCCGGCTCCAAGGGCGGCTCCAGGGGCGGCTCCAGGGGCGGCCCCGAGGACGTCGGTTCCCCGTCCGGTGCGGCCGAGGAGCCCGAGTGGGACGGCAAGGTCCGGGTGCTCGGCGACGGCTCCACCTCCTACACCGGCCCGCAGCAGGCCGAGTGGAAGCCGAAACCGCTCAAACCCGGCGAGACGCCACCGCAGTTCGTGGTCTTCTCCTGGGACGGCGCCCTGGAGGGCGACGACCGCCTGTTCTCGCACTACCGGGAGCTGGCCAAGGAGTACGACGCCCACATGACCTTCTTCCTCACGGGCATCTACCTGCTGCCCAAGGCCAAGAAGGACCTCTACCACCCGCCTCAGCACTCGGCGGGCGCCGCCGCCATCGACTACGCCACCGTGGACCACATCGGCACCACCCTGGAGCAGCTCCGCAAGGCGTACGAGGACGGCAACGAGATCGGCACCCACTTCAACGGCCACTTCTGCGGCGCCAAGGGCGGCGGCGACTGGAGCGTCGAGGAGTGGAAGAGCGAGATCGACCAGTTCTACTCCTTCGCGGAGAAGTGGAAGACCAACAGCGGCCTCACCGACGTCCCGCCGCTGCCCTTCGACTTCAGGAAGGAGATCACCGGCGGACGCGCGCCCTGCCTGGAGGGACAGCCCAACCTGCTGAAGGCCATCAAGGACTACGGCTGGCGCTACGACGCCAGTTCGCCCGGCGACTTCCAGATCTGGCCGTCGAAGAAGGAGGGCATCTGGGACTTCCCGCTCCAGATGCTCCCCTACGAGGACGGCAAGTACCAGGGCCTGTCGATGGACTTCAACTTCCTCTACAACCAGTCCAACGGCGAGACCCAGGGCGATCCGGCCAACTTCCCGCAGTGGGAGCAGCAGACCGTCGACTCCTACCTGGCCGGATTCAACCGCGTCTACTACGGCAGCCGGGCGCCCCTGTTCGTCGGCAACCACTTCGAGGACTGGAACGGCGGCATCTACATGAAGGCCATCGACCAGGTCGTCAAGAACATCTGCACCAAGAAGGACGTCAAGTGCGTCTCGTTCCGGGAGCTCGCCGACTGGCTGGACGTCCAGAAACCGGAGACGCTGCAACGGCTGCGCGCCCTGGACCCGGCCCAGTCCCCCGACTGGTCCTCAGTGGCCAACTGACGTGTAGAAATGGGGAGTTCCGCTTGTGGACCCCACTTCACAGCAGCTCCACACCGCATGCGAAGATGCCGTCGCCCGGTAGGTCTACCGGCGTAGAGGGGAACACCATTGAAATCAAGAAAATTAAGCCGTAAACGGCGTCGCGCCACCATAGTCTCGGCGGCGGCCGCCTCGGTCGTCGCCGGCGTGGCGCTGGTGCCCAACTGGAGCGCGGGCGCGGCGGTCACCGACGACCCGACGGTGGACGCGGCCACCAAGGCCACCTTCCAGAAGCTGGCCGACGCGGTCTTCACCGACCGCACCCAAGCCCTGGTGGACGACGCCCCGGGAAGCAAGGGACGCCACCACCGGCTGACGTCCGGCTTCTCCGGCAAGGTCCGCCTGTCCGGCACGCAGTCGCGCGAGGAGACCTCCGCCCTGGACCAACTGCGCGGCCGTAAGGCGCGGCTCGCGAAGCTGGGCGAGAAGTACAGCGCCGCCAAGACCAGCGTGTCGCTGGACGCCACCCAGGTGCAGGGCCGCGACGCCAAGGTCGCCGTCACCGAGACCACGACTCTGACGTACCGGAAGATCCGCGGCAACGAGCCGAAGACCACCGGCTTCCAGGCCCACCACGAGCTGACCTTCCGGGCCGACCAGCAGGGCAACTGGCAGCTGACCGGCATCCACGACACGGACGACGGCGTCGCCGTCAACCAGATCGCCGCACCGCCCGTCGTCACGCCGCCCACCGCGAAGCCGTCGACCACGGCACCGACCGCGAAGGCCTCGACCAAGGCGCCCACCGCGGCTCAGACCACCCAGGCTCCGACCACCGCGGCTCCGACCACCGCGGCCCCGGCTGCCTCCACCACGGCCGCCACCGTCGCCGACGACGGCAACCCGCCCTCGGCCCCCCGCGCGGCCATCACCGTGAACCCGCCCGCCGCGCCGAAGAAACTCTCCGGTGGCGCCTACGACTACAAGGCCATGACGGCGTACGCGACGAAGTACTGGAACAACTACAACCCCGACTACCCCGACTTCAACGGGGCGGGAGCCGGCGGCGACTGCACCAACTTCGTCAGCCAGTCCCTCAAGGCGGGCGGCTGGAAGCACGAACCCGGCTACACGTACGACTTCCACAAGTGGTTCGGGAACTCCGAGATCCAGTCGGACTCGTTCGTCGGCGTCAACGAGTTCTCCTGGTTCGCCCTGTCCTCCAAGCGGGTCACCAGCCTCGCCAACGTCTACCAGATGGACATCGGCGACGTGCTCCAGGTGGACTTCAACCGGGACGGGTCCAAGGACCACTCCATGATCGTCACGTCCCGCACCGCGCAGGGCGTGCCGTACCTGTCGTACCACTCCACCAACACCTACAACAGGTCGGTGGCGAGCATCATCGCCTCCTACCCGGACGCGTACTACTACGCCTACCGGACCTGAGCGGTGCCTTCCGGGAGCGGGGAGCGGGCCGTCAGTGGCCGGCTCCCCGCTCCTCGCGGATCCGGGACACCACCGCGGCCACCGTCTGCCGGACCGCCTCGGTCTCCGTCAGGAAGTGCCAGTAGTCGGGATGGCGGCCCTCCAGCGAGGCCACCGCCCGCTCCAGCCGACCCACCGAGTCGTCCAGCGGGCGGGCGTGCCGCGGATCCGGCGTCGTACGGCCCGACATGGCCAGCCGCTGCGCGTCCCGGATCGCGAACCGGGTCCGCTCGACCTCCGCCTGCGGGTCCTTCTGCACCGAATTCAGCCGCCGCAGCCGGTCCCCGGCGGCCGACACCGCCTCGTCGGTGGTGTTCAGCAGCGCCCGCACCGTCGACAGCAGCGCCGTCGCGTCCGGCCAGCGCTGGGCGTCCCGCGCGGACTGCGCCTCCCGCAGCTTCGCCTCCGCCTCCCGCACACTCCCGGCGGCCTGCTCCGGCACCTGCTGCAGGTCCTGCCAGCAGGCGACCGTGAACCGCCGCCGCAGCTCGCTGAGCACCGGCTCCACCTGCCCGGCGCGCGTACTCAGCGCCTGCGCCCGGGTGCGCAGCGACACCAGCCGGTGATCGATCTCGGCGGCCTGCTCCGGCAGCCGCACCGCGTCAGCCCGGATCGCCTCCGCCTCTCGCGCCACCCGCTCGGCGCGCTCCAGCGTCGGCTGCACGCCGTGCTGCCCCGCGCCCTGGTTGAGCCTGGTCAGCTCGGGGGAGAGCGCGGCGAGCCGGGCGGCCAGGTCGTCCGCCCCGAGCCCGGAGCCGCGGACGTCGTCCAGCGCGCCGGCGGCGGCGCTCAGGGCCTGCCGGGCGCGCTCCACGGCGGGCGCCACCCGTGCCAGTTGGGTCTCCGCCTTGCCGAGCAGCGGCCCGAGACCACGGCCGAAACGGTCCAGGTCCCTTTTGACGCCCAGCAGTTCGTCCTTGGCGGCGGTCAGGTCGACACGCGCCCGGGAGGCGACGGAGGCCTCCAGGTCGTCGCGGTCCAGGTCCTGGGCGTCGACGGCCTGGATGTAACGCTGACTGACCTCGTCGATGCGCCGGCCCAGCGCCTCGAAGTCGGCGATCGCGCGGCGGGCGTCCGGGGAGTCGTCGACGGCCGTGATCGTCTCGATCGAGATCCGCAGGTCGCGCTGGGCGCTGTCCAGCTCGTAGAAGGCGGCCGCGGCGGCGTCCTTGGCGGCCTGCGCCTCGACCCGCTGGGTCTCGGCCCGTCCGCCGAACCAGCGCCGGGTGCCGCCGCCCGCGAAGGCGGCCGGCAGCGCGAGCAGGGCGAACACCGGCAGGCCCATCAGTACGAGGACGTCACGGACGTCGCGGGCGGCCGAGGCGCGCGCCGGGCTCGGACATGCGCTCCGAGGCCGGGGCCGTGCATACGGCGAGTGCGGCTGTACGGGGGGCGCCGGTGTCGCCGTCACATCCCTCTCCTGTCGTCCGCCATGCGTGTGGTCATTCTCCCATTCGCGGCGGACGAACACACGGGCCGGTCAGTCAGCCGTACGAAGTGTGATCCTTCCGTCGCCGGTGGTCGCGGACACCACGTGAGAGCTGGCGTCGTCCCGGGGCACGGAGACGTCCACCGAGCCGTCGCCGGTCTTCGTCGTCACCCGGTACGCGGCGTGCGGCAGCACCAGGCTGACGGAGCCGTCCCCGGAACTCGTCTCCACCCGGTCCGGCACGGCGGCCAGTTCGAGGCGGACCGAGCCGTCGCCGGTGGTGGCCCGCACCCGGCGCGAGGAGACCTCCGCCCGTACGGTCCCGTCGCCGGAGCGCAGCTCCAGGGGCCCGGTGGAGTCGGTCACATGCACGGATCCGTCGCCGGTACGGATGCTCAGCGCGTCCTTGAAACCGCGCGCACGCACGCTGCCGTCGCGGTCCTCGACCTTCACGGCGATCCCGCCCGGGACCTCGATCCGGTGCTTGGCCGAGCAGTCGGCGACGACCCCCGAGCACTTCATCCGCAGCACCAGCCGGTCGTCCTTCATGGACCAGGTGACCCTCGGATCGTCCCCGACCAGCACGGACCCACGGAACCAGCGGGTGACCCCCACGGTCCCCGCCTTCGCCGAACCGGCGGCGACGATCTCCAGCGCCGAGTCGTCCGAGTCGACGGTCAGGGTGTTCCCGTGCAGGGCGAAGGAGCGCCGGTCGGGGCTGGTGTCGTCCTCGGCGGAGCCCCCACAGGCCGTGGCCGTGGCGACCAGGACCACGACGACACCGGCGACGGCGGCGACACGAGCGGGCACGGAACGGGACATGACGATCTCCCCCTGACGACGGACGACGAGCCCCCACGGCACTGTGAAGACCGTAGAAAGAACCCCCGCCACGGAGAATCCGGCGGGCTACCGGACGGGGGGTGGGGTAAACCCCCGCAGCACCGGGTCCGTTGACACGACGAAGACCCAGATCTCCGGGTGTCACCCGTGGACCTGGGCCTTCGTCGTACTGCACTGCAACCGGTGGGCGCGGACGGTTTCGAACCGCCGACATCCTGCTTGTAAGGCAGGCGCTCTACCCCTGAGCTACGCACCCGGACGAGTGGACAGCCTACCTTGCCGGGGGAGCCGTCCCGCAAACCCGTTGTCCGGCCCTCGGCGTCCCATGTCACTTCCAGGAGCGTGCCGTGGTTCAGGCGGTCGAGGGCGGGGTCTCGTCCGGGGGCTCGTGGGTGTGTTTCAGGTGGCTGCGGGCGGTGACGCAGTCCGGGCCGGGTAGTTCCGACCAGTAGCGGTGGGTGCTGACGAACACCGCGAGTTCGTGCTCGCGGCGGCGGAGCTTTTCGACCGCGGCCTGCTCGTCGGGTGTCCAGCCCGGTGAGGCCGGCCGCTCCACCTTGCGCCAGCCGCCGTCGTCGCTGAACCCGTCCAGCGGCTCGACCGACCAGGGCAGCCGCTTGAGCAGGGCCGACAGCTCGGCCCGGATTTGGTGCAGCTCCTCCTGACCGGCGAGGAGGTCACTCGGGAAGTCATAGCGCGTAGCCACGCCGCAATGCTACGCCTGTTCGAATTTGGCGCGCGACCGCAATGCGGGGGGTTCATGTGTTCGAGTTCGCCCCGGGTGGCGGGAGCGGCTTTTGAGCAGGAGCTCTTGAGTAGCAACGCGGATGTCGGCGCCGGGGCACGGTCCGTGCCGTCTCGGCCATGGAGGACGGTGCGGTCGGGCCGCTCCGGTACGGGGACGTGCAGGTGGTGGTGGCGCAGGGCGTCGTGCCCGTGGTGGCCCTGGGGACCGTCGGCGGGATGCCGCACCCGCGCGGAGGCGCGCGGGTCGCCGCGATCGGGTCGGCGCTGCTGGGTGTGCTGCTCCGCGTGATGCCGGCCCTCGGCCAGGTCGCCGCCTGAGGATGGTGCGGCAGGGCGCTTGCGCGGTGGGTGCGGGGCGTGCTGACACTGGGGGCATGTGCCGGAGCATCAAGACACTGCGTCCACCCGCGTTGCCCGAGGAGGCGACCGAGGAGGAGATACGGGCGGCCGCGTTGCAGTACGTGCGGAAGGTCTCGGGGTTCCGGGCACCCGCCGCGCACAACCAGGAGGTCTTCGACCGGGCGGTCGACGTGATCGCGCAGGCCACGCAGGAGCTGCTGGCGGGGCTGGAAGTGCGGGGGCAGGCGGCGTCCAGGGCCGGGTGACGGCCGGGACGGCGGCCGGGTGGCGGGTGACGGTGAGCGCCGGGTGCGGGGCGCCCGTCGCCGGCCTTCTCCTACGACGCCTCCGCCGGCTTCAGCGGGCGCCGCATCAGGTACGCCGCTCCCGCGCCCGCCGCGAAGAGCGCCGCCACCGACACGCAGGTCGCCAGCCAGGCGGCGCCCAGCCAGCGGGTGCCGAAGTAGCCGAGGGCCACGCTGTAGGTGGCCCAGGACAGGCCCGCCAGCGCGGACCAGGGCAGGAACTCCCGGATCCGGCGGTGTGCCGCTCCGGCGCTGAAGGAGACCACCGAGCGGCCGGCCGGGGCGAAGCGGGCGAGGACGACCAGCGCGCCGCCGCCCCGGGACAGGGCCGCGCCGAGCCGTTCCTGCGCCCTGCTCAGCCGCCGGGAGCGGGAGATCGCACGGTCCAGACGCTCCCCGCCGTGCCGGGCCAGACGGTAGGCGACGAGGTCACCCAGTACGGACGCCGTGGCCGCGCACAGGGTCAGGGCCAGGATGTCGGGCACGTTCTGCGGGACGTGCCCGGTCGCCGCGCCGGTGCCCGCGGCCGCCGCCGTGGCGGCCGTCACTATCAGCACGCCGCTGGGCAGCACCGGCAGGAACACATCCAGCAGTACGGAGGCGGCCACCATGACGTAGATCCATGGAGTGCCGGTGAGTGACCCCACCCTCGCCATACTCTCCAGCACCGAGAACTCCCCCCGTCACCCCCGTGAACCGCGGACCGTGCCGCGGTGTCGTGCGGGAGCGGCAGGAGCGGCCTTGAACAGCCATACAGCGTACGCCGGAAGTGTGACAGAAGTTTCACTGGGGTTGATGTGATTACCGAGGCCTCGGCGGCTGTCCGGCCGGCCTCCGCCGCCCCGTACGGCACGGCGGCGGTACGGGGCGACGGAGGCGGATGGGGAGGGCCGGGGATCAGCAGGCGGCGAGGTAGTTCTGGAGCGCGCTCTTCTCGGCCGAGTCGACGGAGAGGTTGTAGTAGTACTTCACCTGCACCCAGGCGCGGACGTAGGTGCAGTGGTACGACGTCTGGGTCGGCATCCACTGCGCCGGGTCCTTGTCGCCCTTCGAGCGGTTGGAGCTGGCCGACACGGCGATCAGCTGGGGGCGGGTCAGGTCGTTGGCGAACGCCTGGCGCTGGGCGGTGGTCCACTTGCTCGCGCCGGAGTCCCAGGCCTCGGAGAGCGGAACGACGTGATCGATGTCGAGGCTGGAGGAGACGGTGAAGGTGACGCCGTCGTACGCCGACTTCCAGTTGCCGCTGGTGGCCGCGCAGTTGGCGTCGGTGACGACGTTCGAGCCGTCCCGCTGGAGGACCGTCTCGCGGGTGTCGCACTTGCCGCTGATGGTGATCCAGTGCGGGAAGAGGGTGCGGTCGTAGCCGGTGTGGTTCGGCGTCGCGACGGTGAGCGAGGCGAGGTAGGTGCGGGCGGTGGCCGCGCTGACGGGGGTGGGGAGGGCCGCGGAGGCGGTCGGGCCGTTCAACAGGCCTATGGAGGCTATGAGTCCGGTGATCGCCGCGACTATGCTGAGGCGTTGACGCGCGTAGAGCTTGAACCTGCGGGACATACGAACTCCCTTGGAGGTGAGGGGCGTTGGGTGTGAGCAGGGGAAGCGAGGGAATGCTCGCCGCGCAGTGTTGCGGGCGGGTGAGTGTGCGGTGAGAAGTTAGTGACGTGTGCATGACACAGCAAGGGGTGCGGCTGGACTCGCTGTTCGCTGTGATGCGGATCTCGGTGCCGGCCGGGCCGCGCGGGCGGTCGCGTACGATGGGGGCGCGGAAGGGGAGTAGCTCTTCGCCGGACCGTCGACATACTGCTCAGCTCGGCTGAGCCGGCGCCCGGAGGCGGACCTCGTGAGTGAGGTCGGCCAGCGAGACCTTCGGTAAGCAGTGCACGCCCGTGCCGTACGGCAGGGTTGAACCGTGTGCTGCCCTGCCGAGGCGTCTTGTCGCACCAGTCGCAGCACTCTCGGCGGGGTGGCCCCGACCGATTGAGGAACAGTGATCACCTTCAGCGTCCTGGCGCTCGTCTTCGGCGTCGTCTTCCTCGCGGAGCTGCCGGACAAGACGGCACTCGCGGGGCTCGTCCTCGGTACGCGTTACCGGGCCTCGTACGTCTTCGCCGGCGTCGCCGCCGCGTTTCTGCTGCACGTGGTGCTGGCCGTGGCGGCCGGCAGCGTGCTGACGCTTCTGCCGCAGCGGATCGTGCACGCACTGACGGGCGTGCTGTTCCTCGGTGGCGCGGCCATGCTGCTGCTGAAGAAGGGCGACGGTGAGGAGGACGTCCGGCGGCCCGAGGGCCAGTCCTTCTGGAAGGTCGCGGGGGCGGGGTTCATGCTCATCCTGGTCGCGGAGTTCGGTGACCTCACGCAGATCATGACGGCGAACCTTGCTGCTCGTTACGACGATCCGCTGTCGGTGGGGCTGGGGGCGGTGCTGGCGCTGTGGGCGGTGGCGGGGCTGGGCATCGTGGGCGGCAAGGCGTTGATGCGGCGGGTGCCGCTGGCGTTGATCACGAAGGTTGCGGCGTTGCTGATGGCGGGGCTGGGGGTGTGGAGCCTGTGGGAGGCGGTGGCGTGACGGGGGCTCCGCCCCGGAGTCAGGTGGGGGTGCTGCCCTCTGCGGGCTCGATTTGCCCACCCGCCCGCCCGTCTCGGTGGGGTGAGGGTCCCGGCCTGGGGCTCCGCCCCAGACCCCGCGGGGGCTTCGCCCCTGCGCCCCTCTTTGCTCGGCCGCTCCGTCCCCGGCTCCGGGGTGCGGTGGCCAGATGCCCGGATGTTTTGTACCGTGGAGAAACAAAGTGGCTCCCGTCCGCTTTCCCTGACCGGTGGACGGGGCCGCCTTGTTTCTTCGGGGGCGTGCTCCCACGCCCCCCTTCGCTGTGTCTTGGAGTTGCCGATGACGGCCACCGCCGTGTTCACCGCCCGCGCCCTCCTGCTGGACATGGACGGCACCCTCGTCAATTCCGACGCCGTCGTCGAGCGGATCTGGCGCCGCTGGGCCGACCGCCACGGGCTGGACGGTGACGAGGTGATGAAGGTCGTCCACGGCCGCCAGGGGCACGCCTCGATGGCGCTGCTGCTGCCGGACCGGCCCAAGGAGCAGAACCTCGCCGACAACGCGCGCATGCTCGCCGAGGAGACCTCGGACATGGACGGCGTGATCCCGATCCCCGGGGCGGCGGAGTTCCTCGCGGGGCTGCGCGAGGTGCCGCACGCCCTCGTGACCTCGGCCGACGTGGCCCTGTCCACGGCCCGGATGGCCGCCGCCGGCCTGTCCCTGCCCGACGTGCGCGTCACCGCCGAGTCCGTCGGGGCGAGCAAGCCCGACCCCGAGGGCTTCCTGAAGGGCGCCGCCGAACTGGGTGTCGCGCCGGCCGACTGCGTCGTCTTCGAGGACTCCGGAGCGGGGATCGCGGCCGGCCGCGCCGCGGGCATGCGGGTGATCGGCGTCGGCCCGCGCGCCGGGTTCCACCGGCCGGACGCGGTCGTCCCGGACCTGACCCGGGTACGGGTCGAGGCCGTGGGCGACGGGAACGTCCGGCTGCACGTGGCCTAGCGGCGGCACCCGGACGCCCGGGGGCGCCGGTTCCCACGCGGGTCATGCGCGGGTGCCGGCATCAGCCTGACAGCAACCCGGCCCCCCGGCCCCCGGCTCAGGGCGCCGTCGTCTCCGACTCCAGGCGCGCCCTCGTCGCCGGTCCGTACACCCCGAGTTCGTCGGCGTCGATACCGCGGGACCACTGGTACGCGCGCACGGACTTCTCCAGCCGGCGGCCGAAGACGCCGTCCGCCTTCCCCGGGTAGAGGAACAACTGGGCGAGCCGCAACTGGAGTTCCGTCACCTCGGAGCCCTGGTCGCCGCGGCGCAGTACCGGGGCGGGGGCCGCCGGGGCGCTGGCGCGCATCGTCGTCGGGGTCTGCGTCGGCCCGGCCGGCTCCGACCCCGTGCCGGTGACGTCACCCTCCTGCGATCCGGACGGCGACGGCTCCGCCGTCGCCGACTCCGAGGCCGACGCGGACGGTGAGGCGTTCGCGCCGGGCGATGGCGACTCGCTCGCCGTCGTCGGCGTCGACGACGCGTACGACGGTGCGGCGGCCGTCGGCGCGGAGCCCGTGGGTGTCTCCACCCACGCGTCCGGCACGCTCTCCCGTACCTGGCGGGAGGCATGGTCCCGCTCCGGCGACTCGTAGGAGAACAGCCCGCTCGCGAACCCGGCGCCGGCCACGATCGTGACCACGACCGCGCACGCGGCGAGTACGACGGCGGGGCGGGTCCGCCGGCCGCCGCGGTGGCTGCCCTCCCGGCTCTTGGGGCCCTCCGTGCCGGCGATCGGCTCCGGGGTGGCCGCCGGGTCCGCCTTCGTCGCCGTGTCGAACAGGCTCACGTCGGCCGCGCTCGGTTCGCCCGGTGGCGGTGCGAACAGGCCGGGTGGGATGGTGCGGGTCGGCGGCTGCGCGGGGATGGCCCGCAGCGCCATCGTGGCCTCCGCGGGGGAGGGGGGCCGTGACTCCTCCCCGGCGACTCCGGTGGCCCCAGGGGCGGCCCTTGCGGTCTCGGCGGCCCCAACGGGTCCGATGACTCCGGAAGCCCCGGTGGCTCCCGCGGCTTGGGCGGCCCTGGCATCGCCGGTGACTCCAGCGGCCTTGAGGTCTCCGGTGGCTCCAGCAACCCGGGCGTCTCCGACGGATCCGGCGGCCCCGCCGTTCCCTGCTGGGCCGCCGTCCCCAGCCGGGGCGCCCCCCGGCATGGTGGTGCCCCCTGCCGGGACGCTCCCTGCCGGCGCGCCGCCCCCACTCAGCGGGCCGCTCCCTACCAGGGCGCCGCCCTCCGTCGGGGTGCCGTCACCCGTCAGGGCGCCGCTCCCGGTCAGCGCGCCGGCCTCCGCCGGTGTCTCCCCGATGTCCACGTACGGCCGAATCCGCAGTGGATTGAAGTCCTCCGCCGCCGCGGCTTCGGCCGTTCGGGCGTCGCGGAGAGCGTCGGACGCCCGGCTTCCGCAGGCGCAGGACGGGGTGTTGTCCGTGCCCCGGGGCACCCCGCATTCGGGGCAGGCATGCCCCTTCCGCTCTTCCACGCGTCGGTCCCCTCCCGTACGAACTCCAAGGATTATGCAGATCCTCCACACACCTTCTCCCTGAAGGCCCCCCGGAATGGCGGCTTCCGGGAGGACTCAACAGGCCATAACGGGACACTCCGATGACGATGGGAGATGTCACGAGAGCGTCGGGAGGACTCCATGGCCGGCGATGGGCACGGCAGGACCGGCATGACGGGGACGACGGGCGACGTCCCGGACGGCGACCGGCCGTCGTCGGTCATGCCCGCGTCGTCGCAGTCCCCGCGGCCGCCGCGGCCTCCACAAGTCCCCCAACCCCCGCCCGGCGACCCCGCGGCCCCGCCCGAGCAGGTGCCGGGCAACGTCCTCGTCTCGATCGGCGCGCTGCTCCTCGGCATGTTGCTGGCCGCGCTCGACCAGACCATCGTGTCGACCGCACTGCCCACCATCGTCAGCGACCTCGGCGGCCTGGAGCATCTGTCCTGGGTGGTCACGGCGTATCTGCTGGCGTCGACTGCCGCTACTCCGCTGTGGGGCAAGCTCGGTGACCAGTACGGGCGCAAGAAGCTCTTCCAGGCCGCGATCGTGATCTTCCTGATCGGTTCCGCGCTGTGCGGCATGGCGCGGAACATGCCCGAGCTGATCGGGTTCCGGGCGTTGCAGGGCCTGGGCGGCGGCGGGCTGATGGTGCTGTCGATGGCGATCGTCGGCGATGTCGTCCCGCCCCGCGAACGCGGCCGCTACCAGGGCCTGTTCGGTGCCGTGTTCGGCACGACCAGCGTGCTCGGGCCGCTGCTCGGCGGGCTGTTCACCCAGCACCTGAGCTGGCGCTGGGTGTTCTACGTCAACCTGCCCGTCGGCATGGTCGCCCTCGCCGTGATCGCGGCCGCCCTGCGCATCCCGCACCGGTCGCAGCGGCACGTCATCGACTACCTCGGCACCCTCCTCATCGCCTCGGTCGCCACCTGCCTGGTGCTGGTCGCCTCGCTCGGCGGCACCACCTGGGGCTGGGGTTCGCCGGAGATCATCGGCTTGGCGGTGGTCGGCGTCGTGCTCGTCCTCGCCTTCCTGGCCGTGGAGGGGAGGGCGGCCGAGCCGGTGCTGCCGCTCAAGCTGTTCCGCATCCGCACGTTCTCCCTCTCCGCGGTCATCAGCTTCATCGTCGGCTTCGCCATGTTCGGCGCGATGACCTACCTGCCGACGTTCCTCCAGGTCGTCCGGGGCATCTCGCCGACGCTGTCCGGAGTGCACATGCTCCCGATGGTGGTCGGCATGCTGTCGGCCTCCACCGGTTCCGGGCAGATCGTCAGCCGCACCGGCCGCTGGAAGGTGTTCCCCGTCGTGGGCACCGCCGTCACCGCGATCGGCCTGCTCCTGCTGCACCAGCTCGACGAGCACAGCTCGACGGCCGTGATGAGCGCCTGCTTCTTCGTCTTCGGCGTGGGCCTCGGTCTGGTCATGCAGGTGCTCGTCCTCATCGTGCAGAACGCCGTCAGCTACAAGGACCTGGGCGTCGCCACTTCCGGCGCCACCTTCTTCCGCTCCATCGGCGCCTCCTTCGGCGTGGCCATCTTCGGCACGGTCTTCGCCGGCCGCCTCGGCGAGAAACTGACCGCCGCCTTCACCGGCGTGCCGCTGCCGCCGGGGGTGTCGGCGAACACGCTGAAGTCCGATCCGCGCGGCATCGCCGCCCTGCCGGCCACGCTGCGCCCGGCGGCCCTGCACGCGTACGCGTCCGCGATCACCGACGTCTTCCTCTACGCCGCCCCGGTCGCCCTCCTCGGCTTCGTGCTGGCCTGGTTCCTGAAGGAGGACCGGCTGCGCGGCTCGGTCACGGCCCCCGACGTGACGGAGACGTACGCGACCAACCCGGTCGAGCGGTCCTCGTACGACGAGGTGTGCCGGGCGCTGTCCGTGCTGGGCACCCGCGAGGGGCGGCGCGAGATCTACCGGGAGATCACCGAGCGCGCGGGCTGCGACCTCGACCCCGCGGCGAGCTGGCTGGTGCTGCGGATCAAGAAGTACGGCTGGGTGGAGCCCGCCCTGCTGGCCGAGCGCACCACCATCCCGCTGAGCGTGATCATCGGGGCCACCCGCCAGGTCGAGGAACGGCACCTGGGCGAGCGTCACGGCGTGGACCTCGTACTGACCGAGGGAGGCCTGGAGGCCGCCGAGCGTCTGGCGCACGCCCGGGAGGAGTCGCTCGCCGGGCTGCTCGGCGACTGGTGGGGGCCGGCCCGGCCGACCGACCTGGTGCAGCTGGTGAAGGAGCTGACGGGGGAGTTGTGCGGGTCCGACCGGGAGCGGCCGGACCGGGAGCGGCCGCACGACGACCGGCGGCCGGCTCCCCGCCCGATGTGAGACGGCGGCCGGTGACCGCCGACCCCGGCCGTGGCCGGCAGCCACCGGCCTGGGCGCTCAGCCACCGGCCAGGGCGCACGGTCACCCGCCGGGGTTCTCGGCCACGGGGCTGGGCGCTCGGTCACCCGCCGGGGTCCTCAGCGCAGGGCTTTGCCGAACCAGTGCTCGGCGTACGGATCGTCGTTGTGTCGTCCGTTCTCCGTGTAGCCGAGCCGGGCGTACAGGGCGCGGGCCTCCGCGAGGTCGCTGCGGGTGTCCAGGATCATCCGCCGGGCGCCGAGCGCGCGGGCGGCGTCCTCGGCCGCGGTGACCAGGAGGGCGGCGCCGCCCTTGCCCCGCATCTCCTCGCGCAGGAACACCCGGGTGAGTTCGGCCCGCTCCGCGTCCAGCAGCCGTATGCCGGCGGTGCCGGCCGGGGTGCCGTCGTACCGGGCGAGGAGCAACTGCCCGGTGGGCGGGGCGAGTTCGGCGCCCGTGGTGGCGGCGATCTCCCGCTCCAGCTCGTCGGGGTCGGTGCGGCGCCCCTCGTGCAGCAGGTACCAGCGGTCGCTGACCTCCGTGTAGTACGCGCGCCACAGCGCCGCAGCCACGGGGGAGTTGAAGGGCTCGGGTGCGATGGTCCAGGTCACGACCGACATTGTGGGGACGAGGAGGGCGGCGGGCGCAACCGGTTAAAGCGCGCACCGAACGCCCCACGTGCCACGGGGCCGGGAGGCCGGTCGGGCGTCAGGGTCTACTCGGCCGTCCCCCGTCGCCTTCGCCACTCCTGGACGATCTCCTCGACGTCGTACCGCTTCAGGCCCAGGGGTGGGCCCGGTGGGGGTTTCAGCATCATGTCGAGGATCTTGGTGTTGATGTCCGCGATGACGGCGCGGACGATCCGTTCCGAGGGGGCCGCGAGGGCCGCCGCGAGCGCGTCCTCTGCCTGCTTGCGCAGTGCGAGCGACGGCGGCAGGTAGGACAGGCCCTCGCGGGCCATCTTCCGTTTGACCCACCACAGCTCGTCGTACGTCATGTCGTCCGGCAGCGGCTTTCCCGCGCCCGGCAGGCGGTCGAACTCTCCGCGTCCCTGCGCGTCGCGGATCTGCTTGTCGACCCAGGAGCCGAACGCGACACCAGGTGGCTTTCGCTCGGTCATGGGTCCATTGTGCCGGACGCGGCAGGCCCGGGCGTTTTATCATGCGGCGGCGGTACGGCAATCCGGCCACCGCGCGAAGGACGTCTCAAGGGGAACCCACGTGCTCGAACTGACCATGGCCTCCGTCTCCGGGACGGACGCGGGCGCCACGGCCGGGATGCTCATGGCCGACGCTCCCAGCGAGCCGGGTGCCGCGCTGCGGGTGGGCCGGGACCCGGCCGTGTGCCGCCTGGTGACGCCCGAGGACTGGCTGTTCGTCTCCCGGGTCCACCTGGACTTCCAGTGCGCGGCCGACGGCACCTGGCAGGTCACCTGGCTGCGCGGCTCCCAGCCGGAGCCGTCGTCCGAGGTCCGGCTGACCATCGGTGAGCACACCCAGCCGCTCGCCTACGGCGGGACCGTCGCGCTGCCCCGGGGCGGATCCGGCGAGATCGTGGTGCAGGACCGTACGAGTCCGCGCAGCGTCAACGTCGGGTTCTTCCACGAGGCGTGAGCGCCGCGCGAATGGCGGAAGGGCGGCAGGTCACTCCGGCCAGTCACTCCAGCACTCGCGCCAGCGCGAAGCCGTCGTGGCCCTTGGTACCGACCGTCTGGATCGCCGTGCCGTCCAGCCTGGGGTGCTCGGCGATGAGTTCGAGGGCGGCCCGGGTGCCGAGCACGCTCGGATCGGTGCTGGTGGGGTCGGTGACGTGGCCGCCGCGTACGACGTTGTCCAGGACGATCAGGCTGCCGGTGCGGGTCAGGCGCAGGGCCCACTCGACGTAGTGGTGGTTGTTGGCCTTGTCGGCGTCGATGAAGACCAGGTCGAAGGGCGGCGGGTTCTCGTCGGCGAGCTGGGGCAGCGACTCCAGGGCCGGACCCACCCGCACTTCGGCGACCCGGTCCAGACCGGCGCGCGCGATGTTGCGGCGGGCCACGTCGGCGTGGCGCGGGTCGTACTCGAGGGAGATCAGCAGTCCGTCGGCGGGCAGCGCGCGGCCCAGCCAGATGGTGCTGTAGCCGCCGAGCGTGCCGATCTCCAGGATGGCGTGGGCGCCCTGGACCTGGGCGAGGAGATGCAGCAGCTTGCCCTGGTTCGGGGTGACGTTGATGCGCGGCAGCCCCTCCGCGTCGCTGTCGCGCAGCGCGGCCTGAAGGGATTCGTCCTCCGGGGAGAGCAGACTGGTGAAGTAGGCGTCCACGTCGTCCCACAGCTGCGAGTCGCTCATGCACCAAGCCTTTCGTATGTCTAGTTAGATTCTCTAACTAGCCGGGCTAACGAATATAGCCGGGTGCGGTGGTGGTGTCAGGCAATGTCAGTCGTTCGGGGGCGGCCCGTGGGTCCGGGCTGCTGCCTGAGGGCCGTGACGGCAGCGGCCTTCGGGACGCAACGGCAGCCGCCGGGCTGCGACGGCAGTCGTCTTCGGGACGCAACGGCACCGCCGCCCCCGGCAGGAGCCGGAGGCGGCGGTGGAAAGTCGAGTGGGCCGGGCGGCCGGAAGGAGGGGGCTTACGCCTCCACCGACGGCGCCGACCCCGGCAGCGGCCGGCCCGCGGACTCCGCCATGAACCAGACCGCCACGCCGCCGATCAGCGAGGCCGCCATCATGTAGTAGGCGGGCATCATCAGGTTGCCGGTCGCGCCGATCAGGGCGGTGACCACCAGCGGGGTGGTCCCGCCGAACAGCGAGACGGAGACGTTGAAGCCGATCGACAGCGAGCCGTAGCGGACCCGGGTCGGGAACAGCGCCGGCAGGGCGGACGGCATCGCGGCCGTGAAGCTGACCAGGAGCAGGCCCAGGGCGGCCATGCCCAGGCCGACCGCCGCCAGGCTGCCCTGGCGGATCAGCAGCAGCGCGGGGATCGACAGGAACAGGAAGCCCGCGCAGCCGGCGGCGATCATCGGACGGCGTCCGACGCGGTCGGTCAGCGCGCCGGCGAACGGCTGGACGATCATCATCAGGGCCATCACGCCGAGCACGACGACCAGACCGTGCGTCTCGTCGTACTTGAGCACGCTGGTCAGATAGCTCGGCATGTACGACAGCAGCATGTAGTCGGTGACGTTGAAGACCAGCACCAGGCCCACGCACAGCAGCATCGCCTTCCACTGGCCGACGATCATCTCGCGCAGCGGCACCTTCGGGCGGTTCGACTCGCACTTCTCCGCCTCGGCCGCGAACGCCGGGGTCTCCTCCAGGCGCATCCGCAGGTAGAGGCCGATGATGCCCATGGGGCCCGCGATCAGAAACGGGATCCGCCAGCCCCAGGAGGTCATCTGGTCCGAGGACAGCAGGGCCGTCATCAGGGTGACCAGGCCCGCGCCGCCGATGTAACCGGCCAGGGTGCCGAACTCCAGCCAGCTGCCGAGGAAGCCGCGACGCTTGTCCGGGGCGAACTCGGCGATGAAGGTGGACGCCCCCGCGTACTCGCCGCCGGTGGAGAAGCCCTGCACCAGCCGGGCCACGAGCAGCAGCAGCGGCGCTCCGACGCCGATCGTCGCGTACGACGGGATCAGGCCGATCGCGAAGGTGCCCACGGCCATCATGATCATGGTGAAGGCCAGCACCTTCTGGCGGCCGATGCGGTCGCCCAGCGGGCCGAAGACCATGCCGCCGAACGGGCGGACCAGGAAGGCCGCGGCGAAGGCGCCGAACGTGGAGAGCAACTGCGCCGTCGGGTTGCCGGAGGGGAAGAAGACCTTGCCCAGCGTCACCGCGATGTAGCTGTAGACACCGAAGTCGAACCACTCCATGGCGTTGCCCAGCGCGGCGGCCTTCACGGCGCGCCGGACGAGCGCTGGGTCGGTGACGGTGGTGTGGCGGCTCTTGGTGAGGGAGACGGACCGTGGCGCGGTGACGGTGACAGCTGACAAGGCTTCGCTCGCCTGCCTTTCGACGGGGACAGAGACCAGGCCCGTGCGGCGGCGCTGACGCGGGGGCCGAAAGTAGCCCACCTGGGCAGGCCGAAAATCGACCATACGACTGTCTGTGTCCGTTACGCACCGTACGCACGTCGATGCATACTGCACCTAAATGTTCGATGTGCAGGCACTTAGTCCCCGCACGGACCGTGATTCCCCGCTCCGCACTGTGATCCTTCTCGCGCCCCGGCCGGGGAACCGAACCCTCCGCGCACTATCGTCATCTGGACAAAAGGCGAGCGGACGCCAGGTGAATCGGGGGTAGCCGCGTCCTTCTCCGGGGAGGTGCGAGCCTCTCGGGAATGGCGAATGGGTTCCCGGCGCGGGAGCGCGCGGGACATACGGGGCGGGAGGCCGAGAGGGCGTGGCGAATGCGGAGCGCAGTGGGGGGCCGGCGGCGGCGTTCGGAGCGGCGGCGGACCCGGCCACGGCCCGCCTGCACGCGACCCGCCTGGGTCTGTGGCTGATCGCCGGGATCCTCGCGATACGGCAGGTGGCCGTCGTCCTCGGCACCCCGCGTGGCAGCCGGCTCACCGACCTGGAGACCTGGGTCGGACCGAACGGCGTCCTGCACGTCAAGGGGTCGCTGTACGAGTCGACGGAGTTCACCGGCACCCCGTTCGGCGGCCTCGTGCTCAAGCCGCTGACCAGGGCAGCCGAGCAGGCGCTCGGCTGGGGATGGACCTTCGGCACGCTGCTGCTGGTGGTCGCCCTGGGCCTGATCGCCGCCCGCGCCCTGCCCGATCCGGTCGGCCGCCGCACCTCCCTGCTGGCCGCGCCCGTCGCGATCAGCCTGCTCATGCTGTCGCTGCCGGTGCGCAACACGCTCTGGCTCGGCCAGACCAGCATCATCCCGGTCCTGCTCGTGCTGCTCGGCTGCTTCGTCGTACGCGGACAGCGGGCCGGCGGCGCGCTGATCGGCCTCGCGGCCGCGCTGCAGCCCACGGTGCTCCTCTTCGCTCCCCTGCTGTGGTTCACCCGGCGCCGGCCGGCCGCCGTCTCCGGCGCCGTCACGTTCGCCGCGTGCACCGCGCTCGCCTGGGCCGCGATGCCGCACGACTCCTACACCTACTGGGTCCACCACATGGCGGGCGTGGGCCTCGGCGGCCGCGCCGATGCCCTCGCCAACCAGTCCCTGCACGGCGCCCTGCTGCGGCTCGGCCTGACCGGCCCGCTGGAGATAGGCCTGTTCCTGCTGCTGGGCGCGGCGGTCGCGGTGCTCGGCCTGCGCCGGGCCGTGCGCTACGCCCGCGACGGCCAGCTCCTGCTCGCCGTCGCTATCACCGGCTGCGCGGCGATAGCCGTGTCGC
The DNA here is from genome assembly GCF_053601495.1 of Streptomyces sp. NPDC004721. NCBI lineage: Bacteria > Bacillati > Actinomycetota > Actinomycetes > Kitasatosporales > Streptomycetaceae > Streptomyces > Streptomyces sp. NPDC004721. The sequence goes on from NZ_JBSGBZ010000023.1 coordinate 110,894, forward strand.
CCACCACCTGGCAGCACCAGCTGCTGTGGGTGCTCCTCGCGGTCGTCGGCCGGGTCGGCCGCCGCGCCTCCGACCGGTACGTCTGGCCGGTCGCCGTCATCCTCGTCATGACGCTGCCGGCGACGATGATGCTGCCGCACATCGCGGCCCTGAACCCGCTGCGGGACAACATCGTCCTGCTGGCCGCCCTCGCCGCCGCGACGGTCGTGCCGTTCCTGTCCCGCACCTCGGAGCACTACGCCTCACCCGTCCCGACGGAGTACGCGCCCCCGGTCCCGGTCCGCTTCCGACGGGTCCCCCTGCTCCCCTTCCTGCGCCGGGTCCTCACCCGCCCGAACCTGTTCCTCGAACTGCTCCTCATACGCGTCACCTACGCCGCCTACCAGCAGGTACGCCTCGCGGCGACGGGCGGCACCATCTCCGGCGGCCGGGCCCGAGCCGAGCAGCACGGTCACGAGATCCTCTCCCTCGAGCGCTTCCTGCACATCGACATCGAGCACGCGGTCAACCACGCCGTGGTGAAGATCGGCTGGCTGCGGAACTTCTTCGACTTCTACTACGAGTCCTTCCACTTCGCCGTCCCGCTGACCGTCCTCGGCGTCCTGTGCTGGCGCCACCCCGTCGACTACCGCTGGGCCCGCGCGGCCCTCGGCTTCGCCACCGTCCTGGCCCTGGTGGGCTTCTGGCTGTACCCCCTGGCCCCGCCCCGCCTGATGCCGACCCTCGGCATCATCGACACGGTCCACGGCGTCCAGGACTTCTCCCAGCCGGACTACGGCACCCTGACGTCCCTGACCAACCAGTACGCCGCGATGCCGTCCCTGCACTTCGGCTGGTCGCTGTGGTGCGGCGTGGTCATCGCGGTCGTCGCCCCCAAGTGGTGGATGAAGGCCCTGGGCCTCCTCCACCCCCTCTTCACGGTCTCGGCCATCGTCGCCACCGGCAACCACTGGGTGCTGGACGCGGTGGGCGGCGCGATCGTCGTCGGCGCGGGCTTCGCGCTGGCGTATGCACTGCAGGGCCCCCGGGCGCGGGCGGCGACGGCCGTCGCGGTGGCCGGTGAGCCGGCGCTCGTGAAGAAGGAGAAGGACAAGGAACGGGCGCCGAGCTGACGCCGCGAGGACGGCCGTACGTCTGGCGTGCCGGCACCGGCCCGGCGGGGGCTCGTGTCCTGGACTTGGCTGCCGGCCGCCTTCATTGTCAGTGGCCGGGCCTAGGGTGAGTGCGGACAGCCCTGGTACGCGCAAGGGGGAACGATGACCACACTTCAGGACCGGCCCAGCACCGCGCTTCTCGTCGTCGACGTGCAGAACGACGTCGTCCACAAGGCCCACGAGCGTGACACGGTCGTCGCGAACATCGCCGCTCTGGTCGAGCGGGCCAGGCAGGAGGGGGTCCCCGTCGTGTGGGTCCAGCACGCCGACGAGGAGCTGGTGAGGGACAGCGACGGCTGGCGGATCGTCCCCGAGCTGACGCCGCGTGAGGGCGAACCGCTCGTCCACAAGAACTACGGCGACTCCTTCGAGGACACCACCCTCGAGACCGTGCTGTCGGGTCTCGGGGCCGGCCGGCTCGTCGTGGCCGGGGCGTCGACCGACGCGTGCGTCCGCTCGACACTGCACGGCGCGTTCGTCCGGGGATACGACACGATCCTGGTCGGTGACGCCCACACCACGACGGACACGACGGCCTGGGGCGCCCCGCCGCCGGGCCAGGTCATCGCCCACACCAACCTGTACTGGAACTACCAGGCGGCACCGGGACGCACGGCCGGGACCGTCGAGACCAAGGACGTCGACTTCGCCGGCGCCGGCTGATCCTGGGGTCGGTGACACCACTCGCCGCCCCGAGTCCGGGGTGGTTCACCGCGGTGGTGACGGGGCTGTTGCCCCTCACCTCTTTCACTTCGCCGGAGACCCCGACATCGTTTATACGGAGGGCTACGGCAGCGGGCATCCGAGCGCCGATCCGGGCACAGTCATGGACTGTTCGCTCCGTTAAGATCACCTCCAGGCCGCCGCGCTTTCGCTCAGGGATTCGGCGGAGCTGATCCGGCACGTGATGGAGGAGCGTTATGGGGAAACAACGTGGTGCCGACGGGAATCCAGTGGCGTAAGTCGTCGTACAGCGGCGACCAGGGCGGCAACTGCCTTGAAATCGCCGAGATGCCGGAGGCCACCGTGGCCGTACGGGACTCCAAGACCCCCGCCGGCCCGGTGCTCACCCTCGCCCGCCGCCTTCACCGAGTTCCTGTCGTGGGCGGCTGCGGACGCCGACTGATCGTCAGCCGGCGGCCGGCGGTACCTGCCCGCCCCACTGGTGGCTGCGCTGCTCGTTCTCCACGGCCTCGTAGATCAGGCCCTGGAGGCCCTCCGGGTCCGCGACGTGCTTCAGTTCGAGCATTCCGTGTTCCGAGGCCGACTGGACGGTCAGCGTCCCCTCGTGCAGGATGCGCTCCCACAGCGTGGCTCGGAACTCGACGTCGTTGACGCGGGTCAGCGGGATGCTGTGCCCCGTCTTCGTCAGGAAGCCGGTGCGCACGGAGACCCGCTTCGTCGTGACGATGTAGACGGTGCTGCGCCAGATCAGCAGCGGCCGCAGCCAGAACCAGACGGAGATGATCACCGCCACGCCCAGGACCACGTACCGGGCCACGGTGCCCCAGTCCTTGCCGGACGGAATCACCCACGCCAGCGCCAGCGCCACGGCCCAGACGAGGACGAGCACGACGAACTCGCCCACCATCTGGGTCCAGTGCTGGCGGGTTGCATGTATCAGTTCCTCGTCATCGGCGAGATGACGGTCCACGTTCACCATGGGCGGCATCCTGGCACATCAAGTGCCGTACGAGTACGGCCCCTCCCACCCGGGGGACGCCGTCATTCGCGTCCCGACGTCACGACGGCCAGGACACCCGACAGCACCGCCGCGATCAGCAGCGGGATGCCCAGGCCCTGATGGATCACCAGCCAGGCGCCGAGGACGGCGCCGGCCAGCATCGCGATCACGGAGGCCGTGCGGCGCGGGGATCGGAGGCCGGTGCCGCCGCCGGCCCTGGAGTCGGCGGCGAGACTCGTCAGGGTCCTGGTCAGGACGGTGGTCGTCAGGTCGGCCACGTCCAGCTTGATGACCGTCGCGTTGCGCAGGCCCATCGCGAAGGCGGTCAGGGCGATGACGGAGTACACCATGGCCTCCGTGTCCGGCGCGGCGAAGGCCACCACCGCGGACGCCGCGACCAGTAGGGCCTCGGCGGCGAGGGTCACCCTGGCCCAGGTGCGGCGCGAGCCGGTGCCGTAGCGCAGCGAGACCCGGCCGCCGACCATCGCGCCCAGCAGGAAGCACACGAGGGAGGTGGCGGTGTGCGGCACGGAGAAGCCCGGTGCCCCGGCGGCGGCGAAGCCGAGCACGACCACGTTGCCGGTCATGTTGGCCGTGAAGACGTGTCCGAGGCCGAGGTAGCTGACCGCGTCGATCAGTCCGCTGACCACGGTCAGCCCCAAGAGCACCGCCACCAGGCGCAGTCCGCGTGTTTCGGAGTCGTCCGGTGGCGGGTCCGTCTTCATGGGGTCAGGAAAGCAGAACCGTGGGGCCGTGGCAGCCGGACACGGCGAAGGCGGCGGCCCAGGCGATCGGGGGCCGCCGCCTCCACGAGTGCCGTGAGGGTCTCACTGACCGGTCACGGCGGCGGTGCGTCGAAGGTGACCGGGGCCTCGAAGGCGGCCCGGCGGGTCGCGCGGCGCAGCGCCCGCAGGACGGCGTGGCCGAGGACGAGGGTCAGGACCACGGTGACCAGGGCCCGGCCCAGGTCCCAGCCGAGCGAGGTGGCCAGGCAGTACGCCACGAACCGGGCCAGGTTGGCGGGGACGCCCGCGTGCGGGTCGAAGGCGATGGAGGAGGCGAGGGTGCCCATGAAGGGCCAGCCCGCGAGGTTCATCACGGTGCCGTAGGCGAAGGCGGCCAGGAAGCCGTAGAGCGCGAGCAGCAGCAGTTCCGTGCGTCCGCGCAGCCGGTCGGGGCCCGGCAGCAGACCCGCGCCCATGGTGAACCAGCCCATGGCCAGCATCTGGAACGGCATCCACGGTCCCACCCCGCCGGTGAGCAGCGCGGAGGCGAACATCGTCACCGAGCCCAGGACGAACCCGAAGCCCGGCCCGAGCACCCGCCCGCTCAGCACCATCAGGAAGAACATGGGCTCGATGCCGGCCGTCCCGGCCCCGATCGGGCGCAGCGCGGCCCCCGTCGCGGCCAGCACACCGAGCATGGCGACGGCCTTCGGACCGAGTCCGGACTCGGAGATCGCCGCGGTGACGACGGCGACGAGCAGGACGAGCAGTCCCGCGAACAGCCAGGGCGCGTCCTGCGCGTGCGCGCTGAGCGACGAGGCGGGCGGGGCGAGGAACGGCCAGCCGAACGCGGCCACGCCGACCGCGCTGACCAGGGCGAGCGCGGCGAGGGACCGGGGGCCCAGGCGGACGGCCCGCACTCGCGTGTCGGCACGGCGTACCTTCTCATCGGCAGGACGGGTCTTCGGGCCCGCGGAACGGGTCTTCGCGTCGGCGGGGCGGGCCGTCATGCCAGGGCCTCGCGGACCTGGGTGGCGGTGAGCCACCGCTGCGGGGCCAGGATCTTGGTGACCTGCGGGGCGAACGAGGGGGAGGACACGACGACTTCGGCCGTCGGACCGTCGGCGATGACCTCGCCCTCGGCGAGCAGCACGACCCGGTGGGCCAGTTCGGCGGCCAGTTCGACGTCGTGCGTGGCGAGCACGATGGCGTGTCCCTCGGTGGCGAGCGCGCGCAGCAGGCCGACCAGGCGGGTCTTCGCGCCGTAGTCGAGACCGCGGGTCGGCTCGTCGAGCAGCAGCAGGGGCGGGCGGGCGGCGAGTACGACGGCGAGCGCGAGCGCCAGCCGCTGGCCCTCCGACAGATCGCGGGGGTGGGCGTCGTCGCCGACGCCGGGCAGCAGCTCGCGGACCAGGTCCCGGCAGGTGCCGGGCGCGGCCTGCGCGTCCTGGTCGGCGGCCGCGCACTCGGCGGCGACCGAGTCGGCGTACAGCAGGTCGCGCGGCTCCTGCGGGACGAGCCCGACCCGGCGCACCAGTTCGCGGGGCGTCGTGCGGTGCGGGACCGCGCCGCCCACCCGGACCCGCCCGGCGGACGGCTGGACCAGCCCGACGAGCGAGCCGAGCAGCGTGGACTTCCCGGCACCGTTGCGGCCCATGAGGGCGACGGTCTCGCCGGGGGCGACGGACAGGTCGACGTTCCGCAGGGCCTGGACGCCGGCGCGGCGGACACCGAGGGAGTGGACCTCGGCCACGGGCGCGCCCACCGGGACGGGCTCGGGGGCGGGGCCGCGGCGCAGCCGCCACCGGGGCGCCGGACGAGGGGCCGGACGGGGCGTGGGGACCGGGAGTGCCGTGGCCGGTGCCGTGCCGGAGCGCACGGGCTCCCGTCCGTCCAGCCGCTGCCGCAGACCGGCGGCCCGGCGGCGGGCGTCCCGCACGGTCAGCGGCAGCGGGGACCAGCCCGCCAGCCGGCCCAGGTCCACCACCGGCGGGTACACCGGGGAGACGGCCATGACGTCCGCCGGGGGTCCAAGGAGCGGGGCGGCGCCCGGGGCGGGCAGCAGGACGACCTGGTCGGCGTACTGGACGACCCGTTCCAGGCGGTGCTCGGCCATGAGGACCGTCGTGCCGAGGTCGTGCACGAGCCGCTGGAGGACGGCGAGGACCTCCTCGGCCGCGGCCGGGTCGAGCGCCGAGGTCGGTTCGTCCAGGACGAGGACCTTGGGGTGCGGGGTGAGGACCGAGCCGATCGCGACCCGCTGCTGCTGGCCGCCGGACAGGGTGGCGATGGGGCGGTCGCGCAGGTCGGCCAGGCCCAGCAGGTCCAGGGTCTCCTCCACGCGCCGCCGCATCACGTCCGGGGCCAGGCCCAGCGACTCCATGCCGTAGGCGAGTTCGTCCTCCACGGTGTCCGTGACGAAGTGCGACAGCGGATCCTGGCCGACGGTGCCGACGACGTCGGCGAGTTCACGCGGCTTGTGGGTGCGGGTGTCCCGGCCGGCCACGGTGACCCGGCCGCGCAGGGTGCCTCCGGTGAAGTGCGGCACGAGTCCGCTGACCGCGCCGAGCACGGTGGACTTGCCGACGCCGGACGGCCCGACGAGCAGGACGAGTTCACCCTCGGGCACCTCGAAGTCGACGCCGCGGACGGTGGGTTCCACCGCTCCGTCGTAGGTGACGGAGACATCCTCGAAGCGGATCACGACGGCTCCTTGGGGGCAGGACTGGCGGGTGCGGCGAACGCGGGGGCCAGACCGAGGAGTACGGCGGCGGCGGGCCACAGGGGGAGAGTGGGCGGGACGAGCGGGACCACACCCGGGTGCAGGGCCTGGGGATCGCGGGCGGCGGCGAGCGCCAGCAGGGCCGCGACCAGCATGCCCGACCCGGCGACCAGACAGGAGCGGAGGTTCCAGGAGTCCGGGCGGTAGCGGGTGCGCGGGGAGCGGCGCCCGCCGAGCCACAGTCCGGCCAGGGCGGCGGCGACCCCGGCGAGCAGCACCGGCAGGCCGTAGGTGCCGCCCTCGGCGGTGAGCAGTCCGTACGTCCCGGCGCAGACGCCCAGCAGACCGCCGAGCGTGAGCACGGCGGTGGTCCGGCGGACGGCGGGTGCGACCTCGGCGGTACGGCCGTAGCCGCGGGCGTCCATCGCGGCGGCGAGGGCGACGGAACGCTCCAACGCGCCCTCCAGGACCGGCAGTCCGACCTGCACCAGGCCGCGGACACCCCGGTCGGGGCGGCCCCGCAGCCGGCGGGCGGCACGCAGGCGCCGGCCGTCGGCGACCAGGTGCGGCGCGAAGGTGAGCGCGACGACGACGGCGACCCCGGTCTCGTACAGGGCGCCGGGCAGGGACTTCAGCAGCCGGGCGGGCGCGGCGAGGGCGTTCGCGGCGCCGACGCAGACCAGCAGCGTGGCCAGCTTCAGCCCGTCGTACAGGGCGAAGACGACCGCCTCGGCCGTGACCCGGCCGCCCAGGCGGATGCCCTGCGCCCAGTGCGGCAGGGGGACTTCGGGCAGGGAGACGAGCACGTGCGAGCCGGGAATGGGCGAGCCGAGCACGACGGCGAAGACCAGGCGGATGACGAGGACGGCGAGGGCGAGCCGGACGAAGGCGGTGTAGGACCGGGCGGACGGCGTGTTGGGGCGGCAGCTCACCACGACGTAGCCGGAGACGGCCAGCAGCAGGCCGAGCAGCAGGGGATTGGTGGTGCGGGTGGCCGCGGTGCCGAGGGCCAGAGCCCACAGCCACCAGGCACCCGCGTGGACACCGGCGGAGCCGCGGGCGGGTGCGCCGCCGGCGCGGCCCACCCGCCCGCGGTCCCGCACGGCGTCACGCATCCCTGCGCCGCCGCGCCTGCCAGACGGCCGCCGCGGCCAGCACGACCACCACGGCACCACCGGCGAGGAGACCCACCGAGGGGCCCTCCTCGCGTGGCTCGTCCGCGGCCGGCCGCTCGCTCCTGTCCGCCGCCACCTGCTCGCCGCAGCCCTTCTGCGGATAGCCGGCGATGGCGCACAGCAGGGCGTTGGCGTCGTACCGCAGCGGTTTCGCGACGGCCGCCAGGGCCTCCGCCGTGGTCGCGTCGGACGGCACCCGGGCGCACTCCGTGCGCGGCGCCGGCGGGGTCTCGCCGGCCGGGGCGTCCGCCTGGACGCCGAAGTCGAGGACGAGCGCCACCCGCTTGCTGCCCTTCTCGGCGGGCGTCTTGGCGCAGATGGCCTCGAAGTCGGCCGTCCCGCGCGGCTTGCTCGCGTCCTGGGAGTCCTCGCTCACCGCGAAGCGGAGGCCCTGGACGTCGCCGTCGGAGGGACGCGCGGTCGACGGGCCCTCGGTGGCGTACGTCCACTTCTCGCCGTCGCGGTCCCAGAAGGACCAGTACCGGTAGCCGGTGGCCTGCGCCTGACCGGCACCGGCGACCAGCAGGAGCGCGGCGGCGAGCAGTGGTGCGCACAGCGCCCGGAGCCGGCGGGTCACGACTGGCCCTGCTTCTTCCGGCCGCTCAGCAGGAAGCCGATGCCGACGCCCGCGACGAGGAAGACGCCGACGGTCCACCAGACGCCGAAGGGGGAGTCGCTCTTCGCGGAGTCCTCGGTGTCCTTCTCGGCGGCGGCCTGGGGAGCCGGTCCGGTCGCGTTGAGCCGCTCGACCAGGTCGACACCGCCGAAGTCACGCGGGTCGGCGCCGGCCGCGCGGGCCGCGAAGACGAGCTGGGCGTAGGCGGCGGGACCGCTCTGCTTGGCCCACGCCTCGGAGTTCTTCTCCAGCCACTTCAGCGGCTTCTGTGCTTGTGCCGGTCCGCTCTGCACGGCCAGGGCGACGACCGTGTCGGCGGTGTTGCCGAAGTCGGGCTGGTCGGTGGCACCGGGGAGGGAGGAGGTGAGGTGACCGTCCTTGGCGACGGCCTGCGCGAGGTAGGAGGCGCCGTTGGCCGCGGCCCGGTCGGGGCTGGGCTTACCGGAGTCCTCGCAACGGGCCTCGGCGCCCTTGCCGTTGCCCTTGGGGGCCATGCCCTGCCCGAGCGCGGCGACGACGGCGGCCGCCGTGGCGTCCGCGTTGGCGGCGAGCTTCCCCTTCTTGTCCGGCTGGTAGGCGAAGGCGCCGGCCCCTTCGCCGGAGCACGGCAGGGCGAAGGTGAGCAGGGCGTCGTAGGGGGACTTGCCGTCCTTGACGACGCTCTCCGGCTTCTGCCCGGCGGCGGCGAGCGCGCCGATCACGACCGAGGTCGAGTTGGCGTCGCTGGGCCCGCCGGGCGTGTACCCCCAGCCGCCGTCCTTGTTCTGCACGGACTTCAGCCAGGACACCGCCTTGCCGGTGGCCGTGTCGTGGCCGCCGAGCGCGGCGAGGGCCTGCACGGCGGCGGCGGTGCTGTTGGTGTCGACCATCAGTTTGGCGTCGCAGGCCTTGCCCGGCTCGGCGCGGAAGGCCGCGAAGGAGCCGTCGGCGCACTGCTGTCCGGTCAGCCAGTCCACGGCCTTGGCGGCGGGCCGCACCTCCACGGTGTGCTGCGCGAGCAGCGCCAGGGACTGGCGCCAGACGCCGTCGTACTGGGGGTCGGTGGTGCCGTAGAGCCCCGCCGGAAGAGCCGGAGACGACGGGGACGGGCCGGCGGACGTGTCTGCGACGGCGGGGGCCGCGCTGCCGATCACGGCGACGGCGGCGGCCAGGGCCGCGGCGCTGCGGCGGAAGTTCATGATCGGCGGGTGCCTCTCCCTGCGGGGAGCCGGACAGCACGGGACACCCCGGCGGCTCGGCTCCGTATACCTCGACGGTGCGATGCGCCGGCGGACCTGCCGATGCGCATGAGCCGGTCACGTTCCGTCCCGGGCATTCCGGCTCGCCGCCCTCGCGGGACGGCTCACGGCTGCGGGTCAGCGCCGGATTTCCACCGGCTTCCCCCCGAACGGGTGTGATGACGACCCGGTCACTCTACCGGCCTACCGGAAAGGACCCGAGGGGTGGCCGATGCCCGTCTCGTCCGGCGCGGGAGAAACCGAAAAAATCTTTGGATTGGGGGGTTCCATCCGGTTCAGACGGATTTATTCTGTTAGTGGCCTACGAGGCGAGTGAGGGAGTTCAACCGGAGTAGCCGACTTTGGCGAGACGCTACGGCATCCGCTGAGGCCGACGTCGACGGTCGGGCTGAGAGGCCGGAAGGTAGCAGTCGGACCCGAAGGCGACCCCCATTACCTGATCCGGGTAATACCGGCGAAGGGAACCCGTCTCGTAGGTCCTATTCGTGCGCCTCGGGGGGCGCCACGGGGGGCACGGTCAGGTCGATCAGCCGGCACGCCGTCCCTATGTCGGCCTTCGCCTGGGCGAGGGAGGCGCGGCCCGAGAGCCAGGTGATCAGGGCCGAGAGCCAGGTGTGCTCGATCACGCGGACCGCGGAGAGCTGCGCGGCGGTGGGCTCCTCCAGGCCCATGGCGTCCAGGATGATCGCGGTGGTCTGGCGGGAGACCTGGTCGACCTCCGGGCTCACGCTGCGGTCCGCGAAGGTGAGCGCACGGACCATCGCGTCCGCGAGGTGGGGGTCGCGCTGGAGGGCGCCGAAGGCGCGCATCAGGGTCTCCGCCACCCGCTCGGCGGCGCTCTCGCCGGCCGGCGGGTTCTTGCGCAGCGTGCCGTGCAGGCGCTCCAGCTGGTCCTGCATCGTGGCGACGAGCAGGTGGACCTTGGACGGGAAGTACCGGTAGAGCGTGCCAAGGGCCACCTGCGAGGACTCCGCGACCTCCCGCATCTGCACGGCGTCGAAGCCGCCCCGGGCGGCCAGTTGCGCGCTCGCGCGCAGGATGCGGCGGCGGCGGGCCTCCTGCCGCTCGGTGAGGGGCGGTGAGGCCGGCCGGGAGGTACTGGCTCGCGCAGGCATGGGTCCCGTTCCGTGACAGTCGGTGAGGCAGGGGCCGGCAGGGGGACCGGACCGCGGGCGGTGGCGCGGGCCGTGGTGCGAATCACCCGATCCGCTGCTCACAGCGTGGCTACCTGCCGGTAGATTCGGAGCCTCCTGAACGATCAAGTCTGAAACTTGTTCTAGATTAGCGTCCCGACGTAATCTCGCGGGACAGTGCAGTCAGAAGGGGGGCCGGAGTGACCGCTGAGCCCAGTCAGGCGGGGTCCCCGGCGGACCTGGCCGCGGACGGCGAGCGACCGCTCGGCATAGCGCTCCTCACCTACAAGGGGAACCCGTTCTGCGGGGGCCAGGGCGTCTACGTACGCCACCTCTCGCGCGAACTGGCCCGCCTCGGCCACCGGGTCGAGGCGATCGCCGCCCAGCCGTACCCCGTCCTCGACACCCTCGGCGACATCGCCCGCGACGGCCACGACGGCCGGCTGCGCCTGACCGAGCTGCCGAGCCTGGACCTCTACCGGCAGCCGGACCCCTTCCGCACCCCGAAGCGCGACGAGTACCGCGACTGGATCGACGCGCTGGAGGTCGCCACCATGTGGGTTGGCGGCTTCCCCGAGCCGCTGACCTTCTCGCTACGCGCCCGCCGCCATCTGCGCGCCCGACGCGGGGAGTTCGACATCGTCCACGACAACCAGACCCTGGGATACGGGCTGTTGGGGGACGTCGGCGCGCCGCTGGTCACCACCATCCACCACCCCATCACCGTGGACCGGAAGTTGGAGCTCGACGCCGCCGAGGGATGGCAGCGGCGCTGGTCCGTACGGCGCTGGTACGCCTTCACCCGCATGCAGAAGCGCGTCGCGCGCAGGCTGCCCTCCGTGCTCACCGTCTCCGGCACCTCCCGCCAGGAGATCGTCGACCACCTCGGCGTGCGCGAGGACCGCGTCCACGTCGTGCACATCGGCGCCGACACCGACCTGTTCTCACCCGACCCGGCCGTGCGGCAGGTGCCCGGCCGGATCGTGACCACCTCCAGCGCGGACGTGCCGCTCAAGGGGCTGGTGTTTCTCGTCGAGGCGCTGGCGAAGGTGCGCGCCGAGCACCCCGCCGCGCATCTCGTCGTCGTCGGCAAGCGGCCCGAGCAGGGCCCGGTCGCGCAGGCGGTCGAACGCTACGGCCTCGAAGGCGCCGTCGAGTTCGTGAAGGGGATCTCGGACGCCGAACTGGTCGGCCTGGTCCGCTCGGCCGAGGTCGCGTGCGTGCCGTCGCTGTACGAGGGCTTCTCCCTGCCGGCGGCCGAGGCCATGGCCACGGGCACTCCGCTGGTCGCCACGACCGGGGGCGCCGTCCCCGAGGTCGCCGGACGCGACGGCGAGACGTGCCTGGCCGTGCCGCCGGGCGACGCCGGGGCGCTGGCCGTGGCGCTCGGCCGGCTGCTGGGGGACCCGGAGCTGCGCCTCCGGCTGGGCCGGGCCGGGCGTGAGCGGGTCCTGCGGCACTTCACCTGGGCCCGCGCCGCCGAGGGGACCGTGGCCCGGTACCGCGAGGCCCTCGCCCGTTCCCGCGCGGGCGCCCCCGTCGCGGCCGCCACGGGCGCCGGCCCCGCGCGGACCCGCACCACCACGACCGACGCCGACCTCAACCGAGAAAGCAGGGCCACGTGCTGACCGTCGACTTCTCCCGGTTCCCGCTCGCCCCGGGCGACCGCGTGCTGGACCTCGGATGCGGTGCCGGCCGGCACGCGTTCGAGTGCTACCGGCGCGGGGCCCGGGTCGTGGCGCTGGACCGCAACGGCGAGGAGATCCGCGAGGTCGCCAAGTGGTTCGCGGCGATGAAGGAGGCCGGGGAAGCGCCGGAAGGGGCGACCGCGACCGCCATGGAGGGCGACGCGCTGGCGCTGCCCTTCCCCGACGATTCCTTCGACGTCGTCATCATCTCCGAGGTGATGGAGCACATCCCCGACGACAAGGGCGTCCTCGCCGAGATGGTCAGGGTGCTCCGGCCGGGCGGGCGGATCGCCGTCACCGTGCCGCGCTACGGCCCCGAGAAGGTCTGCTGGGCCCTGTCCGACGCCTACCACGAGGTGGAGGGCGGCCACATCCGCATCTACAAGGCCGACGAACTCCTCGGCAGAATGCGCGAGGCGGGCCTGAAGCCCTACGGCACCCACCACGCGCACGCGCTGCACTCGCCGTACTGGTGGCTGAAGTGCGCGTTCGGCGTCGACAACGACCAGGTGCTGCCGGTGCGGGCGTACCACAAGCTGCTGGTCTGGGACATCATGAAGAAGCCGCTGGCCACCCGGGTGGCCGAGCAGGCGCTGAACCCGCTGATCGGCAAGAGCTTCGTGGCGTACGCGACGAAGCCGCGGCTGCCCGACACGGCCGGGGGCGCCGAGGCGTGACGACTCCCCGGACAGAACACCTCGTCCTGCCCGGGGTCCTCACCGCCGGGCAGGCCGCCGCGACCGTACGCGGCATACTCGCCGGCCAGCGGGAGGACGGGGCGATCCCGTGGTTCCGCGGGCACCACCTCGACCCGTGGGACCACGTCGAGGCGGCGATGGCGCTGGACGCGGCCGGCGAGCACGAGGCCGCCGAGCGTGCCTACGCGTGGCTGGCCCGCCACCAGCTCCAGGACGGCTCCTGGTACGCGGCCTACGCCGACGGGGCGCACGACGACGTCACCGACCACCGCCGGGAGACCAACTTCGTCGCCTACACGGCCGTTGGGGTCTGGCACCACTACCTCTCGACGGGCGACGACACCTTCCTGGACCGCATGTGGCCCGTCGTGTACGCGGCGATCGAGTTCGTGCTGCGGCTCCAGCAGCCCGGCGGGCAGATCGGCTGGAAGCGGGAGGACGACGGTACGGACACCGCGGACGCGCTGCTGACCGGGTGCTCCTCGGTCCATCATGCGCTGTGCTGTGCGCTGGCCATCGCGGAGCAGCGTGAAGAGCCGCAGCCGGACTGGGAGTTGGCGGTCGGTGCGCTCCGGCACGCGATCCGCGCGCACCCGGAGCGGTTCCTGGACAAGGACCGCTACTCCATGGACTGGTACTACCCGGTGCTGGGCGGCGCGCTGACCGGCGCGGAGGCGAAGGCGCGCATAGCGGAGGGCTGGGACCGCTTCGTGGTGCCAGGACTCGGGGTGCGCTGCGTCGTCCCCAACCCGTGGGTGACGGGCGGGGAGTCGGCCGAACTCGCCCTGACCCTGTGGGCGGTGGGTGAGTCCGACCACGCCCTGGCCGTGCTCCAGTCCATCCAGCACCTGCGCGACCCGGACACCGGCCTGTACTGGACGGGCTACGTCTTCGAGGACGACGCCGTGTGGCCCCGCGAACTGACCACGTGGACCGCCGGCTCCCTGCTGCTCGCGGTGGCCGCGCTCGGCGGCCACGAGGCCACCTGCACGGTCTTCGCGGCGGGCGACCGCCTCCCGCGGGGCCTCGAGACGGACTGCTGCGGCTGACGCCGTTCGTCGGTCCGGACCGGGCCGGACCGGCCCGCCGCCGTCAGTGCCGGTGCATCCGGTTGGCGACGGCGTGGCCGACGAAGAGGTACACCACGGCGGCCAGACCGTAGCCGGCGATCACGCGGGCCCAGGGCCTGTCGAAGGTGAAGAGGTCCCGGGACCAGCCGGCCAGCCAGTCGGCCGCGCCGTGGACGAACCGGACCAGCTCGTTGGCCCGGTTGGCGTCCAGCAGGTACATCAGAATCCACAGTCCGAGGATGACGGCCATGACGTCCGCGACCACCGCGATGACCGTACCGGCGGAGTTGGAACCTGTGCGATATCGAGGGGACATGCCCTTTCGTCTGCCCCGGAATCCCGCCGGAAACCCGGCCCGCGCACGGGGAGTGACCCGGAGGGTACCTCCAGTGCACTGTTTCGGCACGGCCACCCGGGATCACACGGACCTCCTGAACAACACCCGGAGCAACATGTTCGGGAGGACATCGTGCCCGTACCGATACGGCGCCTCGCCCTGGCGCTGACGCTCTGCTGCGCCCTGCTCGCCGGTTCGACCGGGTGGGCCGTGGGCGCCCAGAGCACTCCGCAACGCAGTCCGACGGTCGCCGTGGCGGCGGCCAAGCCCAGCCCCACCACGCCCGCGGAGAGGCAGCACTTCGCCAAGACCCGGTTCGTGGCGAACGCGGCGCTCGCGGCCGGGGCCACCTACGAGTGGATCGTGAAACCGTACAAGCAGGGCAAGTTCAAGAAGGGCGCTCCCCACCGCAGGCGCACCCTCATCAAGGCCGCCCTCGCCGGTGCCTTCACGTACAACCGGCTCAAGGCCGCCGTGCGCAACGCCCACGGCGACCCCCTGCTGTCGAAGGCACTCGCCCCGCTCAACAAGGCCATCAACGACCTGAAGGCCCTGCCCTCCAAGCTGCGCCACGGCGACACCTCGGCCGTCCGTGACTACAACAACGTCATCAACAAGGTGAAGGGCGCCGGGAGCAGCGCGGGCGCCCCGGTCCACAACAAGGTGCCGACCCACTCGCAGCTCATCCACGGCTCCTAGGAGCCGTTCCGGGCTGTTCACCGACGGCCTGCCGGGTCCAGGCCTCGCGTGCGGCACGGCAACGGCCCCCCGCCCTGTGAGGGCGAGGGGCCGCGGCGCGGGTCCGGCGGGCCGGATCAGCCGCGCTGGATGTTGGACGCGTCCTGGAGGACACCCCGGCGGCCGTCCTGCATCTCGGTCAGCAGGCCTTGACCGCGCTGCTCCACGGCCAGGTACCACACGCCCGGCGCCAGTTCGGCGATCGGCGCGGGGGAGCCGTCCTCCGCGAACAGCGGACGCGGCGCCGGCACGGCGAACCAGAACGGCGAGAAGGCGGCCGCGGGCTGCTGCCCCTGCGGGACCTGCTGCGGCTGGCCACCGCCGAACGACGGCTGGTTCTGCTGCGGCTGCCCGCCGAAGGGCTGCTGAGCGCCCGGGTAGCCGTACCCGCCCTGCGGCTGTCCGCCGTAGGGCTGCGGCGCGGTCGGCCTGGGCGCGGGCATCAGGGCGGCCTGGAGGGCCGGGACCAGCGGGGTGGCGACGGCGCCGGCGGCCAGGACGAGGGCCGCGATGAAGCCCAGGATCAGGCCGGAGCCCGCGCCGACCTGGGGAGCGTCCACCAGGTTCCAGAACATGATCCACGCGACCAGGACCGTGAACGCCACTCCCACCGCGCCCAGGTCCAGGCCCGCCACCTTGCGGGGCTGCGGCAGACACCGGTTGACGACGATCAACGCGGCGCCGATCACTCCGCCCATGTAGACGCCGAGCCCCAGCCCGAGCGCGTCCCAGGCGTTGCTGGTCAGGTAGCTCGAGTAGGTGTGGAGGAACGACGCGATGAACAGCAACACCGCTGCTCCGATCACCACGCCGTCGCCCCGAGTGAGGGAGCGGATATTCACGTCAGGTCCTTCTGGTTCGTCGTCTCGTCGGTGGAGGCGTCGCTGTCACCATCTCGCCGTCAGGCCGCGGTGCGAAGCGCGGGGGTGGCGCCTCATCGTACGGATGACACTATCGTCCGTACGGCCGCGATGTCCGCCGGGATGAGTGCCCTGATCATGACCCGCGCAGGAAACTCACGATTCCCTCAGAGATCCCCTCTGCCGCCTTCTGCCGCCAGTTGCCGCTGGTGAGCGATGCCGCGTCCTTGCTATCGCGCATGTTGCCGCACTCGATGAACACCTTGGGAACCGTTGACAGATTGAGACCGCCCAAATCCTTCCGCGTGACGAGGCCGGTGCCGCCGCCGATGTAGTTGGACGGCGCCTCGCCCGTGACCCGCACGAAGTTGCCCGCGATGCGCTCGCCCAGATCGCGGGAGGAGGAGACGATCGGTCGGGTGTCGGCGGAGCCGGCGTGCACGGCCCCCGGGAGGATGACGTGGAAGCCGCGGTCGCCGGACGCCGCTCCGTCGGCGTGGATCGACACGGAGGCGTCCGCGTGCGCGTTGTTGCCGATCCGGGCGCGCTCGTCGACGCACGGGCCCCAGGCCGGAGAGTCGCCGTCGTGGGTCAGCTTCACCGTCGCGCCCTGCGCCTCGAGCAGCGCGCGCAGCCGGTGGGCCACGTCCATCGTGAACCGGGCCTCGGTGTAACCGGCGTTGGTGGACGTGCCGGTGGTGTCGCACTCCTTGCGGTTGGTGCCGATGTCCACCGTGCGGTTGATCTCCGCCGTGTGCCGGAAGTTGCCCTGGTTGTGGCCCGGGTCGATGACGACGACCTTGCCCTTGAGCGGGCCGGAGGCGGCGGGGGACCGGTCGGCCTCCTTGCCGTTCCGACCGGGGGAGGAGGGCGGCACCGGCTTCTCGGACGCCTTGGCCCCCTCGGACGCCTCGGGCGCCTCGGACGCCGAGGGGGAGCCGGTCGCCGAGGGCGGGGCCGCCGTGTCCGAGCCGCCGCCCGGGTCGCCCACCGCCTCGTACACCAGCCAGCCCAGCAGCGCGCCGGGCACCAGTGCCGCGAGGGAGACGGTCAGCAGCCCCCGGCGGAGGCGGCCGGGGCGCTCGGGCTGCGGGACATCGAAGTCGGGGCCTGTGTACGACACGTCTGCGACTCTAACGGCGGGTGCGGGTGCCTGCTTCGGTTCGCCGCAGTACGCGCAGCGATCCGGCCGCCGACTCCTCGGTGAAGGCGCCCGACTCCAGGGCCCGCAGGTAGACGCGGTACGGGGCCTGCCCGGTGAACTCGTCCACCGGGTCCGGGAACACGTCGTGGATGACCAGAAGCCCGCCCTCGGCCAGGTGCGGCGCCCACCCCTCGTAGTCGGCGCCGGCGTGCTCGTCGGTGTGACCGCCGTCCACGAAGACCAGGCCGAGCGGGGTGTTCCACAGGGCGGCGATCTGCGGCGAGCGGCCGACGAGCGCCACCACGTGCTCCTCGAGACCCGCCCGGTGCAGGGTCCTGCGGAACGTGGGGAGCGTGTCCATCAGCCCGATCTCGGGGTCGACCGTCTCCGGGTCGTGGTACTCCCAGCCGGGCTGCTGCTCCTCGCTGCCGCGGTGGTGGTCCACGGTGAGCGCGGTGACCCCGGCCCGCCGGGCCGCGTCGGCGAGCAGGATCGTCGAGCGCCCGCAGTACGTGCCGACCTCCAGCAGCGGCAGCCCGAGCCGCCCGGCCGCCACGGCCGCCGCGTACAGCGCGAGCCCCTCGTCGGTGGGCATGAACCCCTTCGCGGCCTCGAACGCGGCGAGGACTTTCGGCTCGGGTGCCGCGGGCATGGGGGTCCTTCCGGTCGGTGGTGCATCCGTTCCGGCGCCATGCTGCCGCACCCCCTGCCGCGCGGGCGACAGGGGGTGCGGTGGCATATCTCTCAGGCGTACGACTGCCTCAGGCGGTGACCGACTCGCCCGGCAGGGACAGGTCCAGGTCGACCGGGTGGTCCTCGCCGGGGTGGGTCGCCGCGCTGGCGTGCGGGCCGTGCCCGGCGGCGCGGGCGGCCAGGACGTACGGGCCCTGGGCCGGGACCGCGAGGGCGTAGCTGCCGTCCTCGGCGGAGAGCGTGGCGCCCGCCTGGCGGCCGCGGCGGTCGATCAGCGTGACCTTGGCGCGGGCGACCGGGGTGCCGCCGGCGTCCAGGACCCGGCCGCGGAAGCCGCGCAGGACCGCCTCGGCCCGCGCCAGGTTGGCGTCCTCCTCGCTGCTCGCGCGCAGCCGCGGGCCCGTCGAGAGGTTCGGCCGGGGCAGGCACAGGGCCAGCGCCAGGCCCACCACGACGGCGGCCGTGGCGATCAGGAAGGAGACGCGGAAGCCGTGCATGGTGGGGATCGCGAGGCCGCCGGTGTGGTGCGCGGTGTTGGCCAGCACCATGCCGATCACGGCGCTGGACACCGAGGTGCCGATGGACCGCATCAGGGTATTGAGGCCGTTGGCCGCGCCCGTCTCGGAGGCCGGGACCGCGCCGACGATCAGCGCGGGCAGCGAGGAGTACGCCAGTCCGATGCCGGCGCCCAGGACCACCGAGATGACGACGGTCTGCCAGGCCGCGTTCATCAGGCCGAGGCCGGCGGCGTACCCGACCGCGATGACCATCAGGCCGATGATCAGGGTGACCTTCGGGCCGTAGCGGGCGGACAGGCGGGCGTAGACGGGCGCGGTGAACATCATGGTCAGGCCCAGCGGGGCCACGCACAGACCGGCGACGACCATCGACCGACCGAGCCCGTAGCCGGTGACGGAGGGCAGCTGGAGCAGCTGGGGCAGGACGAGGGAGACGACGTAGAAGCTGACGCCGACCATGATCGAGGCGAGGTTGGTCAGCAGCACCTCGCGGCGGGCGGTGGTGCGCAGGTCGACCAGCGGGGCCGCGACGCGCAGCTCCATCAGGCCCCACAGGAGCAGGACGACGACGGCCGCGGCGAACAGGCCGAGCGTGGTGGGCGACGACCAGCCCCAGTCGCTGCCCTTGGTGACGGGCAGCAGGAGCAGGACCAGACCGACGGACAGGCCCAGCGCGCCCGGCAGGTCGAAGGAGCCCTCGGCGCGTGCCGGGGACTCCGGTACGACGAGGAGGGTGAGGCCGATGGAGAGGACGCCGAGGCCGGCGGCGCCGTAGAAGAGGGTGTGCCAGTCGGTGTGCTGGGCGACCATGGCCGCGGCGGGCAGGGCGAGACCGCCGCCGACGCCGATCGAGGAACTCATCAGCGCCATGGCGGAGCCGAGCCTCTCGCGCGGCAGCATGTCCCGCATCAGGCCGATGCCGAGCGGGATCGCGCCCATCGCGAAGCCCTGGAGCGTGCGGCCCGTGATCATGGGCAGCAGGGCGGAGGTGAACGCGCTGACCAGCGCGCCGACCACCATCACGGCGAGGCTGGCGATCAGCATGCGGCGCTTGCCGTACAGGTCGCCGAGGCGGCCCATGATCGGCGTGGCCACCGCGCCGGACAGGAGGGTGGAGGTCAGGACCCAGGTGGCGTCGCTGGGCGAGGTGTCCAGCAGCTGCGGCAGGTCCTTGATGACCGGGACGAGCAGGGTCTGCATCACCGCGACGACGATCCCCGCGAAGGCGAGCACCGGGACGACGGCCCCGCTCGCTCTCCGTTCGGGCCGTCCGGTCGTCGTGAGCGTCATCGAGTGGGGCCTCCGGGCCGTGAGGGTGGAGCGTGCGGTCATCCGTGCGGAACGAGCGCTGGGTCAACCCCGTAGGCCGAGGCAACTATTCCGATGCTTTGGCGTACTAACGATTTCTTGACCGTTCTGTGAGGAACTGAACGCCTGTCAGGCGGCCTGCGGGCCGGGGGAATGCAGGAAAAAACCCTGCCGGCCCGGCCGTGGAAGCCCTTCTCCGGCTCCTGGGCGCGGGTGCGGGCGGAGTTTCGCACCGGGCCGGGGGTGGAGGTCCTTCCGGCGCCCGCCGCGGCCCGGCACCCGCCCGGACAGCGATCCCGCAGCAGCCCGAGCACACCCGCTGACCTGGGCTTTCGAGGTGCCCGACCCTAGAATTGGCCCACTTGGGCCCACTTGGGCCATTCGAGCACGTCGAATACGGAAGGGGGCCGTATGGAGCGGGACATGCGCACGGTCGAGGATGTGCTGGTGCTGCTGGACGGGCTGTTCGCGCCGGACGCCGACCGGTGGACCGGTGGCGCGGCCGGGTGGTGGGACGGGTTCTACGCGGACCGGACCCGTCCGGTGCCGTTCTTCGCGGACAAGCCGGACGAGAGCCTCGTCGAGTGGCTGGAGCGGGGGCTGATCGGCGGCCGCCGGGCACTGGACCTCGGGTGCGGGCCGGGGCGCAACGCCCTGTACCTCGCCGAGCGCGGCTTCGAGGTGGACGCGGTCGACCTGTCGCCGCAGGCCATCGCCTGGGCCCGGGAGCGGGCCCGGGAGACGGGAGCCGAGGTGCGGTTCCTGTGCCAGGACGCCTTCGGTTCCGCCGGCTCGCCCCTCACCGGCCCGTACGACCTGGTGTACGACTCCGGCTGCTTCCACCATCTGCCGCCGCACCGCCGGATCAGCCACCTGGCCCTGCTCGACCGGGTCCTGGCCCCCGGCGGCCACCTGGCCCTGACCTGTTTCGCGGCCGGAGCCATGGGCTGCGAGCTGTCCGACGCGGAGCTGTACCGCACCTCCCGACTGCACGGCGGGCTTGCCTACACGCCCGAGTCGCTGCGGCGGATCTTCGCGGACCTGACCGAGGTGGAACTGCGCCGGATGCGGGACGAGCCGGAGGGATCGCCGTACTTCGGGGAGGCGTTCCTGTGGGCGGGGCTGTTCCGGCGGGAGCCGGGGTAGCGAAGGCCCGGGGCGCGTCCGGGCGGCGGGGTCACAGCCAGCCCTGGCGGCGGGCCTCCCGTACGGCCTCCGTGCGGTTGCGGGTGCCGGTCTTGCCGATCGCGGCGGACAGGTAGTTGCGGACGGTGGATTCCGACAGGTGCAGCTTCGCGGCGACGTCGGCGACCGTCGCCCCGTCGGCGGAGGCCCTCAGCGCATCGCACTCGCGGGCGGTGAGCGGACTGGGGCCCGCGCTGAGGGCGGCTGCGGCGAGCACCGGGTCGACCACCGTCTCCCCGGCCAGCACCCGGCGGATCGCGGCCGCCAGTTCCTCCACCGGCCCGTCCTTGACCAGGAAGCCCCCGGCCCCGGCCTCCATGGCCCGGCGCAGATAACCGGGCCGGCCGAAGGTGGTCAGGATCAGCACCCGGCAGCCGGGAGCCTGCTCGCGCAGTTCGGCGGCGGCGTCCAGACCGCTCATCCCGGGCAGTTCGATGTCCAGCAGCGCCACGTCGGGGCGGTGGGTCAGCGCGGCGTCCACGATGGCGTCGCCCGCCGAGACCTGGGCGACGACCTCCATGTCGTCCTCCATGCCGAGCAGCAGGGCGAGCGCGCCCCGCATCATCTGCTGGTCCTCCGCGAGAAGGAGGCGGATGGACTGGGCGGGCCGGCGGTCCCCGGGCATCTCGTTCACGGGCCAAGGGTATTGACTCGGCGCGCCGCGGCGCGGGTGCGCGGAGGGGTCACCTCGACGACGAGCCGAGCCGGACGCCGTCCTCCACCGGCTCCCCGCCGTCCACGGGCACTTCGGCGGTCACCGTGAAACCGCCGCGGGGCGAGGGGCCGGCCCGCAGCGAGCCGCCCGCCGTCGCGAGGCGTTCGGTCAGTCCCTTCAGACCGGTGCCGCCCACCCCGGCCGGGTCCGCGTCCCCGGCCGGCCCGGCGGACGCGTCGTACCCGTTGTCGACGACCGTCAGACGTGCCCGCTCGGCCGTGCCGGTGACGCTGATCTCGCAACGGCTCGCGCCGCTGTGCCGTACGGCGTTGGTGACCGCCTCGCGCACCACCCAGCCCAGCAGTGCCTCGGCGCCCGGTGTCAGCGGAGGGCCCGACCGGCGCACCACGGGCTCGATGCCGGCGGCGCTCAGCGCCGAGCGGGCCCGGTCCAGTTCCGTGCCGAGGCCGCCCTCGCGGTAGCCGGTGACCGCCTCGCGGATCTCGGTGAGCGCCTGCCGCCCGACGGACTCGATGTCGGTGATCTGGGTCAGCGCCGCCCCCATGTCGCGGGGCGCCAGCCGCCGGGCCGCCTCCGACTTCACCACGATCACCGACAGCGTGTGGCCGAGCAGGTCGTGCAGGTCCCGGGAGAAGCGCAGCCGCTCCTCCTCCACCGCGCGGCGGGCCAGCTCCTCCCGGGCGGCGCGCAGTTCCCGCACGGCGTCGGACAGGCTGAGGATCACGGCCGTCACCACCGTCGACAGGAACGTGCCGTAACCGATGTTGATCCCGTTCCAGCCCTCGCGCAGCCCGGCGACGACCCCCGCGAACAGGCCAAGACCCACACCGATCCGGCCGAGCAGCGGCCCGCGCAGGGCCGCGCCCGTCGCCAGGCCGAACAGCGGCAGGAACAGCAGCCAGGTGCCGCCGTACCCGATGGCCAGAGCGGACGTCACCAGGAACAGCAGCAGCAGCGCGAGGCGGGTGGAGCGAGCCGTACGCGTTCGCTTGTGGAAGGCACGGAACACCACATAGATGTAGAGCGAGTTGAAGGCCAGCAGGCCCAGGCCGCCGATCCACGGGTTCGGGGCCTTGCCCTGGAACAGGTTGGAGAAGGCGCCCATCCCCATCAGCAGCCAGGGCAGCAGGGAGAAGCCGGTGGGCGGCGGCCCCGGGTGCTCGGACTCCTGCCCGACCCCGTGCCCCATCCCGTCTTCCACGCGGCAGGAGACCCTGCGTGACCAGTTCATGTTCGCGCTCCCCGATCAGACCTTGCCGGCATGACGGCGGTAGGACAGCACAGCGTACGAACCGAACAGCGACAGCCAGCCCGCCAGTACGAGGATGGCACCCGCCGCCGGGGCGTGGCCCTCCGCGACCGACACTCCGAGTTCGGCGATTCCGTGCGTGGGCGTGTACCCGGACAGGGCGCGCAGCCAGTGCGGGAACAGCTCGACGGGGAACCACAGGCCGCCGAGCACCGCGAGCCCCAGGTTGCACACCATGTTGACGACGCCCGTGGTCTGCGCGGTCAGCCCGTAGCCGTTGCCCAGGCCGAGCAGTGTGAACGGGACCGAGCCCAGCCACAGCAGCAGCGCCGCCGACGCCCACTGCCACGCCGTCAGCCGTACGCCGTTGAGCAGGCCGCCCGCCAGCAGCACCGCGCAGATCGCGGGCAGCACGGTCACCGAGGCGGTCAGCGCCCGCCCGGCGACGACCTGGCGCGGGGTCATCGGGGTCACCCTGAGCTGCCGCAGCCAGCCGACCGTACGGTCCTCGGCGACACCGCCGCCGGTGTTGAGGGCCGAGCCGACCGCGCCGTAGGCGGCCATGCCCACCATGGAGGCGGTCCGCCAGCCGCGGTCGGCGCCGTCGCCGAGGTTGGTGAACAGCAGGTACATCATCACCGGCATCGCGATCCCGCCGATCACGAAGCCCGTGTCGCGCAGGGTGCGGCGCACCTCCAGCCGCAGGTAGTCCAGTACGTCGCGCATCACGCCGCCTCCCCTTCGAATTCGAATCCCGTGGCTGCCCGTGCGCCCGTCAGGGCCAGGAAGGCGTCGTCCAGCGAGGCCGGTGCGACCTCCAGCCCTCGAACGGCACCCAGCCCGGCCAGGGCCATCACGGTCGCGTCCGGGTCGTCGCTGCGCAGCCGCGCCCGGTCCCCGCGCACCTCCAGCGACCGCACGCCGGGCAGGAGTTCCAGGCCCTCGATGCCCCGCCCGGCCAGGTCGAAGGCGACCAGGCCGCCGCCCGCCGCCCGCCGCAGCTCCTCGCCGGTGCCGTCGGCGACGAGCCGGCCGTGGTCCAGGACGAGGATCCGGTCGGCGTGCGCGTCGGCCTCCTCCAGGTAGTGCGTGGAGAACAGCACGGTGCGACCGCCGCGCGCGTAGGCCGCCATCGCGTCCCAGAAGGCGTGGCGCGCCTCCACGTCCAGGGCCGCCGTCGGCTCGTCCAGCACCAGCAGCGCGGGGTTGCCGGCCACCGCGACCGCGAACCGCACCCGCTGTGCCTGGCCACCGGAGAGCCGGTCCACCCGCCGTCCGGCCAGGTGGGCGATCCCGGCCAGCTCCAGGGCGCGGGCGACGGGCAGCGGCGCCGGGTAGCGGCCGGCCACGAAGGCCACCAGCTCGCGGACGGTGACCCGGGGCACCGCACGCGCCTCCTGGAGCATGGCGCCGACCAGACCGGCGCGCACCGCCCGCTCGGGCGGCCCGCCGAACAGCTCGACCGTGCCCGCGTCGGGCGGGAGCAGGCCGAGCAGCAGCGAGATCGCCGTCGACTTGCCGGCGCCGTTGAGGCCGAGCAGGGCCACCGTCTCGCCGCGCTCGATGGTCAGGCCGACGCCGTCGACGGCGCGCACGGCGCCGAAGGCCTTGACCGCCCGTGTGAAGGACACGGCACGCCCCGCCCATGTCATGTCTGCGACGTGTGTCATGCCTACGACGTTACGAACTCCCGTGCCGCGCCCGGCAGATGCGCTTGTACGGAATCCGGCAGGACAAATGTCATGGCCGGCCGATCCGCTTCGTATCGATCTGACGGTGTGTCAGGCACCTTCACAGTCGAACAGCGCTGGGCTATACAGGAGAGCGCCAGGAGACTCTGATTCCGGAGACCCATGCCCATCGACGCAGCCCAGGCCCTCGCGGCCGAACCCCGAACCGCTGAGATCTCCTGGAGCCCCAGGGACGTCCTGCTCTACCACCTCGGTATCGGGGCGGGCCTGCCCGCCACCGACCCCGGCGAGCTGCGCTACACCCTGGAGACGCGGCTGCACGTCCTGCCGAGCTTCGCCACCGTCGCCGGCGGCGGCTCGCCCGGCGTGATCAGCGGTCTGTCCATGCCCGGCGTCGACGTCGATCTCGCCCGCGTCCTGCACGGCGGCCAGTCGCTGACCGTGCACCGCCCTCTCCCCGTGGCGGGCACCGCCATCGCCACCAGCCGCATCGCCGCCGTGTACGACAAGGGCGCGGCGGCCGTCCTGGTCATGCGCACCGAGGTCGCCGACGGCGACGGCCCGCTGTGGACCGATGACGCGGAGATCTTCGTCCGGGGCGAGGGCGGCTGGGGCGGCGACCGCGGTCCCTCCGCCCGCCCCGCCGCGCCGGCCGGCGAGCCGGACCGCACCGTCGAGCGGACGGTCCGCGAGGACCAGGCCCTGCTCCACCGTCTGAGCGGCGACTACAACCCGCTGCACGCCGACCCGGAGTTCGCCGCGCGCGCCGGCTTCGACCGGCCCATCCTGCACGGGCTCTGCACCTACGGCATGACCCTCAAGGCGGTCGTCGACACACTGCTCGACGGGGACGTGACCCGCGTACGGTCCTGCACCACGCGCTTCGCCGGGGTGGTGTACCCGGGCGAGACCCTGCGCATCCGCATGTGGCGGCGGGAGGGCGGGGTCCAGGTGACGGTGGGCGCCGTCGAACGGGAGGACGCGCCGGTGCTGACCGGCACGATCGTCGAGCACGGCTGGTCCGAAAATAGAAGCAGTCAGGGTGGCGTCCTCAGGCTCCGATGGGTTCGAAGCGGACGGTGAGTCCGAGGGCGTTGGCCTGGCGGGTGATGCGTCGTAGGGCGCGTTCGGGGTCGTGCTTGGTGT
>NZ_JBSGBZ010000024.1:0-52138 GCF_053601495.1 Streptomyces sp. NPDC004721
GAGGCCCGTGGGGGCGTGGTAGCCGGCGGCCGGGCTGTCGTCCGCGGCGGCTGCCATTGCGGGGTCGGCTTCCGCGGTCATCGCGGCGGCTGTCACGCCGGCAGCGCCGAGGAGTTGCATGATGCGTCGTCTGCTGAGTGTGGGGCCGCTCGTGTTCAGAGGTTCGTGCTCGTGCTCATGCTGATCGTGCAGGTCACACACATGGACCTCCGGAGGTGAGGTTAGGTGTAAGCGGCAAACGGTTCAGCAACATTGGCCCCAGAACTTTGCTTCGTCAACATCCCGGGACGACAAAGTTGTTACTCAGGGGACACGAACGACCGCGTGGAGCTGTGGGACGGGGGCGCACAGCAGCCGGGAAGGGTGAACGGCGAGCGGGCCGACCACGCCTGGCGGGGAAGCTTCCCAGGCGCGTGGGCAGGGGTGAAAGAGGGCTGGGGACCGCACTCGGGCGAGCTCAGCCGACTCCAGCGCGCGGATGATCGGCCGGGTACCGCACACGCGGTACCTTCGCGACTCCCGCAGCGTCCGCGGTAGCCGGATGCGGTATCGGCGGCAGCGCGAATTGTCTGCGCCCGCCGGACGACCAGATGTGGGTCCGGCAGACATGATCAGGCGACGTCCAGTCGTAGGAGGAGCACCCTATGTCAGTCCGATTTGTGCTTGCCGCGGCGGCGGCGCATGGCTCGGCCCAGTCGGCCGCGGTTTACAGCGTGACCACCGGGCGACTCGTGGGCGGCACGGCCGCTCTCGTGGCGCTGGCCGGCGTGGTCGTCGGTGGGCTGGCTCTGACCCGCCCCGCCGGTCGTGCCGGCGCCGGCAACAGGCGAAGCAGGGCCCTTGTGGCCGTGGTGGCGGGGCTGTTCGGCATGGTCGTCGGCGCGCTGAATCTTGCCGTCGCCGATGGTGGTCCCGGCACCGGCAACGGAGTAGTCGGTGGCGCGATGGCCTTGGTGCTGGGGCTGATCGCCGCGGTCCTCGGCCGGCTGGCTCTGGCCCGCTCCCGCCGCACCGCCCAACCGGCTGACCGCCCAACCGGCTGACCGGCTGACCGGCTGACCGGCTGACCGGCTGACCGCAACGAACGCAAGCACGCGTCCAGGTCTGCCTGTCAGGCACCGGCTAACCGGCTGCCGTACCGTTGGGGTACTCATCCCAAGTCCCGCCGTCCAGCAGGCGACCGCCGGCCTTCGAGGTGAGCCCGCTGATCTGCTCGAAGCCCTGGACACGTCCGCCGGGTGGCTGTGTTTCACAGGCGCGCCTATGAGACACAGCCACCGACAACAGCCCCGCTACCGGGGCCTCTGTACGAAGAACTCGTTGCCGTCGGGGTCGAGCATCAGCGCCCGGCTGCCGTCGCCCTCGCCGGTGTCGGTGCGCGTCGCGCCGAGCGAGATCAGGCGGTCGATCTCCGCCTCCCAGTCGGCGTCGGTGGGGAGCGCCAGCTCGAAGTACAGCCTGTTCGTGCCCGTCTTCGGCGCCACCGGAGGACCACCCCACGTGATCTTCGTACCGCCGTTCGGCGATTGGATGGCGGTCTCCTCGTCCTGGTCCCAGACCAGCGGCCACCGCAGCGCCTCGCTCCAGAAGTAACCGACCTCCTGCGTACCGTCGCAGGCCAGCGCTCCGATGAAGCCAGTGTCGGCGAGGAACTTGTTGCCCGCCTCGATGACGCAGAACTCGTTGCCGTCTGGATCGGCGAGCACTACATGCCCCTCTTCCGGGAGTTGGCCCACGTCGATGTGTTTCCCGCCGAACTCCAGAGCCCTGGCCACCGTCTGCTGCTGATCCTGCGGGGAGGTGCTGGTCAGGTCGAAGTGCGCTCGGTTCTGACCGATCTTCGGCTCCTGGCTCGGCAGGAAACGGATGCGGAACCCGGCGGTATCAGGGGGCAGGATCGCGATGCCGTCGCCCAGACCGTCAGCCAACTCCCAGCCCAGGAGCCCGGACCAGAACCGCGCCAGGCCCGACGGCCGGGTCGCATTGAAGCAGATCGCGAACAGTTGACTGGTCATACCCCGTGCATCTCCGATCCACTGACGGTCGATACGGCTCCTCGCCCTCCCCGCGAGCGCAGCCTAGGGCGGCCGTGCGGTACCCGCATCCGAGTTTCCGTCGCGGGGAGCCCGGTCCCCCACAAGATGACGATCGTGCGGAATGGCACCTTCGTCCACGGCATCGCCTGAGCCAGCCCGTCACGCCGGGGCGGCAGCCGGTTCATCCTCGGGGGTGCGCGGCGCGGGCACGGCGGCGGCGCGGGCGGTCAGGTCCACCACTGGCTCAAGACCAGCGGCTTCGACGGCCTCCCCCCTCCCTGGCTCTGTGGCCGGCACGAACGAACGGCTCGGGCGGCAGGGGCAGCAGCGCCTTGGACTCCACCGCCTCGAAAGCGGCATCTACAGGTGACTTCCCGCGGTTCAGCCCTCATCCGTGGGCCTCGAGGAGTTCCCGGGTGCGACGCAACAGGGCTTGCCGTACCGACTCCGGCGCGAGGACCCGTAGCGAAGTTCCCAGGCCGAGGAGGTAGCGGGCGAGGCCGTCCGGATCGGGGCCGCCAACGTCGACCAGGGTCGCGTCCGGGCCGTCGGAGCGATGGGTGCCGACCGTTGCAGGGACGAGCCGCAGCGCCGCCTCCATGGGGAGCGGGAGCCGGATGGTCGCGGACAACGGGTACGGGCCGTTCGCGACGTTGCGGGAGACCAGCCGTGCCGGGTCGGGCAGGTCCGTGAGGTCCGCCGGCCGGCCGGTGGGCTGGAGGCGGTCGACCCGGTCGGCCCGGAACGTCCGCCACTGGCCTCGCACCACGTCCCGCGCGACGAAGTACCAGCGGCGTCCGGTGCGGACGAGACGGTACGGGTCGACGTCCCGTACCGTGGCCCGTCCCTCTGCGTCGACGTACGCAAGCCGGGCACGCTCGCCTCGTCGGCAGGCGACTGCCAATTCCAGCAACAGGCCCGCCCTGATCTGCGGCCCGTCGGCCCCGGGGAGGCTGACGAACGCGTCGTCCAGCTCACCCAACCGCTCCGCGATCCGCTGAGGCAGCACCTGGCGCAGCTTCAGCAGGGCGGACAGCGCGGCCTGGTCACCGCCCAGGGCATCGCTCAGTGCCGCCTCCCGCAGACCGACCGCCACGGCCAGCGCCTCCTCGTCGTCGAGGATCAGCGGCGGCACCCGGGAGCCGGCGCGGAGGCGGTAACCGCCCCACGGACCGGCCTCGGAGTCGACGGTGTAGCCGAGTTCCCGGAGCCGGGCGATGTCCCGCCGGACTGTTCGATCCGTGACCTCCATGCGCTCGGCCAGTTCGGCGCAGGTCCACGACGGCCGGGAGGACAGCAGGGACAGCAGCCGTAGCAGGCGGGCGGAGGAGCTGATCACTCACGGAAGTTTTCCACACCCACGCCACAACCAGGACCAGAACTGTCCGGGTCACGGCATAGCGTTCCCGTCATGAGCACGGACACCACTTCCGCACCCGCGTTCCGCTACGCCGCCGTCACCTTCGACTGCGCCGACCCCGCTGAAATGGCTCACTTCTACGGCGAGTTGCTCGGCATGTCAGTCCTCTTCTCCAGCGAGGACTTCGTCCTGCTCGGCAAGGAAGGAGCGACCGGACTCGGCTTCAACCGCCTGGCCGACTACCGCCCGCCCACCTGGCCGGACCCCGCCCAGGAGAAGCAGGCGCATATCGAACTCGGCGTGGACGACCTGGACGTCGCCGAGAAGCGACTGCTCGACCTGGGCGCCGTCAAGCCCGGGTTCCAGCCGCAGCCCGAACGCTGGCGGGTACTGCTGGACCCCGCAGGCCACCCGTTCTGCATCACGACCTTGGTCTGACACACCCTCGACCAACCGAAACGACACACACCGCTTAACCTCCGTGATCCCCGACTGGACCGTGATCCGCCCACTCCCGATCATCAACGGCTGGTCCTCCTCAAGCCCCTGGTGACCGAGCCACGCATCGAGGTCGGGGACTTCACCATCGGGCCGGCCGTCCCGCCGCCATCGACGCTGCCGTACCGGAGGCACTGCGCTACGAGACATCAGGCCTGTGTGACGCGCCCACAGCGGGGCCCAACGCCGGACGCCCGCCCCGCGACAAGGGGCCACTTCGCATCGCACATGGGCAGGCCGGCCTCTGTCCCGGCGTGGGGCGGCGAGCGGTTCCACACTTGGTTCTCGCAGGGCCGCCGTTATCGCCTCGGCCGGCTTCGCGCGCTGGACCAGTTGAGAGTCGCGCAGCCCTGCGGAAGCGAATCGGCCCCACTGGAAGAAGCCCAGGATTGCGATCGCGGTGACCGTGACGTTGTTGGCCGGATCAGCGGCCACGTGTCGTCATGGGCGTGGGCGAGATGGACCCGGCCAGACAGCTCATGTGCATCTCACCGATGCGGTAAGTTGAACGCGTTCAAAAAATGTCGCAATGATCGAGGCGTGGGGGCTGGGGATGAGACGGAGCGTCATATCAGGCATGATCGGCGGTGTTTTCGCCGGCATGGTAGGGGTCGCCGGGGTAGGCGTGTACAACCTGTACGAGGGCCTGACCGGCGGTCACTCCGGCAGTACCCCCGGCCCAGCCGCGCAAGCGGCGCCCGCCAAGACCGGCCCGCTCGCCCCGGCGGAGGTCCGCGACACCGCCCGGGCCTTCCTCGCTGCTTGGGCCAAGGGTGACAACTTTGCCGCCGGTGAGCTGACCAACGACCCGACCGGCGCAGGCGATGCCCCGGCCGGCTACCGCACGCAGGCGCACGTGACCTCGGTGAAACTCACTTCGGGCGCGGCACAGGACACGACCGTGCCGTTCCGCGTCAATGCCACCATCACGTACGGGGGCGAGAAGTCGACCTGGTCCTACGACTCCGCGCTCACCGTCTTCCGGGGCGAGACCACCCACAAGCCGCTGGTCGACTGGCAGCCGTCCGTGATCCACCCACAGCTGACGCAGGGCCAGTCGCTGGAGACCGGCCAGGCGAAGTCGCCGGACGTCGTGGTGGTCGACCGCAACGGAAAGCAACTCGACGCCGGCAACTACCCGTCCCTGAAGGCCGTCCTGCCGCAACTGCGCGAGCGCTACGGCAGCAAAGTGAGCGGCGGCAAGCCGAGCATCGAGACCTGGATCAACGATCCTGACGGCGGCCTCGGCGAGAGCCTGCACGTCATCGCCCGTGGCACGCCTGCCAAACTTGCCACGACTCTGGACTCTCGCCTTCAGGCCGCGGCCGAGCAGGCGGTCACCCAGCGCGCCCAGTCGTCGGTCGCAGCGGTGGACACCACCACCGGCGGCATCCTCGCCTTCGCCAACAACCCGGCGACAGACGGCAACAGCGCCTTCAACGCAGCCGTCGCACCCGGCTCCACATTCAAGATCATTACATCGACGGCACTGCTCCAGGCCGGGGTGCGGCCCTCCCAACCGGCACCATGCCCGGCGACCACGAACTTCGACAACGGCAAGATGTTCCACAACGTCGAGAACTCTTCAGACCTCTCGGCAACCTTCCAGTGGGACTTCGCGATCTCCTGCAACACCGGTTTCATCAAACTGGCAGGCAGCCTCGACGAGTCATCGGTCCCCGACGCGGCGAAGACGTACTACGGCTTCGGCCGTACCTGGAACGTGGGCGTGCCGGCGTACGACGGCAGCGTGCCGGGCGGCAGCGGCGACGAGATGACCGAGGAGATGATCGGGCAGGGCCAGATCCAGATGAGCCCGCTCAACATGGCCGCTGTCGCGGCGACCGTGCAAAATGGCACGTTCCATCAGCCGAGGATCGTCGCAGCGAAGATGATCGACGGCCCGCTCGCCGCGGCCGGCGCCGGCCTCCCGTCCGGCATCCGCGCCGACCTGAAGTCGATGATGAGCCTCACCGCCCGCTCGGGCACCGCCGCGGGCGCCATGGGTAGCGTCTCCGGCTCCGACGTCGGCGCGAAGACCGGCTCCGCCGAGGTCGACGGCCAGGCAAAGCCCAACGGCTGGTTCACCGCCTACCGCGGCGACGTGGCGGCCGCCGGCCTGGTCCTGCAGGGTGGCCACGGCGGCGACTCGGCGGGGCCCATCGTGACCGCGGTGATCAAGGCGTCGTGAGGCGTCGCGCGGCCCGCGCGACGAGGACGAGGCGATGATTCTCACGTACGCATGGGACTGCCTCCCGATCGCCCCTCTACCAGGCCCGCGGCGCCCCGCCCACTTCACCGACCTGGAAACCGGCGCCACGTTGACGACCTGGCTGACCGAGCCCTGCTCCGCTGCCAAGACATCCGGCGGAGCTCGTGAGGCGGTCGTAGCCGGGCAGGAGGGGCCAGGCGATGCCGACGGTGCGCAGGCCTTGGCCGAGATCGTGCGGGACGTCGTTCGCCCACACGAGCACCGTCTTATCGGCGAGCTTCGTGTACAGCTCGTCTCCACGTGAAATGTGACAGCGTGTACGAGGTCACAGCAGATGGGCCCCACAGGTACGGCTGTCGAGGAGAAGCACGATGTCGAAGCCTCCGCTTACCCCCGATGCGATCGCCATGATCAAAAAGGCCAATCCGGCGGTCATCACCACGCTCCGGCCGGATGGCCAGCCCGTCTCCACCGCCACCTGGTACCTATGGGAAGACGACGGCCGCGTCCTGGTCAACATGGACGAGGGCCGCCAGCGCCTGGAGCATCTGCGCAACGACCCACGAGTCACCCTCACGGCGTTGGACGAAGCCAACTGGTACAACCACATCAGCCTCATCGGCCGGGTCGCCGAGATCCGCAACGACTCAGACTTCGCTGGTATCGACCGGCTCAGCCGGCAGTACCTCGGCACGCCCTACGCCCAACGAGACCGGCCGCGGGTCAGCGCCTGGATCGAGATCGAGCGCTGGCACGGCTGGGGCGCGTACAAGGACAGCAGCCAGGCAGGCTGACCAGCGTCCGGGCCGTCCGGAGGTACACAACCTCCTGCAGCGCCGTGGCGGGGGCGTCGCCCTCACACATGCGGGAAAGCGGGTGCTGCTGGGGCATCGAAGAATACTTCCAGGCGGCCAAAGGCCAGACCGGCCTGGACCACTACCAGGTCAGGGGCTGGACCGCCTGGCACCGGTACATCACTCCGGCCATGCTCGCGCTCGCCTTCCTTGCCGCCGTTGCCGCGAGCGCGGTCCCGAGCATGCCCGCCACCACTCGTCGCGCCCGCAGCAGCGATCCGATCGACCTGACCGTCCCGGAGGTCCAGCACCTCTTCGAATTGTGACGCCTGAGGAGGTCATCGGCGGCGGCGCCGGGCGTACAGAGCGGCGGTGAAGTCGTCCAGGGCCGCGAGGTTGTGGGCGCTGACGACGGCGTCGCAGTAGGGCAGTGCCGCAGCCATGCCGGCCACGAGCGGACGGTAACGCGAGCTTGCCGTACGCGGGTTGACCCATACGACGCGGTAGGCGACCCGGGACAGCCGCGCCATGTGGGTGGCGAGGTCGGCGGTCGCGCCGGTGTCCCAGCCGTCGGAGACGATGGCGACCACGGCGCCGTGCGCCATGCCGCGCCGGCCGAACCGCTCGTTGAACTCCGCCAGGCAGTCCGCTATCCGGGTGCCCCCGGACCAGTCCGGGGCCGCCCGGCCGGCCCGTGCCAGGGCGTCGTCCGGCCCGCCCCGCCGGAGGACGGGCGTGAGGCGTGTGAGCCGGGTGGCGAAGGTGAAGACCTCGGCGCGGGTGGCGCGGGCGGCACAGTAGAGCAGCTGCAGCATCGCGCGGGCATAGGGCTCCATCGAGCCGGAGATGTCGCAGAGCACGATGAGGTCGCGGGGGCGGGTGCGGGGCGCGAAGCGGCGTAGCCGCAGCGGGTATCCGCCGGTGCGCCGGCTGTCGGAGAGGGTGCGGCGCACGTCGATGCGCGCACCGTGGTGTGCGGTGCGGCGTCGGCGGGACGGCCGGGTCGGGGTGCGCAGCACGAGGGCGCGCATCACCTCGGAGAGCCGCGCCAGTTCCTCTGCGGTCAGGTCCGCGAAGTCGCGGCTCGCGAGACGGTCGAGTGGACTGGCGGCGAGGGGTACGGGAGCCTCCCGCGGCTGTGCGTCGGTATCCCGGCCTCGTCCGTCCGCGGTGTCCTTCCGGGTGCCGGGGACGCGGCCGGGAACGGTGTTCGGGAGCGATCGGGGCGGGTCGCCGGGTTGCCCGCGCTGTGCCCCGCGGTCGGTCGGGCCGCCGAAGACCTTGCGGAAGACCGCGTCGAACAGCTCGATCTGCTCGGGGTCGGACACCAGGGTGGCGAGCGCGCAGTGCCGCAGTTCGCGCGTCGTCGACGGTGCCAGCAGGGTGAGTGCCCGGGCGAAGCCGCGGGTACGGTCGGGGCCCACTGCGATCCCCGCCTCGTGCAGGGCGGCGGTGAACGAGGCGGCCAGTTCCGGCAGGTCAGGCATCGGAGCCCGGCTCCGCGTCGACCAGTTCCGCCAGTCCGGCCCGGCGCACGGCCTCCAGGTCCTCGGCGTACTTGAGTACGGCCCCCAGGGTGCGGTCGACGGCATCGGCGTCGAGAACGGCGAGCCCCAGCGCGTGCAGCGCGCCTGCCCAGTCGATCGCCTCGGCGATGCCGGGCGGCTTGGTGAGTTCCTGACGGGCACGCAGGCGCGCCACCCCGCGCGCCACGCGCGCGGCCAGCCACTCGGCCGACTCCGGCACCCGTCTGCGGATGATCGCGGCGACTCGTGCGGTGTCCGGATAGTCGATCCAGTGGTAGAGGCAGCGGCGTTTGAGCGCGTCGTGCAGATCCCGGGTGCGGTTGGAGGTCAGTACGGCCACCGGCGGCACCGTGGCCGTCCGGGTGCCGAGTTCGGGGATGGTGACCGCGGCATCGGCGAGCAGTTCCAGCAGGAACGCCTCGAACTCGTCGTCGGCGCGGTCCACCTCGTCGATGAGCAGCACCGCCGGCCGGGGTCCCGGGTGGCAGATCGCGGCGAGCAGCGGCCGCGGCAGCAGGTAGTCCTCGGTGAACAGGTCGGCGTCCCGCAGGGGCTCCCCGCGGGACTCGGCCAGCCGGATGGCCAGGAGTTGCCGGGGGTAGTTCCACTCGTAGAGGGCCTCGGCCGAGGAGAGTCCCTCGTAGCACTGCAGCCGGATCAGTGGGGTGTCGAGCACGGCGGCGAGCGCGCGGGCCGCCTCGGTCTTGCCGACGCCGGGCTCGCCCTCCAGCAGGATCGGCTGCCGCATGCGCACGGCCAGCAGCAGCGCCGTGGCCAGGGCGTCGTCGGCCAGGTAACCGGCCGCGTCGAGACGCCAGCGCAGGGCGCGGACATCGGGTACGAGGAGGTCGAGGTCAGGCATGGGCGTAATGGGAGGGGTTGTCGGCGAAGGCGTGCCGGCACCCCGGCCCGCAGAAGTACACCCTGTTGCCGGCCCGGTCCAGTGAGAGGGTGTCGGGCGTGATCGCCACGGTCATGCCGCACACCGGATCCACGTCCTCGGCCACGGCCTGCGGCGCGGCGGTGTCGGCTCCGGGGCGCACGGCTCGGGCCGCCTTCGGCCGCAGCGCGATGATCTCGGCGTACACCGACAGCGCGATCTCCCCCGGGGTCCGCGCGCCGATGTCCAGACCGGCCGGCGTGTGGACACGCGCGCGTTGTTCCTCGGTGATGTCCAGCCCGGCGAGCACCGCCGCGCCGCGCTTCGGACTGGCCACCAGCCCGATATACGGGATCCCGGCGCGTGCGGCCTCGATGAGCACGGTCTCCTCCTGGCGGCCGTGTGTGGCGATGACGACGACGTCCAGATCGGGCGGCAGCTGCTCCCCGGGCGAGGCCGGCCGGGCGTCGAGACCGACCACGCGACCGACGTCGAGCAGGGCGCGGGCGATGGGGGCGTGTCCGTAGACGTACGCCAGCGCCGGGGGGAGGTTGGCTTCCAGGAAGATGTCGAGCGTCCCGCCGGACAGGCAGGGATTGGCCACCGTGACCAGGCCTTCGACAGGCTCCTGCGCGCCTTCGGTGCCCGCGCCGGGCGTGATCCTCAGCAGCAGCGACTCGCCGGTCGCCAGCACGCGCAGGCCCTGCAGCTGCACCGTTGTCTCGGCGCAGGTGCCGCCCACGAAACCCTCGAGGGTGCCGTCGGGCAGCACCAGCGCGCTGTCCCCGGGCTTGGCGCTCGTGGGCCGTTCCGCGTGGACGACGGTGGCCAGGACGAACGGCGTACGGCCTTGCCGGAGCACGTCCGCGCGGGTCAGCAGTTCGGTGTTCGTCATCGTGGGGGCCTCAGGTGATGGCCATGTCGGTGCGCAGCGGCCGGCCCTGGGCGGCCCGCCAGACCGCGGCGGGCGTCAGCGGCATGTCGACATGGCGTACGCCGAGCGGCTTCAGGGCGTCGACCACGGCGTTGACCACGGCGGCGGGCGACCCCACCGTGGCGGACTCGCCGACGCCCTTGGCGCCGATGGGGTGGTGCGGGGAGGGGGTGACGGTCTCGCCGAGTTCCCAGGACGGGCACTCGACCGAGGTGGGCAGGAGATAGTCCATGAACGACCCGCCGAGGCAGTTGCCGTCCTCATCGAAGGCGATCACCTGCATGAGCGCCATGCCGAGGCCGTCGGCGAGTCCGCCGTGCACCTGCCCCTCGACGATCGTGGGGTTGATCCGGTTGCCGCAGTCGTCCACGGCGACGAACCGGCGGATCTTCACCTGGCCGGTGTCGGCGTCCACGTCGGCGATGCAGATGTACGCGCCGAAGGGGAAGGTCAGGTTCGGCGGGTTGTAGACGCAGGTCGCGTCCAGGTGGCCCTCGACGCCCTCGGGCAGCTCCAGGTTGGAGTGTGCGGCGAGCGCGATCTCGGGCATGGTCCGCCCCTGGTCGGGGTCGCCCGTGACGTACCAGCGACCCTTCTCCCATTCCAGGTCGTCGGGGCTCACTTCGAGCATCGCGGAGGCGACGATCTTCGCGCGTTCGCGCACCTTGCGAGCGACCATCGCGGCCGCCGCGCCGGACACCGGCGTCGAGCGGGAGCCGTAGGTGCCGAGCCCGAACGGGGTCTGGTCGGTGTCGCCGTGCACCACCTCGACGTCCTCGGGCGGGATGCCCAGTTCCTCGGCGACGATCTGCGCGAACGTCGTCTCGTGGCCCTGTCCCTGGGTCTGTACGGAGATCCGCAGGACGGCCTTGCCGGTCGGGTGGACCCGCAACTCGGCACCGTCGGCCATGCCCAGTCCGAGGATGTCCATGTGCCTGCGCGGGCCCGCGCCGACGGCCTCGGTGAAGAAGCTGACCCCGATCCCCATCAGCTCGCCACGCTCGCGCTTCTCGGCCTGCTCCCGGCGCAGGTCCTCGTAGTACGCGATGTCCATCGCCAGCCGCAGGGCTCTCGGGTAGTCACCGGAGTCGTACTCCCATCCGGTCTGCGTCCGGTACGGAAACTGCCCGGGCCGCAGCAGGTTGCGCATCCGCAGCTCGGCCGGGTCCGTGCCGAGCTTGTCCGCGAGCACGTCGACCATCCGCTCGACCAGGTACACGGCCTCGGTGACGCGGAACGAGCAGGCGTAGGCGACACCGCCGGGTGCCTTGTCGGTGTAGACGCCGGTCACGGTGCAGTGCGCGGCGGCCAGGTCGTACGAGCCG
The DNA here is from genome assembly GCF_053601495.1 of Streptomyces sp. NPDC004721. Taxonomy (NCBI): domain Bacteria; kingdom Bacillati; phylum Actinomycetota; class Actinomycetes; order Kitasatosporales; family Streptomycetaceae; genus Streptomyces; species Streptomyces sp. NPDC004721. The sequence continues at coordinate 11,566 of NZ_JBSGBZ010000024.1, forward strand.
GTGAAGACGCCGAAGAAGCCGGCCGGGAACTGCGTCGGCTGTGCGGTGGCGTTGAACGCGCCGTGGTCGGCGATCACGTGGACACGCAGGCCCAGGATCTTCCCGTCCTTCGTCGCCGCGATCTCGCCGTGCATGTGGTAGTCGCGGGCGAAGGAGGTGCTCATCAGGTTCTCCGAGCGGTCCTCCACCCACTTCACCGGCTTGCCGGTGACGATCGAGCCGACGACCGCGCACACGTAGCCGGGGTAGATGCCGACCTTGTTGCCGAAGCCGCCCCCGATGTCCGGGGAGATGATCCGGATCTTGTGCTCCGGGATGCCGGCCACCATCGCGTAGATCGTGCGGTGGGCGTGCGGGGCCTGGGTGGTGGACCACACCGTCAGCTTGCCGGTGATGGCGTCCATGTCCGCCACCGTGCCACAGGTCTCCAGCGGCGCCGGGTGCACCCGCGGGTAGAGCATGTCCTGCTCGACCACGACGTCGGCGGCCGCGAAGACCTCGTCGGTTCGCTCCTTGTCACCCGCCGACCAGTCGAAGATGTGGTTGTCGGTCTGGTGTTCCTTGTCGTCGCGGATCACCGGCGCGTCCGGCTCGAGCGCCCGCCGGGCATCGACGACCGGCGGCAACGGTTCGTACTCCACGTCGATCAACTCGAGGGCGTCCCGGGCTGCGTAGCGGTCCTCGGCGACGACGAAGGCGACCTCCTGGCCCTGGAAGCGCACCTTGTCGGTGGCGAGCACCGCCTGCGTGTCGTACGAGAGCGTGGGCATCCAGGCCAGCCCGAGACCGGCCAGAGTCTCCCCGGTGATCACGGCCTTGACCTTCGGGTGTGCCTCGGCGGCGCTGATGTCCACGGACACGATCCGGGCGTGGGCCAGCGGGCTGCGCAGGATCGCGCCGTGCAGCATTCCGGGCAGCCGTACGTCGTCGACGTAGGTTCCGTGGCCGCGGACGAACCGTGCGTCCTCCTTGCGGGGCATGCGCCCGAAGCCGACCGGCCGTTCCTCGGTGGTCGTCATGCCCGCACCTCCTCGCGGCCGGGCGCCGACTGGGTGTCCGCGTCGGCGGTCCGCTGCCCGCCGCCGTGCTCGGCGGCCCAGCGGATGGAGCGCACGATGTTCTCGTAGCCGGTGCAGCGGCACATCTGTCCGGAGATGGCCTCGCGGATGTCCTCCTCGGACGGATCCGCGTTGTGGTCGAGCAGCCAGCGGGCGGTCATCATCATCCCCGGCGTGCAGAAGCCGCACTGCAGTCCGTGGCAGGCGATGAATCCCTGTTGCACCGGGTCGAGTTCGGTACCGTGCGCCAGGCCCTCGACGGTCCGCACCTCATGGCCGTCGGCCATCACCGCGAGCACGGTGCAGGACTTGACCGGCGTCCCGTCCAGCCAGACTGCGCACACCCCGCAGTTGGAGGTGTCGCAGCCCCAGTGGGTGCCGGTGAGTCCGAGTTCGTCGCGCAGGAAGTGCACGAGCAGCAGTCTGGGCTCCACGTCCCTCGTGTGCTGCTCGCCGTTCACGCTCACGGTGATCCGCATGTCACGCCTCCTGCCCCTGGGCACGTGCGGCGGCGGCGCGCAGCGCCCGCGAGGTGAGCTCCCCGGCCAGATGCCGCTTGTAGTCGACCGGGCCACGCTGGTCGGCCGTCGGCCTGCACTCCTGCGAGGCGATCCGGCCCGCCTCGGCGAAGCCCTCGTCGTCCGGCCGTCCGCCGCGCAGGAAATCCTCGGCCTGCTCGGACACGAACCGTGGGGCACCCACCGCGGTCAGCCCGACCCCGGCCTCGGAGATGACCCCGTCGGAGATCTCCAGCACCGCTCCCGCGGCGACGACCGCCCAGTCGCCGACCCGGCGCTCGACCTTGCGGTAGGCGCTGGCGTGCGAACGGATGGGCACGCGGATCTCCACCAGAAGCTCCGCTTCGTTCAGCGCGGTCTCGTACGGCCCGAGGAAGAACTCCCTGATACCGATGGTGCGCCTGCCGCGGGGGCCCTGGGCGACGAGGGTCGCCCGCAGTGCCGAGAACGCTGCGGACAGGTCCTCCGACGGATCGGCCTGGCACAGCGAGCCGCCCACGGTGCCGCGGTTGCGTACGAGCGGATCGGCTATGACCCGCTCCGCGTCCCGCAGGATGGGGAAGTGCTCGCCGACGACCGGCGAGGCGAGCAGCTCCGCGTGGCGGACCATCGCTCCGACGGCCAGGTCGTGCCCGTCCACCCGGATCAATGCCAGCTCGCCGAGGCCGTTGATGTCGATCAGGGCTTCGGGCTGAGCCAGCCGCAGCTTCATCATCGGCAGCAGGCTGTGTCCGCCCGCCACCACCCGGGCCTCGGGGCCGTAGCGCGTGAGCAGCTCGATCGCGTGCTCAATGCTGGTGGCCGTCTCGTACTGGAAGGCAGCTGGAACCTGCATCGGGCCCTCCTGAAACGCTCTGCTCTTCAGGCTGCGCTCTTCCGCACTGGCCATGCAAGAGGTCGATAAGCATTCACTTATCCGTCCAAAAGTAGGAAAATCTGCTAGTGACGGTCACACAGCTCAGCACCTTCGTGCTGGTCGCTCGGCTCGGTTCGGTCGGCGCCGCGGCGCGTGCCCTGGGCGTGAGCGAGTCGGCCGTTTCGCAGGCACTCACCGCACTGCGCACCCACTACAGCGATCCGCTCATCCGGCGCACCGGCGGCGGTGGGATGCGTCTGACGCCCGCGGGCGCGCGGCTGCTGCCGGTCGCGTCGCAGATGGTCGCGCTGAGCGCGGATGCCGAGGCGGCGGTACGGGCGGCACGGGGTGCGCCCGACGAGCTTCGGGTCGTCGCCACGAGCACGCTGGCCGAGTTCGCACTCCCCTCGCTCGTGGAGGCTTTCGCCGACCGCTCAGGACGCAGGACCGAGACCTCCTTCGGGGTAGCCGCCGGCAACGAGATACGTGCGCTGGTCGAGAACCGGCTGGCTGACGTCGCGCTCGGGCCGTATCTCGGCGCCGGCCATGGGGGCGAACTGGTCAGCGAGCCGCTGTTCCGCACCCAGCTGGTCGTGGTGATCGGCGTCAGGTCGCCACGGCCGCCCGGTCCGCCGCCGCAGTGGTCGTGGCTGGTCGATTCCTCCGGAACCGATCCGGACGCGGACTCCGGGCGACTGCTACGTCGGCTCAAAGTGGCCGAAGGACACGTGTGGGTGTTCCCCAACCAGGCCGCGACCTGGGCGGCTGCCGCCGAGGGCGCGGGGGTGGCACCAGCGTTGGCCCATCTGGTGTCGCCCCGCATCCGGCGTGACGAGCTGCGTGTACTGGAGACCCCGGCCACGCCATCGGACGCCACCTGGCACGCCACCGTCCTGCAGGCCGAGCATCGTTCCCCGGCCACCGACGCGTTCCTGCACTTCCTGCACACGCCCGCAGCGACCCGCATCATGCGCGCGCCCGGCGCGGGCGTCCCGCCCTCCCGGTTCCGGCCCCCGGTGTATGTCACGCTCTGGGGCGCGTAGGAGAGCAGGCCCTCCTGTGATGCCCGGAACGTCATCGCTGCAGGCGAGTGCGGCATTGCGGCGTCGGCCCGCACCATCTCCGCGTGATCGTTTCGCTGGTGTGCGAGGTGACCCGAAAGCTACCTTCCGTCCCGGCGGTGCTGCCGCGCCGCGGTTCCGCCGAAGACGTCGAGCCGCTCGTGCTGCGGCACGAGAACGCGGTGCTGCGCCGGCAGTTGAAGGACCAGGTCCGCTACGAGCCCTGTGGACCGGTTCTGGTTCGCGGCGCTGTCCGCGCCGATGCCCCGGCGGCTTGGGCGCACGCTCTTCCCGGTCACCCTCAGCACACTCCCGGCCCAGCACCTCCGGATCATCGCCGTCACGTAGGACCACAGCAGGCGGGGCCACAGCAGGATCCAGGGTGAGACGGCCCGGCCCGGCCACTGCGAGTGGACCATCGGCAGCATCCAGCGTTGAGAACGTCCTGCACCACGTCAGTGACCGCACGTTTCGCGAGGACGACTCCAAGGTCCGCGCCGTCCACCTGCCCCGCGTGATGGCCAGCCTGTGCAACCTCGCCATCGGCGTCCGCCGCCAGGGCGGCGGCACCAACCTCGCCGCCAGCCTCCACCACGCAGCCCGCGACTACCACTGGCCCCTGTCAGCCCTCGGCCTCATCGAGCGAGAGGTTCCCGGCGTGGCCGGGTGGCCGATACCGCAGGAGGACGTTACCCGAACGGAACACGGTCACCGCACCCGCTGTCAGATCAATGCGGTCCTTCAGACCGGCGTACAGGCTCCGACCGTGCCCCAGCAGCACCGGATGCAGCAGGATCCGCAGCTCATCCACCAGTCCCTGCTCCAGCAGGGTCACGGTGAGCCCCGAACTCCCGAACACCGCGACGTCACCGGCCGACTCGGCCCGCAGCCGCGCAACCTCGGCCTCCAGAGCACTGCCGTCGGTAACGCGGGTGTTCTCCCAGGGGGTGACCGTGCCACTGCCCGTCACCACCGTCTTGGGCACGGCGTTCATGAAGGCCGCGACCTCGGGCATCCGCTCCGCGGCCGCGGCCGAGGTCCAGACCTCAGCGAAGTGCTCGTAGGTCCGCCGCCCCAGCAGCAGGGCACCCACTTCGCGGGTCTGGCGCACGTTCCAGTCGAAGAACTCCTCGTCGTAGACGCCCCAATCCAATTCCCCACCGGGTCCCTCGTGATAGCCGTCGAGAGAACAGAACAAGAACGCGAACACCTGCTGCTGTCGGCCATGAGGCGTCGAGCCACGACTCATCTCGTCTCCTTACAGTCATCGCTGCATCAGACAGACTGGCACCGAAGACACAACTCATCGAGCGTGCCCTGGCTCCACTCGTAACACGTTGGAGGCCCGCCCGATCGGTTACGCGCTGGCCGTTTCCAGCACCCACCAAGTCGTCACGCACGCAGGGAGGTTCCAGGCAAAGGCGCTCGTTGCGCGCACACCGTAGCGGGCTTGGCAGCAACTGTCCGTCGGAGCAGGAGCGAAAGGCGAGCTGGGGCGACCGCGGACGCCACGCCCTACCCGCCACCGACACCCCACTCCCCTACGGGCATCCCGGCTTGCGGCCGGCGAACCTGGACCTCGGTGGCGTCCAGGCGGAGCTCGATTCCCTCGGCCTGGGCGTAGGCGAATGCCCAGGCCGAGTTTGCTGCCGTCGACGACGCACGGCAGTGAACGGGCTCCAGCGCCAAGGCGCAGGAGTTTTCCCTTGCCCGGCGGGAACAGCCGATCCGGCCAGCACTGTTGCACCAGCCGAGGGACTGGCGCCGCGCGGGGCGGGAGCAGAGAGGCCAAAAGATCGTCCGCCCCGACGTCATCCGGGGGCTCCCGGGTCCTCGGTACGCCCGGTCACCCGATACCGGGGCGATCCCTCATACACCTGCCGCAGACTCGGAACGCGGCCTTTTCACACAGGAGGACTGTTTCATGAATGACCGGCCCTTGACGCTCATGGCGGTGCACGCCCACCCCGACGATGAGGCCACTGGAACGGGAGGTGTCCTCGCACGGTACGCGGCGGAGGGCATCCGCACAGTCCTCGTGACGTGCACCGACGGCAGTTGCGGTGACGGACCGGGGGGTGTCAAGCCGGACGACCCCGGGCACGATCCGGCAGCCGTCGCCTTGATGCGGCGTCAAGAGCTTGAGGCGAGCTGCAACATCCTGAAGGTCAGTCATCTGGAAACGCTGGACTACGCCGACTCCGGGATGATGGGCTGGCCGACCAACGACGCGCCCGGATCCTTCTGGCAGACACCCGTGGAGGAGGGCGCTGCCCGACTCGCGGAACTCTTGCGCCGCTACCAACCCGATGTGGTCGTCACCTACGACGAGAACGGCTTCTACGGCCACCCCGACCACATCCAGGCAAACCGCATCACGATGACGGCGCTGGCGATGACCATGTCGACACCGAAGGTGTACTGGACGACGGCGCCCCGCTCGATGATGCAGCGGTTCGGGGAGGCCATGCGCGAGTTCGGTGCGGACTGGCAGGAGCCGGATCCCGCCGAGGCCGCCGCGATGGCCGAGATCGGACTCCCCGACGAGGAGATCACCACCTGGGTGGATACCACGGCGTTCGGCGGTCAGAAGTTCGATGCGCTGGCCGCGCACGCCAGCCAGGGCGAGAACATCTTCTTCCTCAAAATGGGCCAGAAAAGGTTCACCGAAATGATGGGCGTCGAGACCTTCGTACGTGTCCAGGACACCACCGGCGCGGCCGTGCCCGAGAACGACCTCTTCGCCGGACTACGCTGATCTGCCCACCTTCCGGGCCTGAGAAAGCTCACGGTCCGTACGGCTCGAGCGAGCGTGCTCGCACACCCGGAGACTAGTTCACGTGGGTTCCGCTCCGGCGGCCCCTGATCATCAGGGTGGCCCCTGCTCAGTAGCGTGGCGGTTACGAGGACGCTAGTCCCCACCCGGGCAGGGGCCCTTGAGCGGGAACGTTCGACACTCTGGGCAGGGATCAACCGGACGGGCTGGTGGCCGGTGTCCGTGCCGAATTGCGGGCCGACCACACAGCCCGTCCCCGGAGCAGATGTGGGCTGGGTAAGGGCACTTGGGGTTCGAGTCGGGTTTGATTTCGCTTCTCTGGGCGACGCATCGGCAGTTGCGCCGCCCGATCCGCGCGTGCCTGTCCGGTCCGCCGGGATGCGGGCGAGGACGTCGATGCGGGCGCCGACGGCTCCCTGGGGCGCTGCTGAGCCCGGCGTTTCTGCCCACGCCCAAGCCCAGGGCGTAGGTCCACGGTTTACGATCGCGTTGCTTCGGAGGGGGTGCCGCATGGGGCAGGTGGGAGATCCCGGGGTCGCGCGTCGGCGGCGGATTCGGCGTGCCGCGGTGAGCAGCGGTTCGGTGGTGGGCTGCATGGTGGTCGCGCAGCTGCTGGTGGAGGGGTTCGGCACGCCGCTGCGGTGGTGGCTGGTCGTCCCGGTCGCCCTGGTGGGCGGCGCGTTCGCGGGGTGGCGGGCGGCACGGGCGGGCCGGGTCACCCGAACCCGCGACGAGGCGATCGGGCACCGCGAGTTCCTGCTGAGCGCGTACGAGGTGCGGTCCCCGTACGACATGAGCGCGCCCACGTCACAGTACGATGCCGCCCGCTTCGAGCTGCGGGTGACGAACCGCAAACTGCAGATGTGGGACGGCACCACGCAGTTGTGGAGCCACCCGTGGCGGACACTGCACCTGACCGCCGAAGGCAAGGTCCTCGTCATTTACCACGAGGGCGAGACGATCGGCCGGATGCTGGTGCGCACACCGGACGGCTCGCCGTGCGAACTCCTGTTGGCCGCACGACGGTTGCAGGCCCGCGGCGCCCAGGCTGACAGGGCCCAGATGTATTGATCACGAGCGTTGTTGACTCCGATCAGGCTTGATCATGGCGAAGACCTCCGGTGTGGTGGAGCTGTCCAGGACTGCACCGCACGGAGGTCTTCGTGTCCCGAGTCGTGATCAAGCTGCCTGCCATATAAGCCGGTGGCGGCCGAATGTGGCGACTCGCGTGAGATCATCTGTCCATGAGCAGCGACCTGGAAGTGAGTGCTCTGGCGATCAATGTCACGATCCCGCAGGCGCTCCGCTGGACGGACACTCGACGCGGTGAAGCGTTCACGCTGACCACCCTCAACGTCCGGCTTCTCCCGGACGGTCACCTCGCCGCAAAGGCCTATGGCCGACCAGTCGGTGGTGGTCGGGGCGCATACGTCTCGTTTCCTGTCCCCGACAAGCCCGAACTGGCGGCTCTGATCGCTGGCGCTGCCAGCCGTGCCGGGGCGTTGTGGGCCGCCCATCGTGGTCTCGGCTGAGCTTGGTTCGGCTCGAAGGCGGACGGTAAGGGTCACGGACTTCGCCCTCGCGACGCGGCCTGGGAGGGTAGATCTTCTTGCGTGACGCGAGTGCGACTGACGGACGAAAGGGGGCTGCTGCGTCGAACAAGCACACCCGGAAGTGCCCTGCCCAGTCAGGTACGGATGAACGTGCTCAGTCTTTGAGATGTGGGAAGCCCTTGCTGGACAGCCTACTGTGCATGGTGGTAGATCCACCGCTGCTGTTTCCGCATGGAGCTCTCTGGTGTGTCAGTGGTGGCTGCGATCCTGTGCCGCATGGACGAGAAGACCTTCTGGGCGCTCATGGACGAATTGAGCCGTCGCCCGGGTGACCGGAACGAGCGGCTGGATTGGCTCCGCGGGGAGTTGCTGCGCCGACCGGCCGCGGCGGGCGTGAAGTTCCAGGCGCACCTGGAGGCCGCGTGCGAGGCCGTCGCCACGGGCGCACTGTGGCGGGCGGTGAGCCGGATCGAAGGCGGCTCGTGTTCCGACGACGGCTTCGACTATTTCGCGCTCTGGCTGGTGGCGCAGGGGCGAGGGACGTACGAGGCGGTGCTCGCTGATCCGGACGCGCTCGCCGACGTTTCCGAGGTGCGGGCCCTGGCGGGCCGGCACCTGCGGGAGTGGCACGACGACGAGTGGCCGGAATGGGAGGAGCTCGACTACGTGGCGCAGGATGCCTTCGACGAGCTGACCGGCCAGGAGGACGACTGCGGGGACGCGTTCTACGAGGCCCTGGGCGCCGTCCAGGAGGCGCGGGCGGAGTGTGAAGAGGGGGACGAGACCGTGAGGGCCACGACGAGGGGTGCGATACCCCGGCTCGCCGCGGGGGCGGGGACACCTCGGCTCGACGCCCTCTTCCCGGTGGAGGCACGCGCGCCCAGTCAGTGACGCGGCGCCGCGTCAGAAGGACACTGCCCGCGCCGAACGCGGCCGGGGCGTCGGCGTCCGCGAGGGGGACTCCGCAGTGTTGACGGACATCCGACTGAGCAGGTTCACCCGTACTGACCTGGGCGCTCTGACAAGTACGGCGACAGTCGCGTCCATTATCGCCAGGGTGCGCCCGCCGGGGGGCGAACTGCAGGCCTGCCTCGCGTCCGCAGGCGGCCCGCCTATGCCAGGTTGTGTCGATCCCGCAATGCAACCTGACGTCCCAGATATTGATCCTCCCCTGGGTGCAGAGGGCCACCCCGTCGGGAGATGTGAGGGATGGGAGTTCCCTCGTGACACCACCCCACGCGCCCGACTCCCCCATCCCACATCCATCCCCAGGCGGTGCCGCTGCTCACCACGCATCCGCCGGCGGTCCCGCCGGCCCGGCGGCCCGCCGCGGTGCTGCGGGATCACGAGCGGGTGCTGGTCCTGCTGCGGGGCGCCGGCATCGACGAGGCGACCGCGTCGGCCGTGTTCCGCGCTTTCACCGCCTGGCTGCTGGGCTATGTGTCCGTGGAACAGCGGCCCATGGTGGACAACCCGGAGAAGCCCGACCCGTCCGGCTCGGACTGCACCGGCTGTCCGCGAAGGAGCTGCCGACCCTGCGGGAGACGGCGGCCGCACTCGCCGAGCAGGGCGGGTCGGAGGGCCCCGCGGCCGGGCTCGACACCCTGCTCGACAGCTTCACGCACGGCTCCCCTTCAGCATCCGGCTGAACGGCGTGTCCGGGCGCTCCAGGCGCTCGCCGTCGAGAGTGATGTCGACGGCCTCGTTGAAGAAGGCCAGCCGCCCCTGGATCACCGCCACCGCGGGCAGCGGCTCGGGGTAGCTCCAGAGGATGTTGGGCGGCACCTCGCCCCCGCCGCGCCAGGACCAGTACTCGGCGGTGCCCTTGTAGGGGCAGCCGGTGTGGTGGTCGGTGGCGTCGAACAGGTCGAGGCGGACGTCCTCGAGGGGGAGGTAGTAGCGGGTGAGCAGGGCCGTCTCGAAGAGCAGGACGGGGGCCCGGGTGTCCGCGACGGTCTGCCCGTCGATCTCGACCCGCACGTGCCGGCTGCTGGGCAGCGCGTCCACGCGTTTGTGCGGGTCGCGGGGGTGGATGAAGATCTCCTCGTCCTCCTCGTACCAGTGGTCGAGGCCCGTGTCGGTGCGCAGGAACCACTCGAAGGCGATGTGGCCGGCCAGATCCTCGGCGGGGAACGTCCAGGCCGCGTTGTCGCGCACCTCGCCGTCGGCTTCGAGGTCGTAGAAGACCCGGGAGCCGGTGTGCGTGCCGGTGGGCGGGTCCTTTGCCGGGCGGAGGAGGTCCGTGCGGACGTCCTCGCGTGGGAAGGCGTACTGCGGCACGGGCAGGTGGGGTTCCCAGACGAGCACCGGGTGCCGGCTGTCGACGACGGTGACGTCGCCCTTGCGGCCGCGCACCCAGCGCTCGCTGGGCTCCCACTGGAGTCCTTCGGGGGTGGTCCTGATCGAGCGGGCGGCGGGGTGGGCCGGGTGGGTGGTCATGTCCGGTGCTCCTTCCACAGGTCCGGATGCCGGTTCCTCTCCACGGTCTCACGATGTCGTGACGGGTGACGGGGCCTTCGCGGGCCGCCTCCAGCGAAGGCCCCCGCCGGTCATGCGCGGCAGTAGCGGCGCAGGTACTCGCCGGTCACGGAGGTCCCGGCTTCGACGCAAGGGCGGTCGGGTTCAGCCGGACGCTCTGGCAGGCCTTGCAGTCGCCCAGGGTGATGAACCGTTCGATGTTGGCGCGGCCGCGTCCGCTGAGCGAGCTGAGGTCGCGCTTGAGGTTGGTCCGAGCGAAACACGCCACCAGGCCTTCGTAGTTGAGCGTCGCCGTGTTGTTCGCTGTGCTCACCGTGACCTTGCCGCCGCTGCCGTACAGCAGCATGCGCCACTTGGTCGGTGTAGTCCGACAGGCGCTTGGACGTGTCGAAGTGGCCCGAACTGGCGTACTGCTTCCAGTACATGCTCCCCACCTTGTGGGTGGGGAGCTGGATGGCGCACTTGTCCAGCGACTTGGAGCAGTCGAGCATCCGGTCGACCTCGCCGACGGCGAGCCGGCACCAGTGCGCGACTGGCTGCCGGACCTGGCGCGCGCTCGGCGCCAAGACGCCGCGCCGCGTCCCGGCCTGGCTCGTCCGCGTGAGGATGACGGAGAGCTCATTTGTGATCCAGAATGATTGGATGGTCACGCTTGAGACTCCCCGTTTGATCCTGCGTCGCTGGCGCGAGGAAGACGTTGCGTCCATGGCTGCCGTCAATGCCGACCCCGAGGTCATGCGGTGGATCCGTGACGGCAACGTCCGTGACGAACAGCAGACTCGTGACGGGGTCCAGGCATGGGAGAGCGAGTGGGAGTCACAGGGCTTCGGCCTGTTCGCCGTGGAGATCCGGTCCACTGGCGAGCTGGCCGGGTTCACCGGCCTTTCGGTGCCCAACTTCTTGCCGGAGGTACTGCCGGCGGTTGAGGTCGGCTGGCGGCTGGGACGTTCCCACTGGGGGCAGGGCTTGGCCACCGAGGCCGCTGCGGCCGCTGTACGGTTCGGGTTCGAGGAGCGAGGGCTGGAGCGGATCGTCAGCATCACTCAAGTGGGCAACGACGCCTCCGAACGGATCATGACCAAACTGGGGATGCATCCGGTCCGTGAGACCGTCAATCCCACCTGCGGTCGGCGGGTACGGGTGTTCGAGTTGTCGTCGGACCAGTACGTGACAACCACTCGTTGATGGCGTGCAACGAGGACGGTAGCCTCGTAGCGGACCGCGAGTTTGTCGTACCTGGTGGCCACGGCACGATGTCTCTTGAGGCGATTGATGCCGCACTCGACCGCGTGCCGGGCCTTGTAGTCCTCTGGGTCGAACTTGGGTGGCCGGCCACCGCTGGACCCACACTTCTTGCGGTTGCGGACCTGGTCGGCCTTGTCCGGAATGTGCAGCGGATACCGCGACGCCGCAGGTAGGCGCGGTTCTTGCCCCTCGGCAACAACAGCTCCAGCACCGCCCCTTGCTTGTCCGTCAGATCTCCACGTGCCACGAACCAAGATCATCCCACGACCAAGATCTACTTTCGATACACGCCGTAGCCCTCTTCGCCGACCTTGTCAGTGGTGGCAGGCAGACTCTGGTGCATGACTTCGGTGACCGCACATGACTACGCCTGGATACGTTCCTCCCAGTTTTTCCGCTACGCGCTGGAAACCGGGTACACCCTGACCCTGGTACGCGGCGTTGGCCCAGAGGAGGTGCTGCGGGTGATGGAGGCGGAGCCGCAGGGCACGTGCACGGGGGTGGACGCGCTGATCGAGCAGCAGGAGGAACTGTTCGAAGCGACGGACTACTCCTACGAGTCCTTCATCGCGGGCGCGTTCACGATGCCAGGCGCGGGCGGCGACTGGGCACTTGTCCTGCACTTCGACGGCGGCGTGGCGATGCAGCCGCGCTTCCTGGAGGCCCTGTCGGCGGGCGGGCGCGCCGTGGTGCACTCCAGCAACGGAGGCAAGCCCATCCACCTGTTCCACTGGTACGAGGACGGGGAGCTTCGGACCTCCTTCGAGTGGCCCACGGCCAGAGAGGGCAGCACCCCCGACGCCCTCAACTCGCTGATGCGTGAGGTCGGTTTCAATCTCTCCGACGACGAGGGCAACACCGGCCTGTACGTCAAGAAGGCCTCGGTCCTCGCCCTCGCCCAGCGGCTGACCGGTGTGCGGGTGACGGAACAACTGCTCCACGATGCCGAGTACCAACTCGGCCATGTGCTTGATGAGCCCGCCGAGGAGTGAACCGGCATCGACATCACCGACGCCAGCGGTTCCTGGGCCGACGCGGCCCGTTCCGTCTCCTCCGCCTGCCCGGGGCGGCGGACCTTCTCCGGCTCGAGGATCAGGAGGTCGCCGATCTCGCAGCCGAGGACGACTCAGATGACGTCCAGGTCCTCCAGCTTGAGCGGGACAGGCTGGCCCGACCACAGCCAGGACATCTTCCCAGCTGCGATCACCAGGCCGTGCTCGGCCAGGCTCCTGGACCTCGGAGGCTTTCCAGATGCCCTTGTTCGCGGCGGTCAGCCGCAGTTTCCACCTCATCGACGGAGTCCTTCCCGCCGCTTCGCGGCCCGCTGCTGCCCGGGCCGCCCAGGCATCCTGGTCTGCGACCGCCGCACCGGCTTGGTGGCCACGGCGAGTGAGCTTCTGCACCAGCCACAGGGGCAGGGAGATGGGACCGGGCGCGTCGTACCATGTGCACTCCTTGAGAGCTGCTACTCCGATTCCGGCCGTGGGCGCCATGTGCCGTCGAGTGGAATGCCGGCGGCCGCCGCGATCCTGTTGCGCGATTCGACCAGTCGGGTCCTCAGCGCCGCCAGGTCCACGTCCACCAGTACGCCGTCGCGTTTGACCACGCGCCCGGCGACGAGGACGCTGTCGACCAGGCCGGGATGGCCGGCGCTGACGATGGTGGCGGCCGGGTCGGTGACCGGGAACACGGTCAGGTCGTCGGCGCGCAGAAGGATGAGGTCGGCGTCCTTGCCTGGCGTGATGCTGCCGGTTCGGGAGTCGAGCCCGCACGACTGGGCGGCGTCGATGGTGGCGAACGCCAGCAAGTCCTGGGAGCGCAGGCCTCCGTCCAGGCCGCGCTGCACGGCGAAGGCGGTACGCATCGTGGAGAACATGTCGCCGCCGACGGATGGGACGTCGTCGGTGGACAGCGTCGGGCGCAGGCCCGCGGCAAGCGCCCGGCCGGTGATCGGTGATCCGAACCCCATCTTCAGCTCGACGTCCGGGCTGATCGACACCGAGCTGCCCGCGTCGGCGAGCATCCGCAGCTCTTCGTCGCTGATCCCGTTGGCGTGCACGAACGTGGTGGTGTCCCGCAGCAGACCGTGCTCGCACAACTCGGCGACCGGGTGCTGCGTCCCACCGCCGTCGACATGCAGGCTGGTGCGCAGGCCGAGTTCGGCCGCCAGCTTCAACTCCCTGCCGACGGTGTCCATGCTGGTGTCCTCCGGCCCGCGCAGCCCCAGCGCCATGGTGACCAGGCCGTCCCCGGCCAGGTCGGAGCGGACGCGGCGAATCTCTGCGTCGACGGGGTCGGGGGTGCCCCATCCGGCGCCGAGGCAGAAGATCGACCGCCCCGGCGTGTCCCGCAGCGCCGCAATGGCGGCGTCCTCGTGCTCGTGGCTCTGCGCGACGTGGTACCAGTCCAGCATCGTGGTCACGCCGGAGTGCAGGGCCTCCAGGCGGCCGAGCAGAGTGCCCACATAGACGTCCTCGGGCTGGTAATGGGGCTTGACCGTGCAGTGCATGGCCACCGCCCACTCGGGGAACGTCCAGTCCGCGCCGACGCCTCGGAACGCGGTCTGCCAAGTGTGGCGGTGGTTGTCGACGAAGCCGGGCATGACGATCCGGTCGGTCGCGTCGATCACCTCGGCGTCCGGCGCGTCGATCCGATCAGTCACCTCGACGATCACGCCGTCTTCGATCAGCACGTCACCGCGGTCGAGATCTCCGACCGCCGGGTCCATGCTGACCACGGTTCCGCCGGTGAGCAGGGTCTTCATCGGATGAACTCCTCAACGCTTTCGGATTGCTCAGGATCATGTTGCGGTGGCCGCTGCTTCTCTGTTTGCGGCGCCGCTTCTCTGCTTGCGGCCGTGACGATCAGCCGCACGTGGGCAGGGTCTTCTGCCGCAGGTAGCCGACGAGGGAGAGGGCCACCGCCAGACCGCCGGTGGGCCATAACTCGGTCTCCCGGGGCCCTGTTGGAGTGTTCTTGGCCCCTTCATGCTGCCGCACGCGGGGTCCTCGGGCACGCCGGCACCGGGGGCGAAGGTGCGCATCTCGAAGTTGTGCTCGGATCCCTCGGTGTAGGCCCCGATCGCGCCGACCATCGCGGCCGGGATGAGGGACAAGTCTGGTTCGAGGGCGAGGACCTCCTCGGCGGTGCGCAGCTGGAGCACGGCCCAGCCGGGACCGTTGTCGACCCACTGGTGGGCCACGACCTGGTCACGCGTGATGCCGAATGCGGCGACGATCTGGTTCAGATAGGTGTCATCGAGCGCGCCGTCGCGGACGCGAGGGGGCGCGGCGAAAGACAGAGTGCCCTTGCCGTGGCGCACGGTGACCAGGCCGGCGGCGCACTCCTGCACGATGCGGTCGGCGTGTTTCGGCGTGCCGCCGCCGTCCAGCCAGGCGCGTGCGGAGCCGAGGGTGGGGTGACCGGCGAAGGGCAGTTCGCCCTGGGGTGTGAAGATGCGCAGCCGGTAGTCCGCTTCGGGGACGGTGGGGAGAAGTACGAACGTGGTCTCGGACAGGTTCGTCCAGCGCGCCAGACGCTGCATCTCCTCGTCGGTCAGGTCCGTCCCATCCAGGACGACCGCAACCGGGTTGCCGCTGTAGGGGACCGTGGAGAACACGTCGACCTGGGCGAACGAGCGGGTGCGCGGCATGGTCATCAAGGGCCTCTCGGTAGCGGTTGCAGCGGATTCTGCGCGTCCCACCCTTCGGCGGAAGCACGTCCATCCCAACGGGAGCACGGGCGGTCAGGACAGGGCCAGTGGCGACAAAGTGGCCTGATCATCCCTGCCTTGAGGACGAGCGGTACACCGGGCACCCGTTGGACCCTTCACTCGGTCGGCTGGTCCAAGGGCGGCCGTTCCCTCGTATGGCACATAGCTGGCTTGCGGAAGATGTGCTTCATGACAATCTCCTGCCTCAGTCGAAGTGGCGGATGTGGACGGCGGTTGCGGGGGCATAGGGCAGCCAGTCACTGGCCGTTCCGCCGGTCACGAACTCGGCGACGGCGGTCGCGAATTCCAGGGCGGTGGTAGTGGTGAGGTTCTGGATGCGGGGGTCGAAGGCGAAGAACGCCGTCGCCTCGTCGCGAGTGGTGCCGATCCACAGCGCCTTGCCCTCCAAGGCGCCGTCGGCAAGGGCCTGTTGCCGGGTGCGTGGCATGCGGGGAGCGCCGAGGACCGGATACATCGGCGGGGCAGCGTTACCCGGAGCTGCGAGCTGCCCGGCGAGCCGGCCGTAGGTAGGTGCGTGCCGGCCGCGGCCCCGGATCCCCGGCGCCCGGTGCCGCGGGCGGAACCTCCGTTCCGCCCGCGGGGTCGTCACGCGTAGTGGTACTGGACGGGGGCGGAAACCTCGCCGCCGAGCTCGGCGGCGGCGTGACGCGCCCAGTACGGGTTGCGCAGGAGCTCACGGCCCAGGAGGACGGCGTCCGCCTTGCCGGAGGTGATGATGTCCTGGGCCTGGGCCGGTTCTGTGATCATGCCGACGGCCGCCACGGGCATTCCGGTCTCGTCGCGGACCCGCTCGGCGAAGGGCACCTGGTAGCCGGGGCCGACCTCGATCCTGGCGTCGGGGGCGTTGCCCCCGGTGGAGACGTCCATCAGGTCCACTCCCCGTGCCTGGAGTTCCTTGGCGAAGCGGACGGTGTCGTCCGCGGTCCAGCCCTCGCGGTCGTCCTCCGGGTTCTCCGTGAGCCAGTCCGTGGCGGAGATACGGAAGAAGACCGGCAGCTCCTCGGGCCACGTGGCGCGGACCGCCTCGACGACCTCCAGGGCGAACCGGATCCGGCCCTCGAACGAGTCGCCGTACTCGTCGGTGCGTCGGTTGCTGTGAGCGGAGAGGAACTGGTGGATCAGGTAGCCGTGCGCACCGTGGATCTCGGCGACTTCGAATCCCGCCGCCGCCGCGCGCCTGGCGCCGTCGGCGAACTGCTGGACGATCTCAGCGATCTGCTCCTTGCTCAGCTCGTCGGGCGTCGTCGACGACTCGGCGAAGGGAATGGCACTGGGTCCGACCGGCTTCCAGCCGTAGGGCTCGTCCGGGGTGATCTGGCGTCCGCGGTCGACCCAGGTGCGTTCGGTCGAGGCCTTGCGCCCGGCGTGCGCCAGCTGGATGCCGGGAACGGTGCCCTGTGTCTTCAGGAACGCGGTGATGCGCTGGAAGGCGGCGACCTGCGTGTCGTTCCAGATGCCGAGGTCGTAGGGGCTGATCCGTCCCTCGGGACTCACGGCCGTGGCCTCCGTGATGATCAGACCGGTGCCGCCCGAGGCGCGGGCGGCGAGGTGGGCGAAGTGCCAGTCCGTCGGGGCGCCGACCGTCTCGCCCTCCGGGGCCGCACTGTACTGACACATCGCCGCCATCCAGATGCGGTTGGGGATGGTCAGCGACCTGACGGCGTAGGGGGTGAAAAGGGTATTCAAGTCCAACTCCTCGTAAGCGACCTCGGGCGGCCTCGCCCACATTTAATTGCGTCCGCCGCCATTTTACCCTAGCCACATACTTGCGTACGCAAGCAATCTCGCCGGCCATTGCGGGCCCCGACCACCGACGACACGACGGCCGGGCTGTAGGGGGCCGGCCCGGCCCTCGGAATCACAGGTGGGGAGATGCGTCGCCGCCGAGGAGGGTGATCAGCCGAGCGAGCAGCGTGTCGAGTTCGCGGCCGACGTCGGCGATCCGCGGGTTGCCGTAGCTGGCGAACAGCAGGCTGGGCTGGTCGACGGCGAGTTTGGTGTCGCCGTCGGGGTCCGCGTAGAGCAGAGTCCGCAGAGGCGCGTGCAGCATGACCGACGGGTCGTGGCGGAACATGCGCTCCGCGATGGTGTGGTTGCCCATCAGGTACTGCGTGGCCTTCCAGGAGGAGGGCGAGCCGGCCATGACGGCGGTGATGTCGCTGCGGTAGTAGCGCATGAACCCGTGCGGGGCGTTGATCTCGGCGAGCTCGAGCGTGGCCTGCCAGGGGGCCATCTGGAAGAAGCGGTGGAGATCGATCTCGGGGACGAGGGCTTCGTAATGCTCGCGCGCTGCGTCGTAGGGATGAGGGAGCGCCACAACCAGCCGCCGGGCAGGGTGGTCGATGACGGCGATGTCCGTGGTCATGGCTGTGCCTGTTCGTCGTCAGAGTGGACGAGCTCGACATCGCGGATGTCGAGCGTGATGGAAGGGAGGTTGAGGTTGACGCTGTTGTCGGGGTTGCGGCGGAAGACTCGTCGGCGCGTCGCCACGAGAAGCCCGTCGAAGCTCTGGTAGCGGCTGGTGTAGTGGCCCACCAGGGTGCTGCCGTTGACTTCGGCGATGTAGTCCATGCGGCGTTGCATTCCGAGGGCGTCGAAGTAGAACACCTGGTCGGGGTTGTGCGTGGTGATCTCTGGTGGGAAGTGCACCTGTAGGCGTCGCCAGGTCTGCCCGGCTTCGCGCCACGGTTCGATCTCGCGCACCCGCACGTCCGGATGGGTGAAGAGGAACGGGGTGGTGAAGTAGTTCCAGCACGCGTAGCCCAGGAAGTAGCCGAGGTGTAGAGCGTCCCAGGTACTGCTGCGCAGCATTCCCTTGAAGCCGGCGCGTGCCGGGGCGAGGGCCTCGACCGGTTCGCCGTCAAGGGCCTGCATGGTGACGCTGTCGGCGGCTGCGTCGAAGACCATCCGCTGGTCGGGGCGGGTGAACGGGCTGAATACGATGTGTTCTCTGGCCGTGTCGAGGGTCAGGATCTGGTCGAACGTCTTCTCTGGAGGCCAGCCCTTCATCGCCCAGATCGGGCCGCCGATGGAGATGTCGACTTTCAGGCCGCGCAGGGTGTCCCAGAGTGCTTGACCGCCGGTGGTGGCGATCGCCAGATCGAGGAGTTCCTCACTCATGGGCCGCGTACTTTCCGTCGCGATTCGTATGGCGGCCAGCGTGCCGGGAGTGGCAGGAGCATGCAACCGCTGGCGGCGTGGGACCCGGGGCCACCAGGCCTTGCGGCGGCTGTCAGGGGCGGACGAGGACGAGGCCGACCTTGCCGGGCCGTACCGCGTGCTCCACGGCGTCGGCCAGTTCGCCAAGGCCGTACGTGGCGGCCACGTCGAACTGGTCCTCGAGCCCCAGCGCGATCTGCTTCGCGGTGGCGACGTCGGATGCCCGCCTCTCGGCGGAGGCCTCGGACAGCCACCGGCCGATGTTCTTGCCCCGCAGCGTCAGCGACTTGTTCAGCAGCGTCGACGCATGCACCGAGAGGGGCTCCTCGGCGTCCGGGGCGGAGGGGATCGCCGGGCGATACGGGGCGGCCGGGGCGCCGGGCACGTCCACCCGGACGGCGAAGACGGCGCCGTCGAACGGTCCCGGGGCGGGCAGGCCGATGTGCGCGCTGGTGACGAGAAGCGTGCGGCCGTCGGGGCCGCCGAGGCAGAGTCCGGCGGGCTGTCCGGCGGGCAGGTCGACGATCCGGTCGAGGCTGCCGTCGGGGTGGTAGCGGTGGACCTGCCCGATGCCCCAGACGGCGGTCCACAGCCCGCCCTCGGCGTCGGTGGTCATCCCGTCGGGGCTGCCGGAGGTGAGCGTGACGAAGGTCTCGGGCGTGCCCGGGTCGCCGCTCGCGGGGTCGACCGGACAGCGCAGGATGACGCCCCGGGCGCTGTCGGCGAGGTACATGAAGGTGCCGTCGGCGTTGAAGGCCGGACCGTTGGGGATCGTGACGTCCCGCAGGACGCGGGTGACGCGGCCGTCGCGGTCCAGGCGGTAGAGGGAGCCCGCTGCCTCGGTCGTGTCGTAGGCCATGCTGCCGGCCCAGAAGCGGCCGTGGGGGTCTGCGACGCCGTCGTTCATCCGCATCGGCACCGGGGCGTCGTCCTCGGGTCGCGCGATCCATTCGACCCGGCCCGCGGGGTCGATGCGGCAGATGCCGGTGCCCGCGGCAGCGATCCAGTGGCCGGGGTGGCCCTCGACCGGGGCCACCGCGCCCAGCGGGCATGGCAGTCGGGCGACCAGGGTGTGCGGCGTGGCAGGGTCGTCGGGGGCGGCGAGGAGCCGGCCGCTGAGGATGTCGGTGAGCACGGCGCGGTCGTCCGTCCAGCGGATGCCCTCGCCGAGTTCGAGGCGGTCGGTCCCGAGAACCGCCGGGGGCACGGTGGCGGTCACGGGCGGGCCTCCGCGCGGACGACGTCCAGGAAGGCGCGGGCCCGTTGGCGCCGGTGATGCCGCCGCCCTCGGCGGCGTCGCCGATCAGGGGCGATCCGACGCCGACGGCGGTGGCGCCGCCCCGCAGGTATGCGGGGCGGCCTCCGCGTCGACTCCCCCGACGGGCACGAAGGGCAGGTCGGGGAAGGGGCCGCGCAGGTCGCGCAGGTACCCGGGTCCGCCGGCGCTGCCGGCCGGGAAGAGCTTGAGGGCGTCGGCGCCGAGGCGCGGTGCCTGGAGGATGTCGGTGGGGGTCATCACCCCGGCGAGCGCCGGGAGTCCGAGTTCCCGCCCGGTGGCCACGCCGTCGCTGACCGCCGGGGTGACGAGGAAGGCGGCCCCGGCCTTGTGGGCGGCCCGTGCGTCTTCGGTGCTGAGGGCCGACCAAGTCGGGAGCGGCGGCGGACTTCCCAAGTGAGCGGGTGAGACGGGGTCATCAGCGCGATCGCGGCCCACGTGGTCGAGCTGCGCGCCGTCGCGGTCGGCTCGTGGTCGGGGCTACTCGGTGTCCTTGTGATCGATCGCATGCGTCAGCCGGCTGCGGCGACGCCGCCGGCGCAGCTCGGGCTGCACCCTGAGCTGCGCCAGCATCACGTTCATGCCGGCGCAGCAGTTGAACACCTTGACCTTGCCGTTCTCGGTGTACCGGACGTCGGCGCACCTTTGTCAGGCTGCGGCCAGCTCCTTCGCCTTGTCTGCCGCCTGGGCGTGGGCCTGTTCGCTCGAGGCGTCGGCCAGGGGGATCAGTTCGGACATCGCCGGGTTGACCTTGGCCAGGGTCAGCTCGGGCGTGATCACGTGCACGTCCAGGTGCAGCAGGGTCGTGAGGACCTTCTCCAGGTAGGGCGCGGCGAAGTCCATGCCCTCGCGCGGAGTGCCGGGGCCGTAGGCGCCGCCACGCGAGGCGACCACCACGACGGGCTTGCCCGCCACCGTGCTGGTCTCTCCGGCGGTGCGGCCCATGATGATCACGTGGTCCAACCAGGCCTTGAGGGTGGAGGGGATCGACATGTTGTACATCGGAGCGCCGATCAGCACGACGTCGGCGGCCTCCAGTTCGGCGACGAGCTGATCGCGTACGGCCCAGGCGGTGCGCTGTGCCTCGTCGTGGGTGTCCGGGTCGGAGAAGCCGGCCGTGATGCCGGCCGCGGTCAGATGCGGGAGCGGCTCGGCGGCCAGGTCGCGATAGACCACCGTCCCCTCCGGGTGCTGGGCGAGCCAGCTTTTCCGGAAGGTCTCGGTCACCTCGCGGGAGGCGGAGCCCATGGGCAGGGCGGAAGAGTCGATGTGCAGCAGGGTGGCCATGACAGGTCTCCTAATTCAGTGTAAGCAAGTGGTGAACTCACAGTCGGTATCTTTCTTGCAGTAGCTTACATTTTCTCAGTCCCTTGCAAGCCACGGTAGACTGGAGCCATGGCGGAGACAGGCGAGGCGGCAACGACAGTGGCCGCCCACGGGGCGGAGATGTGCGCGGGGGTGGACGCCTCGGTCGAGCGCGTCTTCAAGCTGTTCGGAAAGCGGTGGACCGGCATCGTCGTCGCCTCGCTGATGGCGGGCCCCGTCCACTTCGCGGACCTGCGTCGCGCGATCCCCGGGATCAGCGAGCGCGTGCTCTCCGACAGGCTCACCGAACTCCAGGTAGCCGGCCTGGTCATACGCGAGGTCTACTCGGGCCCTCCGCTGCGCGTCGCCTACCACCTCACGGAAGCCGGGCTCGCGATGCGCCCCGCGCTCGAAGAGCTCCGCCGCTGGGCAGACACCCACCTGCCCGCCGGGGCGTGCAGCGGGGAGAAGTGCGAGTAGCGCTGGGCTACATCCCGCCGCCCTTGTTCCGCCCCAGCTTGCTTGGGTAGCTCAGCGGCGGCTACGGAGGGCAGCGTGGGTTTCGATCATGATCTGTCGCACCGAATGCAGGAAGAGGACGAACAGCGCCGTTCGACAGCGTCGCAGGCCAAGGCCCGGTTGCTGCCCGCGGTCTCCGAGCGACGCCGGCTCCAACACCGCGAGTGATCACATCGAGGCCGCCAGACTGGCCCTGGCCCAGCTGCCCAAGAAGTACCGGCACGGACGGCGCCCGCTGATCCGCTGCGACCTTGGCGGCGGCACCCATGAGTTTGTGGCCTGGCTCGCAGCTCGCGGGCGGTGGCTGTCGTACTCCGTCGGGATGACCATCACCGACGCCACCCACCAGGCGGTTTTGAAGGTCCCTGCGTCGGCGTGGACACCAGCGGTCGAGCCGGACGGCGAAATCCGCGACGCGCCTGGGTCGCCGAGATCGACGCCGGCAGCGATTGCCTGATCGGCTGGCTCAAGGAATATGGCTGATCGTCCGCAAGGAACGTCCCCATCCGGGTGCCCAGTTGCGCTTCACCGACGCCGACGGGCTGCGGCTGACCTGCTTCGCCACCAACGCCAAGAACGCCACGATCGCCGAACTGGAACTGCGCCACCGCCAGCGGGCCCGCGCCGAGAACCGTATCCGCGCCGCGCGGGCCACCGGCCTGCGCAACCTGCCCCTGCACGGCGCCGCTCAGCGCCACCCCGCCGGAGCCGTGGCACCCGGCGCTCACTCGACGCGACAGCTGGGCCATAAGCATGCCCGCAAGCAGGAATTTCCGCTCTGAAGGAGCAGAAAGGGTCCGTCAGCAAGCTGACGGACCCTCATGCCAGGTCGAGGCTGACATCTCGCACAGCTTGTCAACGAGCACACTCACGCTCGGCAACCACCGGATTTGAGCCGGATCCGTTAAGTTGACGACCCCTCATTCCCGATCCCAGTACCGATTCGGCCGGGGTCAGCCGACGGAACTGTGAACGAGATCGATATATTGTTGCGGGAGCTCCTCGAACGACAGCTTCGTGATGCTTGTTGGCCCCGTACCGTAGGAATCCTCACCTTGAATCATTCCGTTCCCGTCGACTGGCCACAGCAGTAGCTGACGGTGCACGATCAGGTAGTCAGCGGACTCGTCGTCGACCGGGAATCCGAGCTGCACCGCGTACGTGCCGGGATAGATCTGCTTCAGGAACCCCTCGGTAACCAGGCAGTGATCATCGAGAACCAGGCGGTCGAGGGTGTACTCAAGGACGTTGCTCCGGGACGCGACGAAGTCCGAGTAGTACGTTCGCACACCGTCGGTACCTTTCGGTCCGACGTCGTTTCCCCCGTACCAGAAATGGTACGCGGGTGCGGGGCTCAGGGTCGCCATCAGTCGGTCGAGGTCCGCCGCCGCCTCGGCCTTCATATGTTCGATGACCGCTTTCAGTACTACCCGGTGCCGTTCGTCTGTCGTGACGGCCAGACGCTCCTCAAGGAGCGTCCAGGTGTGATTCGGGTCGATAACAGGCATGAAATGAGTTCCTATTCTGAAATAGGGATGGGTGTTCCATACCCGGCCGTCCACGCGATTCGTCTTCCTGTATGGATCGGCCGGGGGCGAGGCCCTCGTCGTGGCTCGTGATATCTCTCTGCTGATCCGACCTCTGAGCTCAATTGTGACCGGCCCGCATTGGACTCACAGCAGACAGTCGTCGGCAGATTTCGAGGGCGCACCCGACTCTCGTCGGGTAGTTGGATGCCGCGGCGGGCCGAGCTTCCGGTAGGCCAAGAACGGCCCGCCGACCGCAGCCCTTGGATCACCCCGCGCAGGCCGTGCTCGCGCATGAGGCGCTCGACCGTGCACCTGGCCACCGTGCCCCGCCTTCGCGCTTCAGCCGCACATGGACGCCACGGGCACCGTCGACCTCGGCATACCTGCGGGCGCGCCCCTCGACCAAGGAGAGGACCTCGGCACACAGCGCGCGGGCCATCGAGGTCGACCGCTATTCAGGAGGAAAAGGGCTCACTATGCTGCCCCCACGCCCCGAGTTACCTCTTGCCCAGGACCGATGACCAGCTGGGATCCCGCGGCTGGGCGGATCAACGACGTTGCCGGACGGTCATGAGGAAGCAGGTCAGAGATGAGGCATAAGCAGCTGCGGATGTCCGAACTAGGACCCGACTCGGCATCGCTGATGCGGCTCATCTCGTACTTCGACCAACTCGGAGAATCCGCGGCGGACGCGGACACCGTCGTTCGATCCGCGGCCGTACTCGCGGAGTGCAGCGTCGGCAGCCGTTGGTCCTCAGGCGCGGTCATCCGGTACGGCGCGCTGGGCGATCTGCTCGACGCCAGGGGCCCCAACGCCCCGGTTGGGCAAGATCTCGAGGTATGGCTCGAACGTACCGGAGCCGATCACGCCCTGGACCCGGTCTTGCTCGACCGACTGCGGCACACGCTGCGCATGGTGGACGTTACGTCGATGTCGAGAACCGATCCGCGCTTGGGCGATCCGGCGATGATCGAGGTGATCCTGTCCGACAAGGAGCGACGGGAGGATCGCGTCCGGGCTGTCGAGTTGTTGGGGCTCGACCCTGGAAGAGACGTGCGGGTGCTGGCCATATATACGGAGGACGTAGGCCCTGTCGTGGAGCTGCTCGAACGTACTTGCCCGGGCCGCTTCGTCCGCTCGGTCTCGACCGGGAACCCGACCGCGATTCTGATGCAGGCGCCCCTCGAAAGTCGACGACTCTGCGACATTCTGCATGCAGCGATCGTCGCCGAACACCCGGCATCGCCGCGTTCCGGTGGTGGTCGCGGACCATGGGTCGGCATCGGGGAGCGTGTGAGCGTCCACGCTGCACCCACGTCGTGGATGCAGGCCCGCCGGGCACTACGGTTCGCGTCGTCCACCGTGTACGGACAGCGTGCGGTGGAGTTCGGGCGGCTTGGCCCACTGGAGCTGCTCGCCGACGTTCCCCTTGAACGCCTGCTCGAGACCCGGGGTGTCGCACGGATCAACGCCCTTGCCGCGTCCGCGGCCGGTGCCCAGGACGTGGACACACTCGAGGCGTTCTGTGTGTATGGCTCACTGCGGCGAACCGCCGCCGAACTGCACGTCCATCACAGCACGGTTGCGAGTCGGCTCACACATGTGGAAGCCGTGATGGACTGGGATCTGGGGGATTCGATAGACCGTTTCATGGCGACGCTGGTGCTGATGCTTCGTCGTATGGCGCTTTCCTCGGCAGAACTGGCGGCGTCCGAGGTCGTCGGTGGTTGAGGGAGAAGTGCGCCGCCGGTGTTCTTGAGGATGTCCGCTTCCAGCAGCACCCGGTGGGCGTCGTCCATCTCGGTCAGCCTCGGCCAACCCTGGGCGCGCATGGCGCGCAGCAGCCGGGGCACGCACCGGCGGACCGTCGTGACGCCTGCCTGCCAGCGCTGCATGCGCTGGAGGAACTCGGTCGCTGCCGGACCCGCCCACCAATGGGCGAATTGACCGGCACAGCCGCCTGACTCAGCTGTTCGGCTGTCCGTGCGTATACGCACGGCCATTCGGATGGCCGCCTGTGACGCCTTCTGCCAGGCACCGAGAAACAGAGCTCAACTGAACGGTGTCCACAGGGAAGGCGTCCGGTTGGTTCCTGCCCCGTTCCTCCCACCCGCGGATCCGGGGCACGTGGCCGACCACCGTGAAGGAGACAACGGATGCGCGCAGCGCGCAGAATCGCAGGGTACGTCCTTTCGTCGCTTCTGCTGGTCGGCGTCTCGCCAACCACCGTCCATGCCGTAGAAGGCAAAACCCAACGTGGCGCCCACTGCCCGATCGAGCATCGGAGCGCAGGACAGTCCACGGCGCCGTATCCTCAACTGGAGAAGTACCACGGCGGCGACTGGCGGCTCGGCCCCAAGTACTTTCCCAAAACTGGCCCCCTCGGGAGGATGCTGCGGGGCTACCGCCCGGAGGGCACCACATCGAAGTACTGGTTCCTGGGGTGCTACTGGCAGACGAATCCGCAGAATGAGACGGCGAAGCAGATCGGCGGCTGGTGGTTCCCGGACAACAACGGATTCCTGCTCCGCAACAACCGTCCGGTGGAACGTCCGCTGACACTCCGGAAAGGGCAACGGGTCGACCTCTTCGGCAGAGGGAACCCCGGCAACTTCCTCGCACCGGAAGGCACACCATACGCGAAGCGCGCGATTCCACCGAGCAACCTGGACGAATACAGCGCTTCCAACCCTGCGTTCAACTACCACCTCTACGAGGTCATCGCGCCCTTCACTGTCGAGGCCGGGCCTATCAGGCCCTGGTTCGGCCAGCCCGGGCTGGGCACCCAGTACTACACGAGCACCACCGTCGGGGAGTTGATTCAGGCCCACAAGCTGAAAGAGATCACTGGCCAGACAACGTCATGAGAGCTTCTTCCCGCTGACGCCGGCCGACCGGGCGCTCACCCTCTGTCCTGCGGGGCACGGCCTCCACGCATGGGGCACCATCGTGGCCCTGGCCGCCCTGGGCACCGCGGCCATCGACAAGTTCATTCCCTCCGCCCCCGGCTGGCTCCCGTACGCCATCGGTCTGGGGTGCGTGGCGTACCTGCTCGGTGACTCCAACACCGAGCGCGGTGCGCCCCGGCTGTGGCCGCTGAAGTCGCGGTAGGAGATCACGCTGATCAAGTCCCGCCGTGACACCACGCCGGGCACACCGAGGCGCGCCAGGTGTCAGGCGCCACGCTGAATCGGGCCGATGAGAGTGCCGGGAGCCGTCCTGAGCTTGCCCTCGGCGAAGGACGTGCCGGGAATCTCCCCGTCCGGGGCCTGGAGCGTGAACGACGCCTCGTCCGCCGAAGTGCCGGTACGGCTGCTGGGCACCTGGATGTCGAAGTGGACCGGGTGGCCCGGGCCGAAGGTCACCGCCGTCTTCTGGTTGCCGTAGTGGCCGCTGGCGCCCCCGACGCCCGATCCGTGGTTCCAGAACCGCACGCCGGTGGGCGAACCGGCCAGCCGGCACGGTTCGTACCCCCGCGGTGCGGTCAGGGTCACGCGGTAGTGGTGGTGCCCCGCGCTGGCGGGATCCTCGGTGATCTTCGCCGTGTGGTTGGCCGGACGGCACGCCGAGGGGGCGGCACGGCCGGCCGTCGCGGGCGCGGCCTGTGCGATCCCCGTACCAGCGGCGACCACCAGCGCGGCTGCGGCGACGGTGGCGGCGAAGTTGTGCTTCTTGGCCATCTGAATACTCCTTGCCTTGCTCGATGGCCCCGCGGGCGTTCGCCGTCAGGACCATGGTCGACACGATGCTGCCCCCGAACTCTTGCCGGAAATGTCTCAGTATCGGCACGGAAGTTGGGTTAATTAGGTCGAGTGCAGCCGTGACCGCGACGTTCAGCGCGCCCCAATGTCATATGCGGTGCCGTCGGTGACGGCCTAAGGCCGCCTCCAGTACGCCGGCCGCACCACCACACTCACCCCGGCGGCAGGTGATGCGGTCGTCGGCCTGCTTGGTCCAGCGCGGCGCGGTCGTCCGTGGACTGGCTCGTCGTTCTCCGCCGAGTGGGGCAGCCGCCGCACCGGGCTGTCGGTCACTCGGCGGAGACCGGCGCCGCCGTGCGGTCAGCCGGCCGATTCGGCCGCGTGCGGGCTGAGGACACCGGCCATGACCAGCCCGATGATGACGATGCCGAGGACGATCCGGTACCAGACGAACGGCATGAAGCTCTTGGTGGAGATGTACTTCATGAACCAGGCTATGACGGCGTATCCGGAGACGAAGGCGACCCCCGTGGCGAACAGCGTCGGCCCCCACGCCACGTGGTCGCTCTCCATCGCGTCCTTCAACTCGAAGACGCCGGAGGCGAGTACGGCGGGAATGGCCAGCAGGAAGGAGTAACGGGCCGCCGCCTCGCGCCGGTAGCCCATGAACAGCCCGCCGCTGATGGTGGCGCCCGAGCGGGAGACGCCCGGGATCAGGGCCATGGCCTGGCAAAAGCCGTAGATGAGGCCGTCCTTGACGCCCAGGTCCTGCAGCACCTTGCCCTGCTTGGGCGCCCGGTGCCGGCCGCCCTTCTCGTCGCGCGCCGCCAGCCGGTCGGCGACACCGATGACCACGCCGACGACGACCAGCATGGTCGCGGTCACCCGCAGATCGCGGAACGGTCCCTCGATCTGGTCCTTGAGGGTCAACCCGAGCACGCCGATCGGTATGGATCCGACGATCACCAACCAGCCCATGCGGGCGTCCGGATCGCGGCGCATCGCCCTGCTCCCCAGCGAACGGGCCCAGGCCGACAGGATCCGGCCGATGTCCTTGCGGAAGTAGATCAGCACCGCCGCCTCCGTGCCGATCTGAGTGATCGCCGTGAAGGCGGCGCCGGGGTCCTGCCATCCGGAGAAGGCCGCCGTCAGCCGCAGATGCGCGCTGGAGGAGACGGGGAGGAATTCGGTCAGCCCCTGGACGAGTCCGAGGACGAGGGATTCAAACCAAGACATGGAGGTACGGAGTCCAAGGGCTGATCGGGAAATGGCGATGGACACACCGGTCCGCCGTGCTTGGTGATCGGGTGCGCCGAGGGGCAAGGTAGCGCCCACAGGTGACGGGACCGCGAACAGCGGCTTCACAAATCGCCACGCGCTCTTGACGACACGGTGGGTGCGGACGTCCGGACGCGTGCCAGGGAAGCCCGAACTGGTTCGCGCGCAGCGGCTGTCGTCAGCCACGCCGCAGTGGTGGCGCTTGTGCCACGCGACCGCCGTGCCCAGCAGGGCCGGGGGACCCTGGATGCAGGCCGTGGCGAGGAGGAAGGCAGGCCGGCCCGTGCGGGAGACGGCGTCGCAGTAGTTGGCGGCCCAGAACGGAACTCCCGGGAACAGCCGGGCCGCCATCAAAGCCGCTGCTGTACGGCTGCATCGAGTCGCGCAAAGACGGTTACGCCTACCAGGCCGAGCTGCACCAGTACGTCACCGCACCCGCCTCCTCCCCCAGCCCCGTCCGCAGCAAGGATCTGCCTGACCGAGTCCGCCAACTGCATCTCCTCACTGGCGGATGGCGCCTCGACAAACTGCGGATCTCGCTCGCCGCGTCGGACCTCGACTGGAAGGTCCTCGTCAAAGGCTGCCCGAGGCCGCCCGCACTCACTGTGCGGGCGGCCTCGGGGTTGTCCCCTGTTGGCGAGGGTCCATGGAGCGGCAGACCGGAGGAGGGGCAGGATCTCATCCGTCCGTCACAGCGCGCCGTACTCCCCGACCGGGCGGCCCGCGACCCACGTCTGGAGGACATTCGTCTGCCACAGCGCACGCCCGCTCGGCAGGTCGAACGGGTCCGTGTCGACGAGGATGAAGTCAGCCCACTTGCCGGGCTCGAGGCTGCCGAGGACCTTCTCCTGATGGGCTGCGTATGCCGCGTCGAGCGTGAAGGACCGCAGCGCCTCGACCGGGGTCATCGCCTGCCGCGGGTACCACCCGCCCGCCGGACTGCCGTCGCGGTCGGTGCGGGTGACCGCGGCGTGCAGGCCGTCGAACGGATTCGAGGACGAGACCGGGAAGTCCGAGCCGGACGCAACGACCGTCCCCTGGCCGAGCATCGTGCGCCAGGCATACGCGCCCTTGATGCGCTCGGCGCCGACACGAGCCTCGGCCATGTTCATGTCGTCGGTGGCGTGCACCGGCTGCATGGAGGCGGTGATCCCCAGCCGCTTGAAGCGAGGGATGTCGTCCAGCGCGACGACCTGCGCGTGTTCGATGCGGTGGCGCAGCTTCTGGTCTCCCACGGTGCGGAACCCGTTCTCGTAGGCGTCCAGCACGACGCGGTTGCCCAGGTCTCCGATGGCGTGCACCGCGACCTGGTAGCCGCCGCGCAGGACCCGCTCCACCCGCCGGTTCAGTTCGGCGGGCTCCATCTGGAGCAGCCCCTTGGTCGAGGGCATGTCGCTGTACGGCGCGATCAGGGCCGCGCCGTGGCTGCCCAGAGCGCCGTCGATGTACAGCTTGACCGTGCGCACGCGCAGCATGTCGTGCGCGTAGGAGTCGGTACGGGCGTCCGCACCGACCTCGGTGAAGGCGTCGAAGTCGAGGAACGCGTTCACCCGGAGGGTGAGCCGCCCCTCGTCGGCGAGTTGCCGCAGGACCACGACGCCGTCCGCGCTCGTGCCGGCGTCCGAGACGGAGGTGAGACCGACGGCGCCCAGCCGTGTCTGTGCGGCCAGGGCGCGCATCCGGACATCGTCCAAGGTGGGTGCGGGCAGCTTGGAGGTGACGAACGCCTTTGCCGCGTCGACCAGTACGCCTGTCGGGTTGCCGGATGCGTCGCGCTCGACGTGGCCGCCTGACGGGTCGGGGGTGTCGGCGGTGACGCCCGCAATCTGCAGCGCCTTGGTGTTGGCCACGCCCGCGTGGCCGTCGACCCGCACCAGCCATACGGGGCGGTCGGAGACTACGGCGTCCAGGTCGCGGGCGGTGGGCAACCTCCCCAGACCCCAGATCACCTCGTTCCAGCCCCGGCCCTGGATCCAGGTCATCTCCGGGTGCGCCGTGGCGTAGGCGGCGAGCCGGTCCACAGCCTCCTGCAGGGACTTCGTCCCCGTGAGGTCGAGTTGGACGGCGAGCGCTCCGAGGCCCCAGAGGTGCCCGTGGGCGTCGTGCAGGCCGGGCAGGAGTACGCGTCCCCGGCCGTCGATACGGCGGGCGCCGCGCGCCGCGCCCGGGTCGAGGGCGGCGACCTTGCCGCCGGGGGTGACGAGCATACGGGAGAAGCGGCGCAGGCGGCCGTCGGCGATGGTGTATCCGCGTATGTTGTCCACGACCAGGGCACCGCCCTCCGTGGCCGCACTGCGGGTCGCGGCGGCCGCTGTTCCCGCGAACGCCGCCGGCGCGGCCGCTGCTGCGGCACCGGCGCCGAGCAGCTTGAGGAACTGGGCCCGGTCGATACGGGGACCAGGCGGGATCGGGCAGCAAGCGTTGCACATGAGTGCCTCCCGGGATGGGGCTGGGTATGACGGGGGGTGGCTGCCGAACGCTCAATGATCGAAAACTAGTGAGCGAAAATCCCTCAGGTCAAGGTGTGTGCACGCTGAAAGAAACTTCTTGTCGCACCGTCAAATCGGCCGATTTTTCCGTGGTTTGGCTCGAATCGTGACCAGGCGGCCGCGCTGCGCCCAGCCCGGTCCGCGCCGCTGAGCGGCAGAGCGACCCCACGTCTCGGCCCCCGCGGAGCCGCGGGTCGTCCGGCGGCCGGGCGGATCACACAGCCCGGCTCAAGCCCAAGACCACGGGTCGAAACTTGCCTGGGGCTTCGAACGGCAGCGGTGGGCGCCGGTCGGGCACGCGGCATGGTCCCCAAGAGCCGATGCCGTTCTGCGGCGACATGCCGACGCTCAACCGCAGTGGCCGCGCCGTGCTGCAACGGCCCACCGGACGAACTCACGGGTGACTGGCTCGCCAGGCGATCTTCGGCAGCCTTCCGCAGGATGGGTTCCGGTTGCCCGGCCGAAGCGACGGACGGCGGGCGCTTTTCGTCGTGCGCGGCAGCCGTGCCGCCCCGAGCTCAGGAGCACCACATGGCAGCGAAGACAGATGTGC
Source organism: Streptomyces sp. NPDC004721 (assembly GCF_053601495.1). NCBI lineage: Bacteria > Bacillati > Actinomycetota > Actinomycetes > Kitasatosporales > Streptomycetaceae > Streptomyces > Streptomyces sp. NPDC004721. Next base: position 42,654 of record NZ_JBSGBZ010000024.1, read on the forward strand.
TGATACCAGCACTGGAGGACGCCCGTGACGCCCACACCGCGGTCATCGGCCGATTCCGGACGGATGCGGCCATCACCCCGCCGGGCGCCGACCGGCAACGACTCGAAAGCCAAGCGATCGAGGCGGAGTACCACCTCGGGCGGATCGAGGCCCGGGTGCGCGAAATACGCCCACCCCGTGGCCTGCTGTCGGCCTCCGGGCAGCTGATGGGGATGGTGACCCGCGGCGCCGTGCGGGCGAGCGTACTTCCGCTGGAGGCGGGGATGTCGGCCGTGACGGAGATCGTGCGCGGTAAGAGGCCGGCCGATGAGCACCGGTTGCTGAGGGCCGCCGAGGGCCAGTACACGGCCGCAGCCCGGGCCCTGGCAAGCTGCCAGGCAGGCAAGGACATCGCCGAACGACTCAACGACCAGGAGACCGCCGAGCTGCTCGCCATGCTCAGCCGACAGAACGAGGTACTCCTGGAGACCAGCGAGGAGAACCTCGCCCGACGGACCAGGGCTGTGGCGGAAGGTCCCCGTCCGCCGCAGGGAGAAGCCGCCGAAGGCGGCATCCTGCTGCAGGCGATCAAGCGCAGGATGCAGGCGGCCACGGCCGAGCTGCGGGCAGTGCTCCAAAGGATCACGGGACGGATGAGAAGCACGGCCGAGGAAGCCTGGCGGGAGATGCCCGCCGTCACCCGTGTGGCCGAGAAGGTGCAGGGCGCGATGACCCGCGAGGAGGCTCTACCGATCCCCGGCCTCAGCCAACTCGGCGTCACGGAGATCCAGCAGCGCCTACGCGACCTGTCCCAGACGGAGCTGACGGTGATCGAGGGCTACGAACGCGCACACGCGGGCCGCCCCGAGGTACTGAACGCCATCGAGCGTCTGAGCCCAGCTGAGCCCTGAGCCGACTACGACACCATGGACCCGGAACGCATCAGGATGCACCTGCACGATGTAGCAGGATCGCGGACTAGCCGGGCCCGAGTCCTGGCCCGGCTACGACGGCTTGATCTCTCCCCCAGCTGAAGCAGGGGGATTCACCGCACTCCTTGCCGTTTCACCCGTCGGACTCACGCGCCGGGCCGCGGGGCTTGGGGGCGTTGGTGCTGGTAGGTCCACAGCTGGTCGACGAGGGTGAAGCCGAAGGAGCGGAAGAGCCGGGTGGCGGCCCGGCTCTCGGAGGCGGACTGCTGGGCGTCGTCGAGGACGAGAGCGACCTCGGTGGCACCCTGCTCGGCCAGTAGGGCCAGGGCCTGGCTCAGCAGCTTGTGGCCCAGGCCGCAGTGGCGGCGGGTGGGCAGGATCTCGATCCAGTAGACGGTCGCGGTGCGGTCGGGTTCCACGCTGACCACGGCTTCGGCGACCGGTTCGGCGGCCTCACGAATGATCAGGCGGTGGCCCGGAGGGTAGTCGCAGGGGAAGACATCGGCGACCAGCTTGGCCGACGGGGGCTCGGCAGGAAGCACGCAGTGCAGGTAGCAGCCCTGGCAGCGGCCGATGAAGCCCGTCTGCACCAGGGCGTCATGGGTGGCGCCGCGTCGGGTGCAGGGCAGCCCGCCCGGGCCCAGGGGACCCGGCGGAGCACTCACGAACGCATCGATCCACGTGCAGTCGGCAAGTGCGGCAAGAGCGTGGCCGATCAGGGCGCGCAGGGCGGACGGGTCCTCGTAGGCGTGAACCCAGCAGATCAGACCGGTTCGCACATCGGTCCAGGACAAGTACGCGATGATCCCGCACGGGCGGTCCTCGACATCGGCCAGAACGCTGATCCGCGGCCTGGTCGGTACCGTCCAGCCAGCCAGGGGGAAGGGGACAGGACCGTGCCGCGCCGCGGCCAGCTTCTCCGGGGTGCAGTGCGGCTGCCCCGGCAGCCGGTCGGCATCGATCAGTTCCCGCACACCCGGTTCGTCCTGGGGGTGATACGGGCGTACCGTCGGCGCGCTCTTGGGGTTACGCGAAAGAGCCATGCTGTCCGTCCGCACACGTGCTGACGTTCCTATCGGCTACCTCTCAGAGTCCTCCGTTTGCCGCCCGCTGTCACGAAGAACCTCGGCTGTGCCGTGGGGCTGTCCGTTCGCACTGAAGGTGTGGCCGTGTGGGAGGCCTGCGGCGGACGTGGCCTGCTGGGCCGCAGTGAGCAGCGAGCGCACCTGGTCGATGACCGGCTGGTGGACGGGGAGGGTCAGGTGCCCGACACCGGGCACGAGCACATTGCACGCCTCGAGGTCTGGGTGGTCGATGCGGCCCCTGGTGGCCGGGATGATCACCTCGTCCAGGTCACTGTAGAAGGCCACGAACCGGGTACGGCACCCCACGGCCGGCTCGGCGAGCTCGCTCAGCAGCTCGCTTCCCGGCCGTAGCTGGCGCAGAAGCGGATGCGGCGGTGCCAGCAGGGCCGCGGCGGTCCCGCCGTGCGGCGTCGCCAGCGTGATCACCAGCGGCACCTGCGAGTCCCCGCCGAGCCGCTGCACGTAGTAGCGGGCGATCAGCCCTCCAAGGCTGTACCCGATCACGACCACAGGCCGCCCGACGGTGCCAGCACTGGCCAGCTCCACCTGCTCGCCCAGATCCCGGGCCACCGCGCGGATGTCCGGGCTGAGCGCGTGATAGCTCACTGTGACGAAGGGCCCCGCGCCGAAGCCGCCCAGTCCCCGCCGCAGCGAAGTGCACACCGATTCCCTGTCCGCCAGCCCGTGCACCAACAGCACGGGGAGATCCCCATCTGCCGACGGCTCATCCCGGGCCGTCCCCTGCCACGGCAGGAGTCGACCGAAGTGCCCGGTCAGCTGGCCGACGCCCCCCGCGGCCAAGTCGAGGGGGAGGCGCATCAGCCGCACGGTCACCCTGCTTGCCTCTGCACCCACGCCGCGCACCGGTGACAGCCCCGGCACCGACAGGTGCGGTCCGAATGGAATGCCCGTAGCCGCTCACCTTCTCCATATGTGTCCCGATATAGGGAACATGCCCCGGTTCGGATTCCCTACCACCGTGGCAGTTCACTGGGATGGATCGCCACCGCGACGTGCAGCCGCACAGCAACGCCGCGAGCCCGGCATACGGGCTGACGATCAAGATGGGACTGCGACGTATGAATCTTCGGCCGATAGACCCTCACTCCGGTGGGGTGGGCCACGCCCAGCGCAATGCCGCTCAGGCCGCCGCAGCTGCTGCCCGCATGGAGCGACCCGAGCGCGACGCAGTAGCCACCCGGCTGGCCGAACATGACCTACCCGGAGCGCCACGCCCCTGATGCCATACCCCAGGCTTGCGCCACCACCGGCTCTCAGGAGAGCCGGCCCTGCGGTGCGTAGGCGGTTTGACCTGCCCTGGCGTACTCCCGGTGCTTGAGCCGCTTATGCGCGTGTGTCCCGGCCGGGTAGACCAGGCAGCACGGGGTAGAACGGCTGGTGGCTCTTTTGTTACGGGAGCCGGAACATGCCCGTGATCAAGGGCTGTTCCCAGGCATGAACGAAGGAATAGCAGTATGGCCAGCGGCACCGTGAAGTGGTTCAACTCCGAAAAGGGTTATGGCTTCATCGCCCAGGACGACGGAGGCCCGGACGTCTTCGCCCACTACTCCGAGATCCAGGGCGGGGGCGGCTACCGTGAGCTGACGGAGGGCGAGCACGTCACCTTCGACATCGGCCAGGGCCAGAAGGGCCCGCAGGCACAAAACATTGTCCGGGGCTGACTGCTCACGATGATGGAAGGCGGGTTGCCGGAACAGGCAACCCGCCTCTTTTGTGCGGCGAGACTGCGCGACGACCAGGGTCTGACCGCCCCAGACGTGCCGGCGCCACCGGGCAGGAGACCGGGAGACCAACCGGTGGATCAAGCGAGTTGAACGCTGGTGGACCGCGACGGGGACGCAGCAGACAGCCGAGGCCAGGGAGCGGAGCGCACTGAGGCGGACGCCGCCTCATCCGGGCGGGCCCGGTCCGCGTGCCTTCAAGTGCCGCGTGGACCGGGTGCCACTCACACCCCGCGATTCCCGAGTGATCCGTAAGACGCCCGCACTTCTTGACGTTGACCGTCGCCAAGGCCGTGGAGCCCGCGTGCACGGCGTCACCGGTATAGATGACGGTGTACGTCACCGACTTCTTCGTACGCGGCAGGTCGTTGATCTTGGATGTGCCGTCCGCGGCCGCCGTCACCGACGACAGCGAGCTCGAGCCGTGTCGGTCGGTCGGTCGGTCGGTCCACTGCACATCGCCCCTGGCCCCGGAGGGAGGCGCGCACCCCTGCCCGGTCAGCTTCCCGGTGATCGCCACACCGCCGCCCTGGGCCATGCCGCTTCCCTCGTTCATGGACGAAGTTCATTATGTTGGGGTACGCCGCTTTCGGTGGACGGAGTCAGGCTCGATGGACGCGAATCTGGCTGCCCTGGTTGCTGTGGTGGTCATCGCCTTGGCGTTCGACTTCACCAACGGCTTCCACGATGCCGCGAACGCGATCGCGACATCGGTCTCCACCCGTGCGCTGACCCCGGCTGCCGCGCTGGCGCTCGCGGCGTTCATGAACTTCGCCGGTGCGGTGCTGGGCACGGGGGTGGCAAAGACGGTCGGGGCGGGCATCATCGCCACACCGACCAGCTCCCACGGTCTGAGCGTGGTGTTCGCCGCCCTGATCGGCGCCATCTGCTGGAACCTGATCACCTGGCGGCTGGGACTGCCCACCTCCTCCACCCACGCTCTGATCGGCGGGCTGGTCGGCGCCGCGCTCGCTGCGGCCAGCGGCGTGCACTGGCGCGGTGTGGTGGACAAGGTCATCCTGCCGATGGTCATCTCGCCCGTGCTCGGGGTCATGCTCGGCTACCTAGTACACACGGCGATCCTGTGGATCTTCCGGCGCGCCCAGCCGGCGAAGGCAAAGCACGGTTTCCGTATCGCGCAGTCCGTCTCGGCGGCCGGGATGGGTTTGGGACACGGCCTGCAGGACGCGCAGAAGACGATGGGCGTGATCGTTCTCGCGCTGGTCACCGCTGGGCAGCAGGCCACGTTCGACGTGCCGTGGTGGGTCATCGGGGCGGTCGCCGCCTCAATGGCCGCGGGAACGTACACGGGCGGCTGGCGCATCATCCGCACGCTGGGACGGCGGATCGTGCACCTTGACCCGCCGCGAGGATTCGCCGCCGAGTCGGCCGCCGCGAGCGTGCTGTATGCGACGGCGTTCATCTGGCAGGCGCCGATCTCAACCACGCACACCATCACCTCCGCGATCCTCGGCGCCGGCGCCACCCGCCGGCTGTCCGCGGTGCACTGGGGCACGGCCCGCAACATCGCCACCGCCTGGCTGCTGACCATGCCCGGCGCCGGACTGGCCGCGGCCGCCACCTACGCGCTCATCCACCTGGCACTGGGGACCTGACCGTAAAGAGGTGCATGCGATGAATGACTTCGGTGCACATCCCGTCGTGCTCCAGCGGTACGCGCATCTGAGCCCGGCGGACGGGATGTGCCTCATGGAATACGTCTCGCTTCTGGCCGGTACCGGCTTCACCGACCACCCGGCGTGCACCGATGACCTCCTGGCGGCCCTCGCCCGGATGGTCAACGACGTCGTGACCGATACCGGCCGCAGCCGGCTGATCCACCTCGCACCCCTGCTGGCACGCGGCGCACCGGATGCGGGAGTGCGCGACCGGGTCGTCGTCCACTGCTGGGATGCAGTCAGTGCCGCCGCGGCGCCCGGCAGCAGGGCCGAACGGCACGCGCGCCACCGACGCGACATGGCCCGCGCTCGGCTTCAGGCGTGCCGACGGGAGGAGAGAGTGCTGGCGTGGCTGCGCCTGCGCGGCCCGGCACGCCGTGCCGCAGAGACCGCGGTGCGGGTGTTGTCAGCCCTGCCTCCCGCCGAAGCCGACCGGGCCCTCCTACGGCTGCTGACCGTGTGCGCCACGCCGCTTCCCATGGTGGCCCGGACGTGCGTCAGGTCGGAGGGCTGGAACTCACCCGAACGACTCACCGAACAAGGCTCCAACTGACGCCGAGCTCTCACGTCGTAGTGCCCTGCTCACCGACAGGACGGCAGGACCTGGGCGGCCCCGTCTCACGCCCTGGTCAGGGGCCGTCCCCTCAGAGTCCGGAAGCTGAAGGTTTCCCCGTGCCGATCCGTCGGGTCTCCGGTGTTGAGCTCAGCTCCGCGTGGACGTCCGGGCGACCTTGACGCCGAGCCACAGCAGGCTCACCGACATCCCGATGCCACACGCATCGGCCAGGGCGAGGATCGCCGGTTCGGCGACCGGCAGCAGCCGCAGACCACGCTCGGTGACCGCGGAAACAGGGAAACGGGGCAGCGTGCTGGTGATCGTCATGACGCACCTCCGCCTGATCGGCACCCGAGGCGCGCCGACAGCGAACACGATCACTGCCCGGCACTTCGCACGTCGAGTCGAGGCGGGCCGTCAGACAGCGGCACGGTGACCGCCGGGCGCCTCGGGTGCAACGGAATGGGAGTTGGGACTGTGCGCAGCCCCAGCCGCAGTCTCCAGCACCCCGACCACGGCGACGGGAGACCCCGGCCATAGGCCCGACCACAGCAGGCCGGTGCGTTGCGCAGCCCAGGACCCCGTATCGGACCTCAGCGCCGGGCCAGCGCGAGCACGCTCAGACCGAACATCAAGACCCCCAGGGGGAGATGGACCGACGGGACGTGCGCGATGCCGAGCACGACCTGGACCGAGGCGAGTACGAGGAAACCTGACGCGTGCCAGACAGGCCGGAGCGAGCCGCCGCCCGGCTTCCACGCCAGCACCGCCGCGAGCACGTACAGCATCGACGCCCCGTACATCACACGGGCTCCGACACTGTGCAGCGTCTCTCCGTAGGACGAGGTCAGCAGCAGTCCGGCGGAAACCGCCTGAAGGAAGATGGTCAGGGTCTGCAGGGCGATCGCGATCTGCAGGAACGAGGAGCTGCGCTGTACGTTCCCCGTCACCTCAGTGGCCATGTCACAGTCCCCTTTTCCGCCCTCGGGCAGTAGATCTATAAGCTCTCACCAGCCCGACGACGCGGGCCTGCGAAAGGTAAGGCGAGGGGGCGGCCGGAAGCATGGGGACTGTCGGGACCAGCACAGATGAGATAGCCGGCGAGCGACGCCAACTGATCAATGTCGCTTACCGGTTGCTCGGTTCGGTGACCGAGGCCGAGGACGCCGTACAGGATGCCTACGCACGCTGGTACGGACTGCCACGAAGCCGGCAGGAGGAGATCCTGTCCCCCGGCGCCTGGCTGACGACGGTGACCAGCCGTATCTGCCTGGACGTGCTCGGCTCGGCGCGGGCCCGCCGTGAACGCTATGTCGGCGCGTGGCTGCCCGAGCCGCTGCCCGACCGCACCGAGTGGGAACACGCGGGCGGCGCCGACCCCACCGGCCCTGCAGACCCCGCCGACCAAATCGTCCTGGATGAGTCGGTGGCCATGGCCTTCCTCGTCGTCCTGGAGTCGATGACGCCCGCCGAGCGGGTGGCGTTCGTCCTGCACGACGTCTTCCGCTACCCGTTCGCCGAGATCGCCAACGTTCTCGGCCGGACCCCTGCGGCCTGCAAGCAGCTGGCGGCCTCCGCCCGGCGGCGTGTGAGCGTCGCGCGCGCTCCGGTGACGGCGACCGGCCAGGCCGACGTGGTGAGGCACGTCAAAGAGGCATGGGAGACCAAGGACATTGCAGCCCTCGTCGGTCTCCTCAACCCGGCCGCCGTGATGACCGCCGACGGCGGCGGCATGGTCGGCACCGTCCTGCGTCCGGTCGAGGGCGGCGTGCGCATCGCCCAGTACATGGTCGCCATTGCCGATAAGGCTCCGGGGCTCGAACTCCTGGAGCGGTCGGTCAACGGTATGCCGGGCCTGGTGGCCCAGCGTGCCGGCGTCGTCATGACCGTGGCCTCGTTCGACGTCTCCGAAGGGCGCGTCACCCGGATCTGGGCGGTCCGCAACCCGGAGAAGCTGCGGCCGTGGGCGCCGGAGGGCTTTTGAGGCCATCGCCTGGAAGCAAGAGATCAGCTTCTCAGTTCCAACGAGCAGCGAGCTGTCCGACGACGGAGAAGCGTCTTTCGCACTGCGGGCCGGTTGCCTCGCCGAAGGCATAGGTCAAAACGTGCGCCACATCCTCGTGGCCGTCCGCCAGGGCCAGCTCGTGCAGGCGGCGGCCGAGGCCGTCGAGGGTGCCGGGGTCGACCGGATGCAGAGGGAGGGTTTCGGTATCGTCGGAGAGGGCGTAATCCTCCGGTGCGCTGAAGAAGCCCCGCTCACCCATGATCAGCCATAGCGCGGTGCAGCCGTCTGGATCGGGGCACTCAAGCTCGTACTCCTCGTTGACGATGCCCCAGATCAGGTCCTCGGCCCACTGGATGTCGCCCTCCAGGTTCAGCACCGTCTCCAGCAGGTGGCAGTAGCCGTTCCGATCAGCGGTGGCCTGCCGCCATCGGTTCGCAGCGGCCAGCAGGCGTGCGACTTCGGGTGCGTGCTGGTCCCGCAGTGTTCGGGTCTCGTACCGCTGGTCAGCCTGAACAAGGAGGGCACCGGCCAAGTGGAGAGCCGCAGCCCCCGTGTCGGCGTCGTCGCCCTCGGCCATGTTCGTCAGCGCCGGCAGTACCAGCGGATGGGACACGTCAAGGGAACCGTTGTGATAGAGCTCCGTCCACAGGTCGCTCCACACCTGACCATCCCGACCGGTGGCGGCACGCACCAGCAAATCAGTCAGGCGGCTGGAATCGGCATCACCTGCATGGGGAACCGGGGAGCTACTCGTCATCTCCGACATCCAAGCAGACTCCACACGCCCCCGCTTCATACCCGTCACGACCCGAGGCCCCGACCCAAATCCCCGTACTCCAACCGCTGCGCGGGACGGAGTCGTCAGCTTCGAGCATCCGGTACACCACCAGCACGAGTTCGCCGCGTACCGCCGCCGACCATGACCGACAGAGCAGCGGCTTCTCAATGGTGGTGTCCGGTGATCTTGGCACGGCGGCGCCGGATCGGGCTACGCCGGTGCCCCCGCGCCTCTGTATGACGGGCACCCCGAGACCGTTCTCATCGACGATGCCTCGGATTCCTGGGCCGGCCTGCGCGAAGAGGATGGCCACTGGAGCGTCCACCCTGGGCGGCCCCGAAGCCCTGTTGCAGCCGAGACTGCAACGGCCAGGAGCGGACCGCAGCGACGGCGCCGCCAGCACCGCCAGCGGATCATCTCCATAGCTCAGGCGCGCATCCGGGTGTGATACACCCCGTGGCGTACGAGCCGCCGTACGGCGGCTGGGACTGGGCACGCGGCCGAATGCTGTCGCCCGCTACCCGCTGGTCGTCACCAGGGGGCAACGGGCGGACTGCGCATAGCTCCAGGCGGTGCTGGAGAGAATGGGTCCGGAAATTCCCTGCCCGACCACGGCCTTGATCAGCGACCACAGGCCAGGGCTGCCTCACTCCTCACCGCCGCCATCACTCCCTTCTGCTGCCGGTTCAGTCTCCGGCGCGGCCTCCTCGCCGCTGGGCGTTTCGGTAC
>NZ_JBSGBZ010000024.1:52231-135993 GCF_053601495.1 Streptomyces sp. NPDC004721
TCCGTACCGGCCTCCGCTTCCTCGGCTGCCGGTTCAGTCTCCGGCGCGGCCTCCTCGCCACTGGGCGTTTCCGTACCGGCCTCCGCTTCCTCGGCTGCCGGTTCAGTCTCCGGCGCGGCCTCCTCGCCACTGGGCGTTTCCGTACCGGCCTCCGCTTCCTCGGCTGCCGATCCGGCCTCCGGCGCAACCTCCTCGCCACTTGGTGCCTCAGGCTCAGTGGCATCAGTGGCTTCTTGGGCTACAGGACGTTCCTGTTCAGGATCGCTCATGGGTTCATCTCCCGTGCCTTGGCTAGTTGGCGAGATGAGCGGTTTCCCGCAAAGACTGATCGAACGAACTCCCTACATATGGAATTTATATCGTTCTGTCACCGTTTGGGGAGACCTTACGGAGACACTGAACGCGGGCTCGTCGGGTACCGGTCGAGGGCGACGGGAGGGTGCATGAGCAACTCGTCACCGGCACGGCCCGGGGCAGACGGTTGCGGCCTGTGGGCGACGCGGGCAAGGGATGCGTCGGGACGAGAGCCAGCACGTTCACGCCCTCCGGCAGGTCACCCACACGACCAACGGACTCACGCGTTGACCGCGACGCGACGTCCGTACCGGTTCGGCGAGTCGGCCACAGTGGGTGGGAGCTGTCCGGGGATTGCTGTTCATTCGTCGGCCGGGATCCGCGCCTGACCTGATCGCAAGTTGGGAAGCGTCTTCCATGCGGCACGAAACTACGAGCAATGGCTCGTGCACGCGGTGGACATGGCCGTCGCCCCACCCTCGCTCGCCACTGCGGGAAAGGTCATCTCGCCGCGCCGGCCGCCGGCCCGGCCCAGCACGTTCGGCCGGAGCCCCAGGGGCGCGCTAGGGGCGCTCGCCGGGGTGCAGGGGCGCCGTCGCTATGCGGGGGTGTGCGTCGGTTTCACCTCATTGTGGGCTGGGGGCGTGTCTTCCCCATGTCCGTTTCTCGTCGAGGTCGATGATCATGCTGCGGCATCCGGCCGACCGTTCCCGTGGTCCTCGTGAGCCTCGCCGCACTGGGTCAATGCGACGAGCAGGAAAGGGGACGGTATGCACCTGACTCCGCACGAGCAGGAACGGCTGCTGATCCATGTGGCAGCGGACGTCGCCCAGAGGCGCCGTGAGCGCGGGCTGCTGCTGAATTATCCCGAGGTCATGGCGCTGTTGTCGGCGCACGTGTACGAGGAGGCGCGGGCAGGCGCCACCGTCGACTCCGTCATGGAGTCGGGGCGGCACGTGCTCAAGCGCAGCGAGGTCATGGATGGCGTTCCGGAGATGATCGACAACGTCCAGGTGGAGGCGACTTTCCCGGACGGCACGAAGCTGGTGACGATCCACGATCCGTTTGACGAGCCGGGCGAGGAAGTGGCTGTTCATCCGGGGAAGTTCGAGTTCGTCGCTGAGCCGGAGCCGCATCCGGAGGAGAAGTGCGAGGAGCACGGCGAGGCGCCGGTGGACACGATGCCGGTCGGTCAGCCCCATCTGGTGAGGTTCAACGAAGGTGATCCGGTCACGCGGCTGTTCGTGAGTAATGAGTCGGACCGGCCGGTCCAGGTCGGCTCGCACTTCCACTTCGCCGAGGCGAACGACGGATACGTGTCCGGTGACGAAGCCGTGCCCGGGCTGGTCTTCGACCGCGAGAAGGCGCACGGGAAGCGGCTGAACATTCCGTCGGGTACGTCGGAGCGGTTTGAGCCGGGCGACCAGCGGTGCGTGGAACTCGTCCCGATCAGAGGTGAGCGCCAGGTGAAGGGCCTGCAGATCAAGAGTGGGAACGGAGAGCTCGATGGCTGAGCCACTGACGCGTGCCAAGTACGCCGATCTGTACGGCCCGACCGTGGACGACCGGGTTCGACTCGCCGACACCGATCTCGTCATCCGCGTCGAGGCGGACTGGGCGGGCGGGCCTGGCCGCAGCGGCAACGAGATGATCTTCGGGGGCGGCAAGGTGATCCGCGAGTCGATGGGGCAGTCGCACTACGCGCGCGACAGCGACCACGCTCCCGTGGACACCGTGATCACCGGTGCGCTGATCGTCGACCACTGGGGCATCGTGAAGGCTGACGTGGGTCTGCGTGACGGCGAAGTCGCCGCGATCGGCAAGGCGTACAACCCCGAGACCATGGACCCCGAGACGTTCGACGGCTGCCCTGTGTTCGAGGACGTGCGTCCCTCGAACTTCGTCGTCGGCCCGGAGACGGAGGTCATCTCAGGCAATGGGCGGATCCTCACTGCGGGCGGCGTCGACACTCACGTGCACTTCCTGTGCCCCGAGCAGATCCACGAGGCGCTCGCGGCCGGCGTGACCACCCTGATCGGCGGCGGTACCGGGCCCGCCGAGGGCAGTACGGCCACCACGGTGACGCCCGGCACCTGGCACATCCACCGGATGTTCGAGGCGCTGGACCAGTTCCCGGTCAACGTCGGGCTGCTCGGCAAGGGCAGCACCGTCAACAAGGATGCGCTGACGAACCAGGTCCGGGCCGGCGTTCTCGGCTTCAAGATCCACGAGGACTGGGGCGCGACGCCCGCCGTGATCGACGCGGCCCTCGCCGTGTGCGACGACACCGGTGTCCAGATCGCTCTGCACGCCGACTCGCTGAACGAAGCCGGCTTCGTGCAGAACACCCTCGCAGCGACCCTGGACCCCACCACGTCCCGCGGCAAGACAGGTCAGAGGTACCGCAGCCTCCACGTCTTCCACGTCGAAGGCGCGGGCGGCGGCCACGCACCCGACATGATCAGCCTGGTCGGCCAATCGAACGTGCTGCCCGCCTCGACGAACCCGACCCGGCCCCTGACGGTCAACACCGTCAAGGAACACGTCGACATGATGATCGTCTGCCACCATCTGAACCCGGAGGTCGAGGCGGACATGGCGTTCGCCGACTCCCGGATCCGCCCGTCGACGATGGCCGCCGAAGACCTGCTGCACGACATGGGCGCCATCTCCATGATGTCCTCCGACGCGCAGGCCATGGGCCGCATCGGCGAGATGATCATGCGGACGTGGCAGACCGCGCACGTGATGAAGACCCGGTACGGGCACCTCGACGAGGACACCGCCCGGGCGGACAACTTCCGCGTGCGGCGGTACGTCGCGAAGTACACCATCAACCCGGCCATCACCCACGGCATCGCCGGCCGCGTCGGTTCCGTGGAGCAGGGCAAGCTCGCGGACCTGGTGCTGTGGGAGCCCAAGTTCTTCGGTGTGAAGCCGCACATGGTCATCAAGGGCGGCCAGATCGCGTACGCGCAGATCGGCGACGCCAATGCGTCGATCCCCACGCCGCAGCCGTTCCTGCCGCGCCCGGTGTGGGGCTCGTGCGGCCGCTCCACTAGGGCCAACTCCTTCAACTTCGTCCCCCAACTGGCCCTCGACGGCGAGCTGGGCGGGCTGGGCCTGATCAAGCCGCCGGCCCGGATCGACAGCACCCGTGACGTGACCAAGGCCGACATGAAACTCAACAGCGGGCTCCCAGAGATCAAGATCGACCCCGATACCTTCGACGTCAACATCGGCGGCGCCGTCACCACCGACGTGCGGACCAAGGTGGACGGACAAACAGTGAGCCGCACCTACGCGACGGAACTTCCCATGGCGCAGCGGTACTTCCTGTTCTGAAGCCCCCGGCGCCCACACCGACGGCCCCGTGCGGACGGCGCCGGCCCGGGCTCTCGGCCGGCGCCCCTGCTGGGCCGGCCTGAACCCGTACCCTCTTCTGTTCCCGAAAGGCGGGCCATTCGTGAGCCGTGCAGCCCTGCTCATCCTGGCCGACGGCCGCTTTCCCGCCGGGGGGCATGCCCACTCCGGCGGTGTGGAGGCCGCGGTGTCCTCCGGCGGCGTACACGACCCCGCGAGTCTGGAGGCGTTCTGCAGAGGGCGGCTGCACACAGTCGGGTTGACCGCCGCCGGACTCGCGGCCGCCGCGGCCACCGGCTACGACGCCCTGCTCCTGGACGAGGCGGCGGACGCCCGAACGCCCATGCCCGCTCTGCGTCAGGTCGCCCGACGACTCGGCCGGCAGTTGCTCCGCGCGGCCCGTGCCACCTGGCCCTCGGCCGACCTGGACCGGCTCGCCGGCGCCCGGCCGCAGGGCGTGCACCAGCCCGTCGTCCTCGGGGTCACCGCCCGTGCTGCCGGGCTGAGCCCGCTGGATGCCGCACAGGCAGCCGCGTACGAGAGCGTCGGCGGCCCCGCGGCCGCCGCCGTACGGCTGCTCAGCCTCGACCCCTTCGACGCGACCGCGCTGCTGGCGCGCCTGGCTCCCGAACTCGACCACGTGGCCGACGCCGCCGCAGCCGCCACGACCCGGGTCGCCGACGAGGGCGTCGACGCCCTCCCGGCCGTGTCCGCGCCGTTGCTGGACCTCACCGGCGAGCAGCACTCCACCTGGGCCGTCCGCCTCTTCGCCTCCTGAACCACCCTTTCACCGACAGGGAGTTGACGTGCACCTCGACCAGCCCGTGACCATGCCGCACCGCCACACCCACAGCGCCGAGCCGCTGCGGTCTGACCGCAGCCGCCGTGCGCTGCGCATCGGCCTCGGCGGCCCCGTGGGCTCCGGAAAGACCGCGACCGTGGCCGCACTGTGCCGGGCCCTGCGGGACCAGCTGTCCATCGCCGTGGTCACCAACGACATCTACACCCGCGAGGACGCCGAGTTCCTGCGCCACGAAGCCGTGCTCCCGCCCGAGCGGATCACCGCTGTCGAGACCGGCGCCTGCCCGCACACCGCCATCCGCGATGACATCTCCGCCAACCTCGAAGCCGTCGAGGACCTGGAGGCCACCGTCGGGCCACTGGACCTGATCCTCGTCGAATCGGGCGGCGACAACCTCACCGCGACCTTCTCCCGGGGCCTCGTCGACACACAGATCTTCGTCATCGACGTGGCCAGCGGCGACGACATCCCCCGCAAGGGCGGACCCGGCATCACCACGGCCGACCTCCTCGTCGTCAACAAAACCGACCTCGCGCCGTACGTGAACGCCGACCTCGACACCATGGCCGCCGACGCGCAGCGCCAGCGCGGAGACCTGCCCGTCGCCTTCACCAGCCTCACCCAGGCCGACGGGATCCGCCCGGTCGCCGACTGGGTAACCGGGTGCCTGACCACCTGGCGGGCCGGGGCCGCCGCGTGACCCTCGCGACCAGTCCCGCACCGACGCGCTCGGCAGCCCCCATCCACCCACCCGCACGTACCGCAGCGGTGCCAGCCGCCGGCGACGAAGGCAACCAAGCAGGCACGATCACTGCGACCGGCAACGGCGTCCGCGCCACCGCCCGGATCCGCGCCGAACACAACGGCCGCACCACCACACTCCCGCTCCTGCACAGCGATGGGCCCTTCCACCTACGGCGACTACGGCCATCCGGCAGGCAGGCACGGGTGAGCGTGATCGGGGCGATGAGCGCACCGCTGGGCGGCGACCGACTGGCGCTCGACATCACCGCACGCCCGCAGGCCGAACTGGAGGTGACCACGGCTGCCGCCACGATCGCCCTGCGCGGCTCCACCACCGACCCGGCCGGCTACGACGTACAGCTCACAGCGGACGAGTACGCATCCTTGAACTGGCTGCCCCAGCCGCTGATCAGCACCCGCGGCAGCACCCTGCACCAGACATACACCGTCAGCCTCGCCGCTTCCTCCCGGCTGCTGCTACGCGAAGAGCAACTGCTCGGCCGTACCGCGGAGCCACCCGGACACCTCACCACCCGCCTCACCGTGCGCCGCGCCCACCGGCTCATCCTCGACCAGCACACCACCTACGGAACCCCCGCACCCGCCTGGGACGGCCCCGCCGTCCTGAGCCGCCACCGGGCCTGCGGCCAACTCCTCGTCGTGACACCAGACCCCCATCCCATCGAGGAGCCACTCCACCTGGGCGGCAACCCTGCGGACGGCTACGCCGTACTGGCCCCACTCGCCGACAGCGGCGCCCTGCTCACGACCGCCATTGCACCCACCCCGGCCTGCCTGCGCCTCCTCCTCGACACTGCGCTCGCACACACACGACGAAGAGAGTGGAAGTCGGCGTCGACCTGAAGCCCTGCCAGTGCGGCACATTCGGCGGGCGGCCCTGGTGATCTCCCCCGCTTGGCGATCAGCAGGAGGGCGGCACGTCCCGTTCTCCGTGGTGGAGCTGGCCGGCGGCACGCTGGTCGGCACCGCGGTGGAATTGAGTCTTGTGCGTTCTTGCGCCCCGGCGTTGAACCGCAGGCCCTCGGCCGTGCGTGGGAGCAGCGGGTCAGCCGGCGAAGAGGCTGCTGGCCAGGGCTACGCTGACGACGGCGCCGCCGAGAATGCTCAGCAGGGCGTTGCGGCGCCACAGATGCAGCCCGACGGTGACTGCCAGGGCGGCCAGGGGTGCGGCGGCGCGGGACTGGGTCAGTGGAAGGTCGCGCAGGCAGTAGACGAAGAGGATCACCATGACGCCGGCCGGCATGCGGGCGCCGAGGTACTGGACTGTGCTGCTGGCCCGCAGCGAGGCCAGGACGGTGAAGGGCAGGGCACGCAGAGCCCAGGTGACGGCAGCCGAGACTGCGACGGCCAGGAGCAGGTAACGGGTGTCAGGCACGGGAGGTCCCCTCGGTGGTCCTCGCGCTCGGCCTCTTGCGAGTGGTGAGGTGCCGGGCCAGGAGAGCTGCGGTGAACAGGGTGAAGGCGGCCAGCAGCATCTGGCCGGGGAGGACCAGGCGGGCGGTCAGGGCGCTGAGCAGCGCGAGAACAGGGGTGGGCAGGTCGCCGCAACGTTCCCTGACGGCGTCGAGGGCCAGGACGGCGAACAAGGCGGTCATCGCGAAGTCCAGGCCTGTGACGCAGTCGGGTACCACCGAGCCGAGCAGGGCGCCGGCGGTGGCGCCGCCGACCCAGTACAAGTGCATGAACACCTGCAGCCACACGATGCGTGCGCCGGACCAGGACCGGGCCTCTTCGCCGGTGGACAGGGCGTATGCCTCGTCGGTCAGGGCGAAAGTGCTGTAGGTCCTGGCGAGACGCCCCCGCACACGGTGTCGACATCGAGGTCTCCGCCAACAATCTGCAGACCATCAAGGCGCTGGAGGACACACTGTCGTCGTATGAGGAGGTCGTCGAGCTGCGTCGGATGTTCGGCCAGCCCGACTACTTCCTACGTGTCGCCGTCACCGATCAAGCCGCCTACGAAGCCTTCCTCATCGGCAAGCTCACCGGCCTTCCCGGGGTACTTCGAGTTCAGTCCCACCTGACGATCAAGAAGATCAAAGCCGACACCTGACCGTCTCAGGTCGCACCTCTCCCCCTCTTCCGAAGGCCCGGCAAGGGCCATCACTGGGCGGTGGACCTCTCCAGCAGGTCCTCCCGCACTGCTGTTGGCGCTCGCCCTGTGCTGCTACAAGCGCCTCGTCCGCCTCACCACGTAGGACACGGTCCAAGAGTGGCACCGCGGTGGTGATAGCCACCCACGATGTCGTCGGCCTACGCTGGGCCAAGGACGCGGCAGCCGCACCGGTCGATGCGGTGTCGCGATGGACGAAAGCCCCGACTTCGCGGGGCCCGTCGCAAGCCCATCCTCGCCCGGTGTGTTCCTACGGCCCGACGGCGGCGGCCGCGAGCGGACCGCCGAGCGAGCCGGAGGATACTGAAGCTCAGCGGTGGCGCACGCGGATCCATCACGATCTGCGGCGCTGTCCTGGAAGGTGTAAGCCGAGGGTATGAGTCTGCGGTGGCCGATTCCTCACCACCAGCGCTCGTGGCGGACCAGCGATGCGCTGCTGGCGCTGCCGCTCGGGCTGATCGGGGCTATCGCGCTGGTCGACGCGCTGACCCCGAACGGTGTGCCGCTGGGCCCCCTGCTGATCGTCGCGCCCGCGATCACCGCGTCCTTCGCGGGCGCTTTCCTCACCGGCGTGATCGGAGCCATATCGGTGGTGGCCCTGCTCGCCGTCAACCTCACCCACCCGGACGCCCACCTGAGCGGGATGTACTTCGATTCGCAGATCATCGCCCTGTTGGTGGTCACGGTGATCGTCACCCTGTTCCGGTACCTGCGCGAGCGGCACGGCCGTGAACTGGCGCAGGTACGGACCGTGTCGGAGGCCACACAGCGGGCGCTTCTGCGGCCGCTGCCCCACCGGATCGGCCCGCTGTGGGTCGCCTCGGTGTACCTGGCCGCCGAGGAACAGGCGCTGATCGGCGGCGATCTGTACGCGGCCGTCCGCACCAAGGGGGCCACCCGGCTGATCATCGGCGATGTCATGGGCAAGGGCCTGACCGCCGTCGGCGACGCGGCACTGTTGCTCGGCGCCTTTCGGGAGGCCGGGCACCGCCAGTCCAGCCTGCCCGGCCTGGTGGCCTACCTCGACCACAGCGTGCGCTGGAATCTGGCCGAACCCACCGCTCAGGAAGCGGCGGGAGAGTGCTTCATCACCGCCGCCGTCATCGACATCCCGGACGCACTGCCGCAGATGCGGATGGTCACCTGCGGACACCCGCCTCCCCTGCTGCTGCGCGACCAGCAGGCCATGCCGCTGCGAGCCACCAGCCCCGCCCCGCCGCTGGGCCTGGGTGAACTGACCGTCCCCGACTACCACGTCGACACCTTCACCCTGCTGCCCGGAGACCTCCTGCTCCTGCACACCGACGGCGTCGTGGAGGCCCGGAACGGAAGCGGCGTCTTCTATCCGCTGGTCGATCGGGTCGCCGCCTGGGCGCAGGGCAGCCCCCCGGAGTTGGTCCACCACCTGAGCGAAGACCTGCTCGCCCACGTCGGCGGACGCCTGACCGACGACGCCGCCATGATCGCCATCCAGCGCACTTCGCCGGCCGTTCGCGAGTCCAGCGAGGAACTCGCAGCCACAGAGCGCGCCGGCGTCGCCCAGGCCGCCATCCACTATGCTCCGGGGGCCGGTGGCTTCCTGCCACAGTGAGCGCCTGCGCCCGACGCGACGTATACAACGAGGTGAACGCCCATGCCGCCGGCCCACTCGTGAGGACGCGAAATCACCGTGCCGCATGAGGAGGTGACCGGGCGTGCCGGAGACGGCCGGGCCAGCCACGCGGGGACGTGCGTGCGGGCCGGTCTGTTCGCCGTGCTCGGCACTGTTCTCGCCACGTTCGGGCACCACGCGATCGCTGAGAGAAGTGTGCCCTGGCTGTTGGTGACCGTCTCCGGTGTCGTCCAGTTCGCCTTGGTGTGGCCGCTGGCACGGCAGCGGTACGCCGCTTTCAGGACCGTCGTGTTCACGCTGGGCACCCAGGGCGTACTGCACCTGGCACTGTCGTACACGAACGGGGAAGCACCGACCGGGATACCCGTCCACGCGGTGCACGCGGGAGGCCTCGCGCGTCGTGTGTGTCTCGGCCGGAGAGGCACTCGCGCAGCCGCTCGCGCTCGATTACGCCGACCGGCGCCCGTTCGGTGAGACCGCCGCCCGCAGCCTTGTCCGCACGGTGACCTCACCTCGAACGGTGCGCCGTGCGAGGCGTGTCGGGCAGGCTGAGGTGGCTCGAAGCCCTGTGCCGTACTCCACCGGTTGCGTCCCCGCCCGCTCCCGTACCCCCGAAGTTGCGTCCCGGCGCCGCAGGATGTCGCCGCGCGATGGGCGCGCCACTCCCGTACCGCCCCTACGCTGGCGCATATGGTCTTCGACCCCGCCCCGAGCCAGCGCCGCGGACCGCGGCTGCCGCACGGCCGGGCTGCCGATCTGGCGTTGGCCGGAGTGGTGTTCACCGTGGTGGCGCTGGGCTCCGTCCAGTCGTTCTGGGACGAGGGCGAACGGAGCGGCCCGGTGCTCGCGCTGGCCGCGCTGCTCCTCGTTCTGGCCTGCGGGGTGCTGTACTTCCGCAGGCGCTACCCCGTCACGGTGGGCTGGACGGTGCTCGTGCTCACGGGCACCTTCTATTCGCTGCGCTTTGACGGCCCCCTGGTGATCGCCCTGATCGTCGCGCTGTACACCGTCGCTGCGACGGGCCGCATGCGCGTCGCCGTGGCGCTCGTCTCGGTCGTCGTGTTCGGTGTGGGCACGGTCAGTGTCCTGGGCAGCGAGGACCTGACCGGCCTCGCCGTCTTCCTGCTGTCCGGCTGGCTCGTGGCCGTCGTCGCGCTCGGATACGTCCGCTACAGCCGCCTCGCCCACGCCCGCGAGGTCGAGCGGCGTGCCGCCACCGAGGAGCGGCTGCGCATCGCCCGCGAACTGCACGATGTCATCGGCCACCACATCTCGCTCATCAACGTTCAAGCGGGCGCCGCCCTGCACCGCCTGAGAAAGGACCCGGCGAAGGCCGCGGCTCAGGCCGAGGAGGCCCTGGCCGCCGTCAAGGACAGCAGCAAGGCGGCACTGCGCGAACTGCGCGCGACTCTCGGCGTGTTGCGCCAGGCCGACGAGGCGGCGCCGTTGGCCCCCGCGGGCGGGCTGGACCGACTGGGCGAACTGGTCCGGGCGGCGGAGCGGACAGGGCTTGCCCTACGGATGCGGACCGAGGGCGCCAAGCGGACGCTGTCCACCGAGGTGGGCCTGGCGGCGTACCGCATCACCCAGGAGTCGCTGACCAATGTCGCGCGGC
This sequence comes from Streptomyces sp. NPDC004721, assembly GCF_053601495.1. Lineage (NCBI taxonomy): Bacteria > Bacillati > Actinomycetota > Actinomycetes > Kitasatosporales > Streptomycetaceae > Streptomyces > Streptomyces sp. NPDC004721. The sequence continues at coordinate 62,796 of NZ_JBSGBZ010000024.1, forward strand.
ACGCCCACGCCACGGCGGTCACCATACGGCTGCGCTATGGTGACCGCGACCTCCTGGTGGAGGTCGAGGACGACGGGAACGGCACGGCAGCGCACGGCGGCGCCGGCACCACGGGCCCCTCGGCCGGCAGCGGCCTGGGCGGTATGCGCGAGCGCGCCCGCGCTCTGGGCGGTGAGCTCATCGCGGGGCCCCGGCCGGGCGGCGGATTCGCCGTGCAAGCGCGGATTCCCTACGGTCCGTACGTTCCAGGCCACCCAGACGGTCCCCAGGTGTCACGCGAGAACGGAGCAGGCAGACGACCATGATCAGTGTGCTGCTCGCCGACGACCAGCGACTCGTCCGCGCCGGTTTCCGCTCCATCCTGGAGGACGAGGACGACATCACGGTCGTCGGGGAGGCGGCCGACGGCGACGAGGCCGTCACCGCCTGCCGCGAACTGCGCCCCGATGTGGCCCTGCTGGACATCCGGATGCCCGGCACCGACGGCATCGAGGCCGCCCGGCGAATCGCCGCCGACGAGCGGCTCGCGGACGTCCGCGTTGTCATCCTGACCACCTTCGACCTGGACGACTATGTCTACGGCGCGCTGCGCGCCGGCGTCACCGGCTTCCTGCTCAAGGACACCGAGCCGGAGGAGCTGATCCATGCCGTCCGGGTGGCCGCCCGCGGGGATGCGCTGATCAGCCCGTCCGTCACCCGCCGACTGATCGCCGAGTTCGCAAGCCGGGTCAGAGCACCGAATCCCGGCCCCCGGCTCAACGCGCTCACCGAGCGGGAGCGGGAGGTCATGCAACTGGTCGCGGCCGGCCTGAGCAACGATGAGATCGCCTCCCGCCTGGTCCTCAGCCCCGCCACGGCGAAGACCCACGTCAGTCGCATCATGACCAAGCTGCAGGTACGGGACCGGGCCCAACTGGTCGTGCTCGCCTACGAGTCCGGGATGGTCAGCCCCGGCTGGCTGACCGACTGACCACAGCCGGACGACACAGGACGGCCCGGCGAGCCCTGCCCCCCCACGGACGGGACAACCGGAGTCGTACGCGCCCCTCCGAACCCACAACCGCCGGGGTATGCGAAGTGTCCGCCCCGGGCGGACGTGCCCGGGCATACGCCCACCGCACGCTCAGCGCATGAACACATCACCCGCAAGCGGCGACAACATCGCCACCAACACTCCTCCCACAACCGGGGTCCGCATACCCCCGACGCCCGAGACCGCAGTCACCCCGGCAGCCCCCGGCCGCGGCGGGGTCTTCGCCCGCCTGGCCTTCTGGTCGCAGCGCCACCGCTGGGCCGCCCTGCTCCTGTGGGTGGCCGTGGTCGCCGTGATCGGCGCCGGAGCACGGACGGCCGGCAGTACGTACCACAACGATTTCCTGCTGCCCGGCACGGACTCCCAAGCCGCCACCGATCTGTTGAAGAAGCATGGCTCGGCACAGGCCGGCGACAGCGTGCAGATCGTTTTCAAGGACGAGACCGGGCTGCGGGCCACCGGTATCCGGCCTCGCGTCGAGTCGATGCTGAACGAGGTCAGCGGCCTGCCGGGCGTCGTCACGGTCCGCAGCCCGTACGCGGACTCGGCCGCCATGTCCCGGGACGGCACCATCGGGTATGCCACCGTGACCCTGGCCGGCAAGGCGCAGGACGTACCGAAGCCGCACATCGTCAGGATCATCGACACAGCGAAGGCCGCAGAACGGTCCGGAAAGAGCGGCCTGAGAGTGGAGCTCGGCGGTGCGGCGGTGCGCGCGGCGCAGGAGCAGAAGAGCGGGGCCGCCGAGGGCGCGGGTCTGATCGCCGCGCTGGTGGTGCTCGTGCTGCTCTTCGGCTCGGTCGCGGCCGCCGCGCTGCCCCTGGTCACAGCGCTGTTCGCGGTGGGCGGCGCGATCGGCCTGATCGTGCTGGCCTCGCACGTGTTCACGGTCGCCGACTTCACCCCGCCGGTGATGATGCTGGTCGGCCTCGCGGTCGGCGTCGACTACGCGCTGCTGATCTTCTACCGCTACCGTCACGAGATCACGGACGGCGCCGATGCGTCCACGGCCACCCGCCGGGCGATGGACGCCGCCGGTCGTACCGTCTTCTTCGCCGGCTGCACCGTCATCATCGCGCTGCTCGGCCTGGTGGCCCTGGGACTGGGTGCGCTGCAGGGCGTGGCGCTCGCGGTCGCGCTGACCGTCCTCGTGACCATGGCGGCATCGCTCACCCTGCTGCCGGCGCTGCTGGCAGTGTTCGGTGGACGCATCCGGCGCCAGGTGCTGCGGCAGGCGGCCAAGGCGCAGGCCAAGGGGAGGGTGACGGGCCGCCGTTGGCGTGCCCTGGCCGACGCCGTACAGCACCGGCCGCTGCCCGCGCTGCTGGCCGCCACCGTGGCACTGCTGGCCCTGTCCGCGCCTGCGCTCGGCCTGCGCCTCGGCTTCGCCGACGCGGGCAACGACCCTGCGTCGTCCACCAGCCGGCAGGCCTACGACCTGCTGGCGGAGGGCTTCGGCCCCGGTTTCAACGGCCCGCTGGTCGTCGTGGGCAAGGGCGACCAGGCGGCGGGCGCTCAGCTGCACTCGGCCCTCGCCGCAACCGACGGCGTGGCGGCGGCGACCCCGCCGATCCCGTCCCCCGACGGCTCCCTCTCCACGGTCCTGGTGTTCCCCACGACCGCGCCACAGGACAAGGGCACCACCGACCTCGTCCACGAACTGCGCGACCACGTACTGCCACCGCTGGAGAAGCGCACCGGCGCGGACTTCCTGGTCGGCGGTTCGACGGCGGCCGCACAGGACTTCGCCGACAGGGTCTCGGCCCGCATGCCACTATTCATCGCCATCGTGGTGGGCCTGTCGTCCCTCCTGTTGATGACGGTCTTCAGGTCGCTCCTGATCCCCCTCAAGGCGGCCGTCCTGAACCTCCTGTCCATCTCCGCCGCCCTGGGCGTGATCACCGTGGTCTTCCAGCACGGCTGGTTCGGCGCGCAGCCGGGACCGGTCGAGGCCTTCATCCCCGTGATGATCTTCGCAATCGTCTTCGGCCTCTCCATGGACTACGAGGTGTTCCTCGTCTCCCGCATCCACGAAGAGTGGGTACGCACCCAGGACCATGCCCACGCCGTCCGCGAAGGCCTGGCCGCGACCGGCAAGGTCATCACCGCGGCCGCAAGCATCATGATCGTCGTCTTCGGGGCCTTCATGCTCAGCCCGAGCCGCATGCTCCAGCAGTTCGGCCTGGGCCTGGCGACGGCTGTCCTCGTGGATGCGCTGATCATCCGCTGCCTGATCGTCCCGGCCGCCATGCAGCTGTTCGGCACCCGGGCATGGTGGCTACCGGCCCCGTTGTCCCGCCGCCTGCCGAGACTGGCGCTGGAGGGCGATCACATTCTCTGACGACGGAGCCGGGAGACTGCCAGGTTGGAGGAAGCCCGGGTGGGAACGGGTGTGCTCGCCTGTCGTATCCCGGCTCTGTATTCATATCAGCCGTCGATGGCGGGCATGTCGGGGCCGATGGTCAGGGTGACCGTGGCGGGGGCTGATTGCTCGGACAGTGTGGGCGTCACGCCGGGCAGGTGGCCGGCGACGGCTTGGGCCTGCTCCGACTGGCCTTGGGCGTAGGTGAGGGTGGTTTTGCTGACGCGTGTGGGGGCGTTGCCGGTGGCGGTGATCTGGAAGCCGAGGGCACGCAACTGTTCGGCGACCTTCAGTGCTGCGCCCTGGGTGCCGGTGCCGTTGAGGACGGTGACGTGCACGGTGCTCGCGGGTGCGGGTAGCTGGGCGGTCGCCTTCTTCAGGTCGGCTTTGGTCGTCTCCTGGTCGTGGTTGAGGGCGGTGAACAACTGCCGGGCAGCGGGCTGCTGCCAGGTGACGTTGGCCTTGTCGGTGGGCACGTCGCGCTCTCGCGGGTAGTTGGGGACGGTCAGGAACGAGATCCGGTCGGTGGCTATGCCCTTCACGCTGGAGGCGAGGCTGTACAGAGGGTCGATGCCGGCCAAGTCGGGGTCGGTGGTCAGCGACTTGGTCGCGGAGTTCAAGAAGCCGTACAGGGCGGTGGGGTTGTACAGCTTTGATTTCGCGCGGTCGGCGAGGGACTGCATGAACTCCTGCTGGCGTCCGATGCGGCCGATATCGGAGCCGTCGCCGATGCTGTAGCGGGCGCGGACGTAGCCGAGGGCCTTGTCGTCCTTGACGATCTGACAGCCGGGCTCCAGGTCGAGGCGGGCCTTCTTGTCGTGGATGGCCTGCTGGGGGCAGACCTCCACGCCGCCCAGGGCGTCGACCATGCCGGTGAAGCCGCGAAAGTCCATGATCAGGAAGTGGTCGATGCGGACCTGGGTGTTGGCCTCGACAGTCTTGATGGTGCAGGCAGCGGCCTTGGCCGCGTCGCCGGTGGTGCCGCCGATCGCGAACGCTTCGTTGATTTTGAAGTGGTGCGGGCTGGACGTCGAGCCGTTGCCCCGGTCGCAGGCGGGTACCTGTACCCAGGAGTCGCGGGGGAAGGAGACGACGGTGGCCCATTTCCCGTCGCCGCCGGTGTGCAGCAGCATCAGGGTGTCGGACTGCATCGTCGTGAGGTTCTTGCCGTAGGCATCCCCCAGGCCTTTGCGGCTGTCGGAGCCGATGACCAGGATGTTCTGACCGCCGGCGGCGGCCTTGGGCCGGTTGTCGCCCAGCGCATCGCCCAGATCGGCTCCCTTGATGTTGCCGTTGAGGTGCGTGTACGCCCAGCCGCCCACTCCGGCCACGCCGAGGACGAGGACCGAGGCAGCGAGCGCCACCCAGCGGCCGGTCCGCCGTTTGGGACGCCTGCGCCGACGCCGCCCGGCCGACTCCTGGTTCTCTGCGGGTATGAATCTTCTGCTTCCAGCCATGACAGCTCAGGTCCCTTTTTCCGTGCGCTGCTCGCGCGGTGATGAACAAGCGGCCCGGCCGCCACGCAGGCAAATGCCTGCGCGGCGGCGCCAATCGCTGCGCAGCCGCCCGAGCCCAGGCGGCAGCGCAGCAATCACTCAGCTGAGGATGGGAATCAGGCCGAGGGCGAAGACCACGTAGAAGCCGGCCGCGACTGCGAGCCGTGCCGGGGTGAGCTTGTGCCCGCGCATGGTCAGCAGCAGGTAGACGATCGCCGCCATGGTGATCAGCCCGGACCACAGCAGTGCGGCATCGAAGTGCCAGCTGGTGAAGAGGAGGCCCAGGCCGGAGGGAACGGTGGCCTGGATCATCATCGCGCCGGAGATATTCGCCAAAGCGAGCTTTGTCTTGCCCTGACGGACCCAGATCACGGCGTTCATGATTTCCGGCAGTTCGGTGGCGATCGGGGACAGCAGCAGGGCGGTCACCGAGGCGGACAGGCCGATCATCGGGCCGATGGCGTCCAGCTGCTTCACGAACAGCTGCGACGCGAAGAAGATCACCACCAGCGTGACCAGCGTCTGGGCGATGACGGCCCAGGTGGCCGGGGAGGCGGCCTTGGGCTGGAACTTCAGCGGCTCCAGCTCCTCCTCCTCGCCGTCCTCGTCCTGGCCACCGCGAATCTCCCGCCAGAAGTAGACCGCGTAGGCGGCGAAGAACAGCAGGCCAAGGACAGGCTTGAAGGCGAAGGCGACCAGGCCGAGCGCCACTTTCACGATGAAGATCGGCAGGAACCACTTCTGGTCCTTGGCCAGCCGCTTCATGTCCTTCGCAGTACCGAGGGCCTGCTCAGTGTCACCGGCCGACGGGACGGGCAGGTCGGAGCCCCTGCCACCTGCGGCGACCAGCGCGGCAGTGCGCTCACGCTCCTTGCGGCGCTTGAGCAGCAGCATGGCGCCGGTAACACCGTAGGCGACGGTGGCCAGCGCCAGCGGCCCGCCCATCGCGGCGCCGACGCCGATGTTCTTGGCCTCAGCAGTCGCGCCGGTGGTCACCGCGACGAGCGTGACCACGGACTCGGGCAGTGCGGTGCCGAAGGCGGCCAGGATCGTGCCGACCGCCATCTTGCCCACGTTGAGGCGCTCGCCGAGCCACTCGACGGCGTTGACGAACCACTCACAGGAGAGATAGATCGCCACCGCGCAGACGATCAACAACACGAAATGGATCACGGTCTCGGCTCAGCCTTCCCGCACCGGCGGGGCTTCGAGACAACCGCGTAAAAAGGGGAATGGCGGCAGCTTCGACCCCGCCAACACGCATACGTCGTCGACAAAGGGCCGAAGGTCTCGCCCACTCGCACCGCAGTGCGGGCCCGGCCACCGGGAACCAGGTGCTGGGTTCCAGTGTGTCGACGACCGGTATTGCAGGGCTACTCCCCTTCGCGGCTGCCGAGCATACACGGTGATCCGCGACGTCCCCAAGGCCCGCATGGCAGGCACCGCCTCAAAAAAGCGGACCAGGTGGGCGCGCGGATCTGGCAGGAGAGGCCCCGCGCTGGGAAGTCGTGGAGTGGGCGGCGCGACTCAGGGACACGTTGCGGGAGGAGCTGTCGGCATGACGCTCCGCGGAAGCGATTCGCTTCTTTCCCCGTCGGTCACGTAGTGTTCTCTTCACCGACGCGGGGTGGAGCAGCTCGGTAGCTCGCTGGGCTCATAACCCAGAGGTCGCAGGTTCAAATCCTGTCCCCGCTACTGAAGGCCGAGGGCCGGAATCCGATCAGGGATTCCGGCCCTTGGTGTTTCCGTCCCCGGTGTGCCGCCCGCGATGCGGCTCCCGTGATCCACGGGCGGACGTTTCCTCTGTCCCCCTTCAGCAGGCCCTGCGGCACTTGCAGACAGCCTTCACCAACTTCCTGGGCAAGCGAGCGAAGTACCCGCGCCCCTGCCAGAGGGTGCACAGCCGTCGACCGTGACCGTGTCGCAGGATGCGGCCGGACGCTGGTTCGTCTCGAGGCTGGTCGAAGACCAGACCGTCAAGCCGCTCCCTGCTATTGGTGCGGCGATCGGCGTGGACGCCGGGCTGGATCACCTGCTGGTTCTCTCGACCGGGGAGAAGGTTGCCAACCCTCGGCACGAGCGTCGGGACCCAGCCCGCCTGGCCCGCGCCCAGCGGGAACTGTCCCGGAAGGTCAAGGGCTCGGCCAACCGCGCCAAGGCCCGCCTGAAGGTCGCCCGTATCCACACGCGGATCGCCGACCGGCGCCGGGACGGGCTCCACAAGCTCACCACCGCCCCCGCGCCCTCCGGAGGCCGGGCGGACCCGCTTCTGTGACTGAGCCGGCTGCCCGACTGGTCGAAGCGCCCAAAGGAAGTGCTGGCCGGCGCGGTCGCCGGAGGCGGGGTTCCACCCCGGCGTCCGGTCAGTGGGTGGCGAGGAATTCGAGCGTGTCGATCACGCGGTTCGAGAAGCCCCACTCGTTGTCGTACCAGGCGACCACCTTGACGTGGCGGCCCTCGACGCGGGTGAGGGCCGAGTCAAAGATCGACGAGGCGGGATTGCCCGTGATGTCGGACGACACGAGCGGGTCGTCCGAGTACTCGAGGATGCCGGCGAGCGGCCCCTCCGCTGCGGCGCGGTACGCCGCCAGCACGTCGTCGCGTGTCACGTCGCGGGCGACGGTCGTGTTGAGTTCGACGATCGAGCCCACCGGCACCGGTACGCGGATCGAGTCGCCCGACAGCTTGCCGTCGAGGTTCGGCAGCACCAGGCCGATCGCCTTGGCGGCACCGGTCGTGGTCGGCACGATGTTGACGCCGGCGGCCCGGGCGCGACGGGCGTCGCGGTGCGGACCGTCCTGCAGGTTCTGCTCCTGCGTGTAGGCGTGCACCGTCGTCATGAACCCGTGCTCGATACCGGCGAGTTCGTCGAGGACCGCGGCCAGCGGCGCGAGCGCGTTGGTGGTGCAGGAGGCGTTCGAGACGATCGTGTGCACGTCCGGGTCGTAGGCGTCGGTGTTGACCCCGAACGCGAGCGTGACGTCGGCGCCGTCCGACGGCGCGCTGACGAGCACCTTCTTCGCGCCCGCGTCGAGGTGGGCGCGGGCGGCCTTGGCCGAAGTGAAGCGGCCGGTGGCTTCCAGGACGATGTCGACGCCGAGTTCGGCCCACGGCAGCTGCGCCGGTTCGCGCTCAGCCAGCACCGTGATCCGACGGCCGTCGACGACGAGGGCGTCCCCGTCGACGCTCACCGGGCGCCCGAGACGGCCGGCCGTGCTGTCGTAGGCGAGCAGCCGGGCGAGAGTGGCGGGCTCGGTGAGGTCGTTGACGGCGACGATCTCGAGGGCGCTGTCGCGCTCCAGCAGTGCGCGCAGCACATTGCGTCCGATGCGGCCGAATCCGTTGATGGCGATGCGAGTCATGAGTGATGTCCCTTCCCTTCGCCACCAGGCTCGCCCGCGGCTGGCGCCGCTGACAGTGGCGGGATCGCCACGGTTCAAAAGGATCCCGCCACGCGGTGCCGGGCGGGTTACTCGCCCAGGGTGAAGGTGCGCCGGTACTCGCTCGGGGTGGTGCCGAGGATGCGCTGGAAGTGCAGCCGCAGATTCGCGCCGGTGCCGAGACCGACATCGGCGGCGATCTGCTCGACGCTCCGCTGCGACCGCTCCAGCAGTTCACGGGCCACGTCGATGCGGGCGCGCATCACCCACTGCATCGGCGTGTAGCCGGTCTCCTCGACGAAGCGCCGGGAGAACGTGCGCGGCGAGACCCCCGCCTGCCGCGCCAGTATGTCGAGGGTGAGGGGCTCGCCGAGCCGGTGCAGCGCCCACTCGCGGGTGGCGCCGAAGCGCTCGCCGAGCGGCTCGGGGACGCTGCGCGGCACGTACTGGGCCTGGCCGCCGCTGCGGTAGGGGGCCGCGACCAGGCGGCGGGCCGCGTGGTTGGACGCGGCCACCCCGAGGTCGCCGCGCAGGATGTGCAGGCACAGGTCGATGCCGGAGGCGGCGCCGGCCGAGGTGAGCACACTGCCCTCGTCGACGAACAGCACGTTCTCGTCGACCTGGACGAGCGGATGCCTGGCCACGAGTGCCCGCGTGTAGTGCCAGTGCGTCGTGGCGCGCCTGCCGTCGAGCAGGCCCGTGGCGGCGAGCGCGAAGGCGCCCGTCGAGATGGCGGCGAGCCGCGCGCCCCGAGCATGGGCGGTGATCAGTGCGTCGACGACGGCCTGCGGCGGGTCGTCGCGGTCCGGAAACCGATAGCCGGGGACGAAGACGATGTCGGCCCACGCAAGCGCGTCGAGGCCGTGGGCGACGTAGTACGCGAGGCCATCACCGCCGGTCACGAGACCGGGTGTCGCCCCGCACACCCGCACCTCGTACGGCATGCTCGCGCGGGTCGTGAAAACCTGCGCGGGAATTCCGACATCGAGCGGCTTCGCGCCCTCGAGCACAAGGACGGCGACGCGATGCAGACGGGAGGCTGGCACAGGAAGAGGTTACGTGGGGCGTGACCGCGCCGCCGCCGCCGGGCGCTCAAAAATTGGCGAGTACACGCCCATTGTCCTGGGCGCGACGAAAGGGTTACATGGTCCCTGCACGCGGACGAAAGCGCTTTCTGCCAGTCGGGGGACCCCGATCGAACGCCCCTTCACCGCCGCCGGGAGGCTGTATGACACCGCCCCGCACCAGACGCTACTCACTCGCCGTCGCCGCGCTCGCCGCGACCGCCTCGCTTGCCGCCGCCACGTTTCCGGCCCAGGCGGCCCGCCCCTCGACCGCCCACACCCCGCTGCGAGCCCAGGCTGTGGCGGCGTACGACTTCGGACACCCGGACCCCGCCGACCCCGGTCGCGAGCAGGACATCGGACGCTCCGGCACCACGCTCAGTCTGATCAACGGCGGCTCCGCGATGCGCGTGGCCGACGAAGCGTACCCGGGCGCCTCGCCCGCCCTGCAGGTGCGCCAGCAGAACCCGGCCACCGCGGGCAACGACGACTGGAAGGCCGGGGCCTGGGACGCCGAGGGCATGTCGTCCCTCGAGGCCTTCCGCAGTGCCCGCGGTGCCACCGTCATGGGCTGGTTCAAGATGACGGGTGACAATCCCGCCCTCAACTCCAACACGCCCGACCCGAACGACCGTTACAACGCGATCGGACTGGCCGGCATACTGTCCGGAACCTCTGACGGTCACGCGGTGCGTGCGCTGCTCGAACTCATCCAGGTGAACGGCGAGTTGAAGCTGGTCGCACTGGGGAGACGCCTGGACAGCGGCGCCTCCCAGACGTTCGCCGCCGAGGCCCCCTGGGAAGAACTGCTGCCCCGCGGTGAATGGGTCCACCTGGCCGCGACATTCGACTTCCGCGACGGCACCCTCGCGCTCTACCGCGACGGCAAGCCCCTGGACGGCTTCTACGTCACGCCGGGCGACCCCTGGGAACTCGCCACCACGCCGGCGCCCCACCGCGCCTCGCCCACCGATCCCCGCGGCATCAAGATCGGCGGCAGCTTCCCCCAGAACACCCGGGAGAACAACGCCTGCGACTGCCGCATGGACGACCTCCTGTTCCTGGACCGTCCGGTGCCGGCCGGAGCGGTGGCGGCGGAGTACCGGCGCATGACGCAGAGCCGCTGAACGTTCCCGTCCTGAATCGTTTTTCCCTACTTGTCGCGCCAGCCCGAAGGGACCCGCATGGCGTCACGACGTACATATCGAAGGCACTGGGCGGCTGTGGCCGTCAGCGCAGCCCTCGCCCTGGGCGGTCTTGCCACCCCTTCCCACGCAGACGAGCCCGCCGCGGCGACAGCCGCCCTGACCGACCCCATTCCGCAGAAGCCCGTCCAGTCCACGACAGGCCTCGTCCTGGAGGAGTTCGCGCAATTCCCCAAGTCGGAACCCGTTCCGGCACCAACGGATCCGCGCCTGATGCGCCACGCCCGGATCAACACCATCAATGAACTCCCCGACGGCTCCGGCCGGATGGCGACCCCCGACCTCAACGGCACCCTCTACCTCACCGACCCCGGCGCCGCGACCAGCACCTCCGGTGGCACCCCGCACCCCTACCTGGACGTCAAGGCCGCATTCCCGCACTTCTTCTCGGGCCGCGGCCTCGGTCAGGGCTTCGGGTACGCCGCGTTCCACCCGGAGTTCGGCACGAACGGGCGCTTCTACACCATCCACACCGAGCTCGCGTCGCAGGCCACCGAGACCCCCGACTACCGACAGGCCGGCACGCCCGCCTATCACGGCGTCATCACCGAGTGGACCGCCGACGACCCCTCCGCGGCCGTCTTCCACGGCACCCATCGCGAGGTGCTGCGTATCGCTTTCTCCGGCCAGGTGCACGGCGTTCAGCAGATCGACTTCAACCCGACGGCCAAGCCCCACGACGAGGACTACGGCCTCCTCTACCTCGCGGTGGGCGACGGAGGGCAGGGCGTCGGCAACAGCGAGCCGCAGAACCTGGCGCTCCCGCACGGCAAACTTCTGCGGATCGATCCCGCGGGCCACGACAGCGCCAACGGCAGGTACGGCATCCCCGCGTCCAACCCGTTCGTCGGTGAGCCCGGTGCCCTTGGGGAGATCTACGCCGTAGGCATGCGGGACCCGCACCGCTTCAGCTGGGACGCGGGCGGCAGCCACCGTATGTATCTCGGCCACATAGGCGAGCACGCCATCGAGTCGGTGTACGAGGTCAAGGCCGGGGACAACTTCGGCTGGAGCGAGCGCGAGGGTCCCTTCGCATTCGACAAGAAGACCACCGACCCGTGCGCCCGCATCCTCCCCCTTCCCGCCGACGACGCCCAGTACCGCTACACCTACCCGGTCGCCGCCTACGACCATGACCCGGGACCCGGCTGGGACTGCCGGTCCGACGTGGGCCGCGCCATCGCCGGAGGCTCCGTCTACCGCGGCAAGGACGCGCCGGCGCTGCGCGGAAAGTACATCTTCGGCGACCTCGTGGACGGCCGGATCCTGGCCGCGGACACCCGCAACATGCGCCGCGGCGCCGACCTCGCGCCGCTCGAGCAGCTGATGCTCTTCGACAAGTCGACCGGAAAGACGGTCACCATGCGCGACCTCGCCGGTGACCAACGTGTCGACCTGCGCTTCGGCTCCGACCACAGCGGCGGCCTGTACATCGTCTCGAAGGCCAACGGCAAGGTCTGGAAGGTGACCGGGACCCGCACCTTCGCCGACTGCGAGATCGGCAACACCCCCACCACCCACACCACCGGCCCCGACAACTGGGCGCCGGTCACCCCGGCCAAGTGGGCGTACACCGAACGCGAGACGATCATGACCGAGCCGGGCGTCGCCCGCCCGGGACCGCGGCGCCCCTTCGAGTACGCCGTCCTGACCGCGGGCCCGCGCTACTCCTCCGTCACCATCGAGGCGGAGGTTCGGATCGACACCCCCGTCGAGATCACCAACCGTGACGTCATTCTCATCTGGGACTATCAGTCGGACACTCGATTCCAGTACGCGCACCTGTCGAGCGACAACACCATCTATCCGCACAACGGTATGTTCACGGTCAACGACGCCGACCGGCTGCGCATCGACGACCAGTGGAACGGAACCTTCGGCGCGCCTCCGGCGATCAAGGACGAGGGGTGGCACAAGGTACGCCTCACCCACTGCGCCGACACCGGTGAGACCGCCGTCTACCTGGACGGCAGCCCCAACCCGCTGATCACGGCCACCGACCCGGTCTTCGCCTCGGGCCGGGTGGGCTTCGGATCCTTCGACAACGTGGGCCGCGTCCGTCACCTGAAGGTGACGGGCACACCGGCCGGCGACTGACCTCGCGGGCGCGGGCCGAGACCTCGGCCCGCGCCCCGACGCGGAGCCTGCCGAGTCCGTGCCGACGGGCGCCCGCCGAACAGGCCTTCAGCCGATCGGCAGCGCCGCGTCGGCACGCCCGGCTGGATTGCCACGGCCGCGGCACGGGCGCGCTCGAGGAGCGAGTTGATTACGTCGACGGCCGCCCCGGAGATGAGGATCGCGCCCGTCTTCCACCACGCACGCAACTGCGCGAGCGGCCGGGCCTTCTGCTTCGGCTGCCGAATCATCTTCACCGCGATCCGGTTCAGCTTGGCGCGGGCCCGCTCGGAGACCACGGGCAGGAACCGCGGCTTGCCGTCGCCGTCGACAACGGTGACGTACCCGTGCTCCAACTCCTCCAGGCAGGCCGCGATCTGGTCGCCGCGCCGTGCGGTGGACAGGCTCCCCAGACGGCGGCCCTGCCTTGGCCCGGTTCTCGATGTGGTCAGCCCGCGAACCGGGCCATCCACGCCTCGACCTCATCCGCAGACCGAGGCAGGTCCGCCGACAGATTCTCGTGACCATCGGCGGTGACGAGCAGGTCGTCCTCGATGCGCACGCCGATGCCGCGCCACTCCTGAGGCACAGTCAGGTCGTCCGGCTGGAAGTACAGGCCGGGCTCGACGGTGAGCACCATGCCCGGCTCCAATACGCCGTCGACGTACTCCTCAGTCCGGGCCTGCGCGCAGTCGTGGACGTCCAGGCCGAGCATGTGACCAGTACCGGCCATCGTGAAACGGCGTTGGAGGCCCAGCTCGTACGCGCGGTCGGCAGGCCCTTCGATGAAACCCCACTCGACCAGCCGCGCCGCCAGGGAACGCTGGGCCGCCTCATGAAAGTCCCGATACGCGGCGCCCGGCTTGACGGCCGCCATGCCCGCCTCCTGGGCCTCGTACACCGCGTCGTAGACCCTGCGCTGGACAGGAGTGAAGGTGCCACCGATCGGCAGAGTGCGCGTGACGTCGGCGGTGTACAGGGTGCGCGACTCCACGCCCGCGTCGAGCAGGAGCAGCTCCCCGGGGCGCACCGGTCCGTCGTTATCGGTCCAGTGCATGATCGTGGCGTGCTCGCCCGCGGCGCAGATCGTGCCATAGCCGACGGCGTTGCCCTCAAGGCGGGCGCGACGGAAGAAGGTGCCCTCGATCCACCGCTCGGACGTCGCGATCGCCCGCGACAGCTCACTGACGACGTCCGTGAATCCGCGCACCGTGGAGTCCACGGCCGAGCGGATCTCCTTGATCTCCCACTCGTCCTTGACGACGCGCAGATCGCTGAGGGCTTCTTCCAGCTCCGCGTCGCGCTCCGCCTCGGTGGCGACGGCGGCCTCCAGGGACGGGTCGATACCTCGGACGATGCGAGTCGGTGTGCCGGAGGCGGCTGCCAGGTCGCCGGCCGCCGTACGGACGTCCCGGCACGGCAGGCCGAGCACGCACTCCGCCTCGGCGAGGGAGCGGCGCCGGCCCATCCACAGCTCTGCTGTGGCACCGGTCCAGAACTCGTTGTCGTCCCTGCTGTCCCGAGGGAGTTGGTAGCAGTAGGCGTCGTGGCCGTCGTCCGCACGGGGTTCGAGGACAAGGGCACCGTCCCGGGCCTGGTCGCCGGTCATGTGCACATAGCCGGAGTACGGCCGGAACGGGTAGGTGTCGTCGTTCGACCGGACTTTGAGGTTCCCCGAAGGGATCACGAGCCGTTCACCCGGGAAGCGCGCGGAGAGCGCGGCCCGGCGCGCGGCCGCGTACGGGGCCTGCTCCTCGAGCGTCAGCTCACGCCTCTCGGTCTCCGCCCACCCCGTCCGCATCAACGCGGACAGTTCCTCGGAGATCCCTGAGTACAAACCGTTCTTGCGGCCTTTCGCCACTGCGTCCGCCTTCCTGGGAGTCGAGCGCCGCCACCTGCCGACGGCTCGGCGACGTTATCCCGCGGCGCCCACGTATGGTGCCCAGTGGTGCCACTGGCACAGATCGGCCACGTCTGGCCCGCCACGGCCGTCGATAATGTCGCTCATGACGAACGCGAATCTCGGCGATGCACTGGGGCTCCTGGGCATCGGTCAGACGGCGGCCCGGGTCTATCTCACCCTGCTGGAGCTGGCCCCTGCGCCGCTGAGCGACATCGCCGCCGCGACCGGTCTGGACAGCCCGGGCCTGGCCACGGCGTACGGCGAGCTCGTCGACGCCGGCCTGACCGGTGCCGCCGAGAGGGACGAGGACGTGGTGGCGCCGGTGGCTCCGGCGGCCGGTCTCGAGGTCCTCGCCCGGCGCCGTGCCGCCGAGGTCGAGAAATCCCGCATCGCGGTCGCGGGCGCCTTCGATTCGTTCCGGCGCCAGCGGCTCGCGGCCCACAACGACCACCTCGTCGAGATCGTCACCGGCGACGCCATCGGCCCCAGGATGCGGCAAGCCTGGGCCAGCGCCCGCCACCAGATCCGGCAGTTCGAGTCGCCCCCCTACTTCCCTGTGGCCAGTGCCGCCGACGACGCACTGGCCACGCTGGCCCGCGGGGTCACACAACGCGTCGTGTACTCCCGCGAGTCGCTGGAACGCCCGGACCACCTCGAACAAGTCATCGAACCGTGCATCAATGCCGGTGAACAGGCCAGAGTGCTGCCGTCCGTCCCCGTCAAACTCCTGATCATCGACGAGGCATACGCTCTGGTGTCACTGTCGATCAAAGAGGTCGACGTGCACAACACCATGCTGGTCGTGCAGCCGTGCGGTCTGCTCTCCGCCCTCATCGCGCTGTTCGAACAGTCGTGGCAGCACGCTCTGCCCTTCCACGGTGGCACGACCCGCCCAGGCGGTCTGCCTCCCACCGACCGCCGTCTGCTGTGGCTCCTGGCCAGCGGCACGAGCGACGACGTCATCGCCCGCGAGCTGGGAATCAGCCGCCGCACGCTGTTCCGCCGCCTGCAGGTCCTGATGGCCCGGCTGGGCGCCGCGAACCGCTTCCAACTGGCCCTGCAGGCCCAGCGCAACGGATGGTTGTGACAGGGGGCCGTCGGCCCGAGCCCACACGGACAATCGCGCACTGCGGATCGTCGTGCCCCATCCGGCCCCGCACAGTGAGACTGGCACCCACTCCCCCACATCTTTGGCCTGAACTCCCCGGGGCGGGAGCAGCCGGGCAGCGCACCCGTCCTCTGCCCTCGCCGATCGCCGCAGTGATCGGGGCTCCCCGCGCAAGGCGCTGACGGCGCATCGGGGCGGAAGGGGGTTCCGTCCGGCGCGCCGTCCGCGCTGGTGGTCTCGCGCAGGCCGTCAGCAGCCGATGGGGGACGAGCCGACGGCCACATCGTCGAACCAGAGTGTGTCGTCGCCCGTCCCATAGCTCTCCCAGCCCAGGCGCAGGGTGGTGGGCCGGGGCGGGGTGGTGCGGGCAAGCCACTGCTGGTCGATGTCCTGGGTGGGGACGCCGTCCGCGTGCAGGCCCGGGATCTGTTCGTCGCCGAGCCAGGTGTCGAGCCTGGGCACCGTCGTGTCGATCGCGAAGCGCAGGCACTGCCAGCTCCCGGTCGGCAGTGGCCTGCTCTGCGCCGCGCCCACCGGGCTCTGCGCGGGCAGGGTGGCGTCGTCGGTCTCCCGGTTCCACTGGAGGGCGCCGTTCTGGCCGCCGACGCGCAGCGCCCGGCCGCCCTGGGAGCTGTCGGGCAGGGAGACGAAGGTGACATGGGCCGCGGGGAGCGCGGTGGTGTGCCGCACCCACATGCGCACATACATCACCGGCCCCACCGACGACAGGTTCGCCGTGGAGGCGACGAAGGCGTGGTTGCAGTAACCGGCCCTGCCGTCGATCCGCAGCGACCTGCCGCCGCTGTGCGCGACCGAGGTGTCGACGGCTGCGGTTCCGGTGCGCCCTGGCAGTCGGGCGCGGCGAACTGCCAGGCGCCGGAGGGGGTGGTTCCGGTCTGGTCCTCGAAGCCCGAGCAGACCACGGCGCTGCCGCAGTCGGCGGAGGGCGGCGGGGTCGTGGGCGGCGGGGTGGTCGGCGGGGTCGTGGGCGGCGGGGTGGTGCCGGTTCCGCCGCAAACCACACCGTTGAGGGCGAAGTCGGTCGGGGCGGGGTTGGCCGAGCTCCAGGTGCCCTGGACACCGAACTCGGCGGAGCCGCCGGTGGCCAGCGATCCGTTCCAGCCCGTGTTGACGGCGACGACGGAGGCGCCGGCCTGGGTGACGGTCGCGTTCCACGCCGATGTCACCCGCTGACCGTCGGCGTGGGTCCAGGTCAGACGCCAGCCGTTGACCGCCGGGCCGAGATTGGTGACCTTGACCTGGGCCGTGTAGCCGCCGGCCCACTGGTTCACGGTGTAGTCGACCCGGCAGCCGGCCTCCGCGGCACTGGTGGGTGTCGCGATGAATCCGGACACCAGCAGGGCGACGGAGCCGGCAGCCGTGAGGGCCGCCGTCCAGGACCGGCGCAGTAATCGCATTCGGGGGGTGCGCACGTATGCCTCCGAGGGAAGGACGCGGAATGTGGGAGCGCTCCCATTTATGACAGCGACCAGGGCCGCGCGCTGTCAATGCACGGGACAGCCAAGGCGGCCGCGGCGCCCTGTCACCCTGTGAAGTTGATCACCGTCAGCCCGGTTTTGGTTGAAGCTTGAACTTCTAAGGCATAGTGTCGGTGCCGCAAGTCGATCCCCTGGGATCAACCACCCATTGTGAGGAAGTTCCCCCATGTCGCTCGCTCTTGACCCCGCCGCCCAGGACCTTCTCTTCCGTGAGGCCCGCACCGCAAACACCTTCACCGACGAACCGGTGTCCGAGGAGCAGGTCCAGGCGATCTACGACCTGGTCAAGTACGGCCCGACCTCAATGAACCAGTCGCCGCTGCGCATCACCCTGGTCCGCTCCGCCGAGGCCCGCGAGCGTCTCGTCCAGCACATGGCGGAGGGCAACCAGGCGAAGACCGCCACCGCCCCCCTGGTCGCGATCCTCTCCGCGGACAACGAGTTCCACGAGGAACTGCCCCACCTCTTCCCGCACTTCCCCCAGGCCAAGGACGCCGTCTTCGGTGACCGCGGAGTGCGGGAGAGCCAGGCCGCCCTCAACTCCGCCCTCCAGGCCGCGTACTTCATCATCGGCATCCGGGCCGCGGGCCTCGCCGCCGGTCCGATGACCGGTCTGGACTTCGAGGGCGTCCGCAAGGAGTTCCTGGACGACGACCACACCCCGCTGATGGTCGTCAACATCGGCAAGCCGGGCGAGGACGCCTGGTACCCGCGTTCCCCTCGTCTGGAGTTCGACCAGGTCGTCACCACGGTCTGAACCGGCTCGGCGACGGGGATCTGGACTGCCCCGTTCTCCCGTGGGCTTCTTGCGGCAGTCGGCGCGATGCTCGCCACGCTCGCCTACCGTGACGCCGCCGCCCACGGCAGCGGATCGAAGACCGGTGCCCAAGGGGCGGCGGTGATCACGGCCCGAGTCTCCCAGGCACGACGGACTCAGCCGCATCGCGGCAGCATGGGCGCCTGGCCGTCCGTGTTCACGGTCGCGGGGGCGGTCGCGTTCGCCTCCTGGGCCGTGGCCGATCGACGGAGCCTCCGGTAGGCCAGCAGGCCCTACGCCTCCCTCCTCACAGCGGTGAGGACGAGCCAGCCCGCTGCCGCGCCAACCGCGTACCAGAGCAGGTCGGGCGGGTTGAAGGTGGAACCGAGTACGAGGCGGGCGACGGCACTGCGCCGGGAGAGCTCCGCCGGCACCTCGCTGAGCTGCAGGAACTCGATCCCCCAACTGACGGCCAACGCGCTTGCGGCGGCCGTCAGGGGCGTCACCCTGGGCGCCACCAGAACGACGAGGATCACAAGCAGGACGGTGTACAGCACGTCTCCGCCGTACTTGCCCGCGCTCCCCGCCGTCACAGCCCTGAGTCCCAGCCCCGCGGCGACGGTCAGCACCGCGGCCGCGGCCGCCGCCAGGCGGATCCGCGCCGGGGCGGCGGCGCCTGCGGCGCGGTCCTGGGTTCCGGGCAGGGAGGGCACGGGGTCATACTGCCGGATGTCCCGTGCTCGAAGCATCTGTTCCGGCGTTGGGGACCAGCGGTACAGCCGTTGGTCCCCAACGCCGGTGACGGCGCCGGAGCGTGAGCGGCACGGCGATCCGGGCTGGGCCGCGCACGGCGGGCATGGGTGGCGCTCGACATCGTCCACGTCGTTCGGGTGTGACTGAGCACCGCAGTTGGCACCGCTCGCCACTGAGTCTCCCCCCGCCCCGGCCGGCTGCGGAGGAGCGGTGTTGAGCAGGCGCGGCGCCGACACCGTCGGCGGGCGCGCTGTGGCTGCCGATCGTCCCTCACGAGGCGGGGCGCCTGGTACCCGGTGGGGCCAACGGCCGGCGACAGCGACCGGCCACCGAGGTTGTGCGGCCCAGTCTCTGGGCAAAGGCGGCTCGGCCCGGCGCTCCGGCCACGGACCTCACCGCCCGGAGAAGGCCCAGTTCAGGGGGTATAGGGGTGGGGACAACCCCATGGGGCGGTGGGGGGCTCGGCCCTCCAGGAGGCCTACGGCTGACAGGCTGGTGACGGTGGGGCGGCCGTAGCCAGACTCGCCTGCATGACGACTTCCTCCGACGCCTCGGTCACGATCGCACCGGCCGCCGTGCGTCCCCGCAGACCCCGCCCCGACGCCGCCAGCGACTTCGCCCGGCTGTCCCACCGCATCACCGAGGCGGGTCTGCTGCGGCAACGTCCCGGCTACTACACGGTGCGGCTCGGACTGGTGACCGCACTGCTGGCGGCGGGCTGGGCGGCCTTCGTCGCGCTGGGCGACACCTGGTGGCAGTTGGCGGTCGCCGCCATCATGGCCCTGTTGTTCGGCCAAGTCGCGCTTGTGGCACACGACCTGGCGCACCGGCAGGTGTTTCGGAAACGCCGTGCGAGCGAGATCTCGGGCCGGCTCTTCGGCAACCTCGGCATCGGCATGAGCTACGGATGGTGGATGAACAAACACACGCGCCACCACGCCAACCCCAATCACGAGGAACTCGACCCCGATGTCGCCCCGGACATCCTGGTGTGGTCCACCGAGCAGGCCCGCAACAGCAGCGGTCTGGCCCGCTTCATCGGCGGCCACCAGGCGTTCTTGTTCTTCCCGCTGCTGACACTGGAGGGCTTCAACCTGCACGTGGCGAGCGTACGGGCGCTGCGCTCGCCGTCCATGAAGAGCCGCCTGCTGGAGGGCGGCCTGCTGTTCCTGCACATGGCGGCATACTTGTCCGCGCTGTTCCTGGTGCTCTCCCCCGGCAAGGCCGTGGCGTTCCTCGCCGTGCACCAGTGCCTTTTCGGTGTGTATCTCGGCAGCATCTTCGCCCCGAACCACAAGGGCATGCCCACCTTCACCGGCGACGACCGCCCCGACTTCCTGCGCCGCCAGGTGCTCACCTCCCGCAATGTGCGGGGCGGCCGGCTCACCGACCTGATGCTCGGCGGGCTCAACTACCAGATCGAGCACCACCTGTTCCCGAGCATGCCCACTCCTCATCTACGGCGAGCCCAGGTCGTCGTACGCGCGTACTGCGCGGACATCGGCGTGCCCTATTACGAGACCGGGCTGATCCATTCCTACCGCGAGGCACTCACCCACCTGCACCGGGCGGGGGAACCCATCAGACGGCAGCGCAAGGCGTCCTGACCACGGGACGGCGGGCGACGTCGCGGGCGTGTGCACCCCTGTGCCGGCCATGACCGGCAACACAGGGGCGTACACGCCAACTTGCGTCTACTGCGCAAAAGCCGGTGTCGAGGACAGGTCACAACCACCGCCGGATGCAGTCATGACGTTCCGTCCAGGGCCGGGGGCGAGCTCATCGGCCGCGGCGGCGCCGTAAGCGCGGGTGGCCGTCATCAGGAGTTGCTCACGGTCGATGCGGTAGGTCTGCGCGCCCAGCGTCGACAGGGCTGTCGACGCCACCACGCAGCCCAGGTGGCTTCGGCAAGGCATGGCTGAGGGCGGCCAGCCGCAGGGCGAACGTTGCCTAATTCCTTGTTAACGGTGCCACGAGCCGTGAGCCTTGCGGTGCTGTTCGAACTGGACCGTGATGTCTAAACGTTGCCTGGCGACTGACGCCTCGCATCAGAGCGGCGGACGGTCCGGCGGGTCTCGTGGTGACGGTCGCGTGGGCACCGGGCGGATACCTTCGGCGAACACGGCGTTGATGCCTCTGCATAGAGCGGTGACGCTCGGTGCCTTCGCGGCCGCCACCACGTCAACACCCGTCGCGTGATCGCTCGTTGGTGTTGGTGGTGCGAGCCCGTCGCACGGTGACCTCTTGATACGCCCGAGCCGTTCGAGCTCCGGCTTAGACCGAGGCCCGTGGGGTGAGCCGGCGCCACGAACGGCTGCTGAGGTGGCGGACCGGCCATGGGGTCGAGTCCTTGAATTAGGTCGCTGCGTGGCCCGCATGCGCTCGTGACCAGCGCAAACAGTCAACGCTCAGGGGAGGAGCAACTTGATCTACTGCGGAATCGACTGGGCCGAACGAACTCACGACGTCGCCCTCGTCGACGACTCCGGCCAGCTGCTGGCCAAGCGGCACATCACCGATGACGCGGCCGGCTACCAAATCCTGCTGGACCTGCTCGCCGAATACGGCGACACCGAGGACAACCCCATTCCGGAAGCGATCGAGACTTCCCGGGGCCTGCTGGTGGCGGTGCTACGGACCGGCAAGCGACGGGTCTTCGCGATCAACCCGACGGCCGCCGCCCGCTACCGCGACCGCCACAGCGTCTCCCGCAAGAAGTCGGACCCCGGCAACGCCCTCGTGCTGGCGAACATCCTCCGCACCGACATGCACGCCCACCGCCCCCTGCCCCAGGACAGCGATCTGGCCCAGGCCCTCGCCGTCCTCGCCCGCGCCCAGCAGGACGCGACGTGGAACAAGCAACAGTGCGCCAACCAGCTCCGGTCCTTGCTCCGTGAGTACTACCCGGCCGCTCTGGACGCCTTCGCCAAGTGGAACAACGGCCTGTGCCGACCCGAGGCCCGCGAACTCCTCAAGACCGCCCCCACCCCCACCAGGGCCGCCCGGCTGACCCGCACGCAGATCCAGGCCGCGCTCAAACGCGCTGGCCGCAAGCGAGGTATCGAAGCCGAGGCCGAACGGCTTCGCGAGGTCTTCCGCGCCGAGTGGGCCCACCAGCCGCCGCTCGTCGAGGACGCGCTCGGCAAGCAGATGCTGGCCCTGCTGATCCAGCTGGAGGCTGCCTGCACCGCAGCCGACGACCTCGCCGAGGCGGTCGAGGAGGCTTTCCCTCAGCACCCGGACGCTGACGTGATCCTCAGCTTCCCTGGTCTCGGCGTCCAGCTCGGCGCCCGGGTGCTGGCCGAGATCGGAGACGACCGACAGCGGTTCGCCGACGCCCGCGGTCTGAAGGCGTACGCCGACTCCTCACCCATCACCCGCGCCTCCGGCAAGAAGTCGTCCATCACCCGCCGGTGGGTGAAGAACGACCGACTCAACCACGCCGGCTACCTGTGGGCCTTTTCTGCGATCACTGCCTCACCCGGCGCCAAGGCCCACTACCGCAGGCGGCGCGACGACCACGGAGACTGGCATGCCGCCGCACAGCGCAACCTGTTCAACCGCATGATCGGCCAGCTCTACCACTGCCTTCAGAACCACACACTGTTCGATGAGAGCACGGCCTTCCCCACCGAACTCCCAGTCGCCGCTTGACCTGCTAATCGCCTGAGGTGTCTGATGCGGCACTAGGATCTGCCCATGCCGGAGATAGAGCTCACCGCGGGAACCATCTCCTACGACGACACCGGTGGTGAGGGCCCGGTCGTAGTCCTCCTGCACGGCCTCGTCCACGACGCCACCGTCTGGCGCGACGTCACCGCCGGACTCCGGGCCGGCAACCGGGTGATCGCGCCCACGCTGCCCTACGGCTCCCACCGCACCCCCATGGACCGGCCGCCCACCCCCGACCTCGTCATCGACCTGATCGTGGAGTTCCTCGACCGGCTCGACCTGAGGGACGTCACCCTGGTGGAGAGCGACTGCGGCCGGGCTCAGACGGTCGCCGCCCAACACCCCGAGCGGCTGGCCCGGCTGGTACTGATCTCTTGCGAGGCCTTCGACAACTATCCGCCCGGCCTGCCCGGCAAGATGATCGGCGCGGCCTGCCGGGTGCCCGGCATCCTGCCGCTCATGGTCCGCGTCCTGGGTTTCAAACCACTGCGCCGGTTGCCCGTCGGTATCGGCGCCCTCACCAAGCGCCCCGTACCGGACGAGATCGTCGACCGCTGGCTGCGTCCCCTGCGCACCGACCCGGCGATCCGGCGCGACTTCCGCCACTACAACACGAACATCCGCAGGAGCGAACTGCTCGAAGCGGCCGAAGGGCTGCGGAAGTTCGACAAGCCTGCGCTCGTCGTCTGGGCCACCGAGGACCTGATGATGCCCCGCGCCCACGGTCGGCGCCTGGCCGAACTCCTCCCGCAGGGACGGCTGGTGGAGATCGAGGATTCGAGGACCCTGATCGCCGAGGACCGGCCGGAGCGGCTGTCCGCCGTCCTGAAGGAGTTCATCGCCCAGACGTGACCTGCCCTGCGGTGGACTCGGACTCCGGGTTCACCCCTCACTACGCGCGCACGCTCAAGCCGCGCGCCGCGGCGAGGGCCGCGAAGCGGTCGGGGCCCCTGATGCCACTGCGGCCGACCCACTACGAGATCCCGCTGCCCCACACCACCCCGGCTGGGCCGGCGGCACCCAGCCTCGACCGGACGCCCGAACAAGCCAGCACCGACTGCGTCGCCGCATTCGAGGTAACTGAGGTGATTCGACGCGCTCGTCTCCAGCGCTGGCTCGTGGAGTGCACCGTTCGGCTGAACCGTCGGCAGCCTCGACGGCTACGCGTCCAAGGCGCGTATGAGGTCGTGCTCAATAGGTGGTCCAGGTGGGACCTCGTCAACGGCCAGGGGTCCGGTGTCATCGCTCAGGGCTATGGTCCGGGCTATGACCGATGATCAGATACGGGCTGAACAGACCCTCGTCGCCTGGGCGCGGATCGAGACGTGGTTGAAGGAGAATGCGCCCCGCACCTTCCAGAGGTTGCCCGCGCCCGCGACGGAGGGCGAGCTCCGCTCGCTGGAGCAGGATCTCGACTTGGCCGTCCCGGCCGATGTACGCGCCTTCTACCTGGTGCGCCATGGCACCGGGCCAGCCTCGGATTTCGACTGGCCCACATCCCGCGATGCCCCCGAGCCGACCGGGTACTTCCTGCCCAATGGTGAGGGGGTCGGCCCCCTGGAGAACCTGGGAGCGTGGTTCGAGGGTCCGGTCGCGGCCGCGCGCCTGGATGACGAGCCCGGGCAGCGGTACCTGCCGATCACCACCATCGACCCGGACGGCTTCTACGGCAGCTTTGTCGACTGTACCCCCGGCCGGGGGTACGGGCTGCTCGGCGACTACGCCGAGGCGGAACTTCCGAGCCCGGGGGAAGCGACGTTCGCCGCCTACCTGACCAAGGTCGCGGACGCGCTGTGCGAGGGGCGGGGCTTCGGGGACGATACCGCGCCGCGCGTGATCGATGGGCGCCTCGACTGGCGGTAGGCGGGTTACCAGCCCGCCGACGGCGGGGGCGGCGTCCGAGACCACACCACCGGCGTCCGATCGCCGAGCTGAGGCCTCATCACCGCCTCCAGGCACGGGCCCGAGCCCACGACCGGACCGGCGTCCCTGACCGGGCTCGTCACGCGGGCGCCGACCGGGTCGGCCCACTGGCCGGTGCGCCGACATTCCTCGAGCACGGCCCCCGCCGGTCGCACATAACCGGCGTCACCGCCCACCCGACCCAGGCCGCAGCTGTTCAACAGGCGTGAAATCTCGCCGCCGACCTGGGCACGCACTTGGATTCACTGCGCTTCCTGCTGCGCGACCGCGATGACATGTACGGCGAGACCTTCGACGCGGTCTTCGCAGCCGAAGATGGAGATCCTCAAGAGCACGCCGCAAGCGCCGCGGATGAATGCCCACTGCGAGAGACCTGGTCGACGGTGTACTGCCGCCCTCGCGGGTGGAGTGGTGGGAGTGGCCCGGCCGGCCCGCCCCTTGGCGCATCGTGGTCAGGCGTCGGCGATGCGCAGTTCACACCCTGCCGCGCCGTCCGACGCGAAGAGCAGGAGACGTTCCCCTTCTTCCGCGAGTTCGGCGCGCCGGCGCTTGCTCACCGGGTGGAAGAGCTGGACGTTGAGAGTCGTCACCCCGCGCGCACGGTCGGTCCGCCACGTCCCGGCGACGAACCCGTCGACCAGAATCGTCCCAGGAATCACGGCATTCTTCGTCGCGATGGCCTTGCGGTGCTCGTCGCTGATGATCCGGGTGCGGTCCGCGTGGGAGAGGATCGCGTTGTCGTACGGGGCCAGGTAGCGCACCGGCGCGGGCGTGTCGGGGTCCGGACGCGGTGCGCCGGGCAGATCCCACAGCTCTCGGCCGTCCTCGTCACGGAAGGAGACCAGCTGCGGGCGCAGGCGCTCGGTCACCACGCGCAGCCGGGTGAGCCCCGACCACGCCTGGATGTCCTTGACGGTGGCAGGGCCGAACGCCGCCAGATAGCGCAGGACCAGGGCGTCGACGTCGGGCTCTGGGTCCAGCGGGGCGCCGAGCCAGTCCTCCGCCGTGACGTACGTCGTCTGGCCGCTCTGACCCCACACTCCGCGGGGCGGGACCTGGACGACCGGCAGCAGATTGCGTACGACGTTGCCTAGTGCGGAGGCGGGGTAGTCGGGCCAGGTCGTCCGCAAGGAGGCGCTCAGGTCGCCGACGGTGAGAGGAGACTGTTCCAGGAGCTCCCGGCCGGCCGCCGCGACCTTGGCCGGATCCAGCCCGTTCAGGTCCTTGCCGAAGGTGGTGGTCAGGCTTCGTTCCATGAACGGCTGGAGACAGGGCCGAAGCCTGCGGCAGTCGGCGGAGGTGACCAGATGGACGGTGCCTCGCATCAATGCGATGCGCACGGCCCGCCGTTCGGTGAGCAGGCCGGCCAGTTCCGCGGGGCGGAAGTCCTCCAGCCGGGTCCACAGGCCGTAGTAAGGCGGAATGGGTGCCTGTGCCTGCAGACCCACGAGGTGCTCGAGCGCCTCCTCCGCCGGCATCGTTCGTCGTGTCAGTAGCAACTGGCGTGCCAGGAAGGCCCGGTTGAGAGCCCGCCGCTCGAGTACGTCGGCGGGCTGGGGCGAGGTGGTGGCCATCTGACCTCTCAGTTCAGGAAGGCGAAGAACGTGCGCCGTTCGTCGGCGAGGACGGACGGCCTCTTGGCAACGTTGGTGTTCGATTGCGAGGCTACGTGTCGCGTGAGACCCCGTGCGCCCTCCCGTCTGGCGGGCGGGAATGACGCTCCGTCGGGTACGTGTCTGGTCCCGTCCCGGCCTCACAGGCTTCGCACTCCACACGCTCCGAGACCTCGACGCCGTGACCGCCGGCCTCACCCTGCACTCCGGCGGCACCGAAAGCGCCGTGAACCACATCAAGAAGCTCAAAAGGCAACTCTGCGGGCGGGATTCGAACTACTCCGCAAGATGATCCTGCTTCAGTGACCCTCCGCGTCCGCGCCCCGAGATCTGTGCCAGAACCGAGTTTGGGAGACACCGTCGCTGTCAGCCGAGGGAAACGGCGATCAGGGCGACGGCGGAGCCGGCGAAGACCGTGGTGTTGCGGAGGTAGGTCTGGGCGCGCACCCAGTGAGGGAAGGCGTTCTCGGCGGCCTGGAGGAAGGGCGCGACCTTGATCCGGGCCAGTTCCGGGTCGCTCTTGCGACGGAAAGCGGCCTCCACCGACCTCACCGCGGTGAGGTTGCTGTAGACGATGCCTGCGTTCATCAGCACGACCAGGGAGGAGAAGATCCAGGTCAGTAGTTGCGCCAGGTCGGCGCCGGCGAAGTTGAAGGCGGCGGTGGCGGTCATCACCGCGGCGACGGCCGCCGGTGCCGCGGTCTCGTGGCCGCCGGCGTCGAAGCGGAGCCCGTTCTCCTCCAGCACCTCCGGGCGGACGTCCTGGCGGCGGAGCTCGGCCACGGCGGCGGCCTTCGCGGCGGGACCGAAGCGGTGGCGAACCATCGGAATGCTGACGAAGGCGGCGGCGACGAGCAGCTGCATGACAGCGGCGAGCATGTTCATGGGACCCTCCCTCGACTTGCACTTAGTTCAACTTGCTGATGAAGTGAGACCGTAGCCGACAAGTTGAACTAAGTGCAAGACGCGTCGCGCTTCGGCTCAGCAGCCGAGCAGCAGGACCAGAGGCACGAGCAGCACCGTGCGGGTGCACCTGCGCAGCTCCCCCCACGACGTGCAGTCCTCCACCGGCGGCAGGCCGTTGGTGGCGATGTCCTCCAGGACGGCGGCGAGCTGGCCGGCGTTCTCACGGGTCTTGGCTGCGTACGCGCGGACCGCGTCGGCGGCTGGGGGCTCCAGCTGCTGCCGGGCGGTACCGGAGGAGGTCGGCTGTTCGCTCATCGGGGGCTCCAGCCGTGCCGGCGCACGATCAAGGCCGCGGAAGGCAGGATCTTCTGGGGCCGAGGGGGGATGCATGACGGGCTGCTTCGTGGACATCATGGAGGTTGCGAAGGACCAGCGTCTCCGGCCCAGGACGGCGCCCGGAGGCAACTGGGGTGACGGTTGCAAGAGGGGATGGCCGGGATGAACACATCCGAATCCTTTCGGGCCGAAGACGATGTCCCCAGGACGTCCCAGCCCCGCAGGCTGCTGAATGAGCTGTCCGGGAGGCTGGTCTCGCAGTCCCCGGTCGGGCTGGCCGTCATGGACACAGATCTGCGGTACGTGGCCGTGAATCCGGCGCTGGAGCGCATCAATGGCCTGTCGACTGAGGAGCACGTCGGCCGCCATGTCTCGGAGGTCCTGCCGCATGTGGACACCGCGGCCATCGAGTCCGCGCAGTGGCGGGTTCTGGAGACGGGAGTCCCACTGCTCGACCAGAACGTCGTCGGCCGCACCTGGGCCGATGCGGATCACGACCATGCATGGTCGGTTTCCCTCTACCGGCTGCAGGACTCCGTCGGCCGGGCGCGGGGGGTGGCCGCCTCGATCGCGGACGTCACCGAGCGGCACCGCCTGGCGACCGAAGCCGCCCGGGCCCGACGGCGCCTGACCCTGATTGCTGATGCCTCGGCTCTCATCGGCACCGTGCTGGACGTGGACCAGACCGCCCGCGAGCTGGCTGGGGTCACCGTGCCCGAGCTCGCCGACATCGCGGCGGTGGACGTCCTCGACACGGTCCTGGCCTGCCACCGCACCGCCGCGCCGGGCAGCGGCCCAGAACTCTTCCGCGCCCTCGCCCTGGCCTCCGCCTACCCCACCGAGGCCACCCGCGCCGCCGACCAGGTAGGCGACTTGGCCGCCTACGCCGCCGACCGCCTGGTCACCCAGTGCGTCCGCACCGGCAAACCGGTTCTGGTACCGCACGTGAACGACCGCGACCTGTCCCGTATAGCGCGCAATCCCGAGGCGGCCACGCTCCTGGCCCGCGCCGGCATCCACTCCTACCTGGCGGTGCCGCTGAGCGCCCGCGGCATAGTGCTCGGCGCCCTGGACCTCAAACGCGCACGCAACCCCCTGCCCTTCAACCATGACGACGCCGTACTGGCAGGCGAGCTGGCCAACCGTGCCGCGGTCAGCATCGACAACGCCCGCTGGTACCAGAGCGTGCGCAACGCCGCCGTCACCCTCCAGCGCAGCCTGCTGCCGGAGCACCCACCGCACCTGGTAGGCCTGGAGATCGCCTCCCGCTACCAACCCGCCCAGGCCACCAGCGAAGTCGGCGGAGACTGGTTCGACATCATCCCCTTGACCGACGACAAGACCGCCCTGGTCGTGGGGGACGTGATGGGCAGCGGCATCGACGCCGCCGCCACCATGGGCCGCCTGCGCACCGCCACCTGCACCCTGGCCGAACTCGACTTCGACCCCGCCCAGGTGCTCCAGCACCTGGACAGGATCACCAGCGGCCTGGAGCATTACATCGCCACCTGCCTCTACGCCGTCTACGACCCCCACCACGGCGAGTGCCACATCGCCAACGCCGGACACCTGCCCCCCGTCCTGGTCCACCCCGGCCGCCCCCCCGAGCTGCTCGACCTGTGCCCCGGCGCGCCGCTGGGTGTCGGCGGCGTCACCTTCCACAGCAGCACGCTCGATCTCGGTCCGGGTGACGATCTGGTCCTCTACACCGACGGCCTGGTCGAAACGCGCCACCATCCCATCGACGACCGCCTCGACACCCTCCTCGGCCTGCTGGACGGCTCCGAGGGCCGCCCCGTGGGAGAAACCTGTGACCTGCTCCTGCACGCCCTGCGGGACCCCGGCGACCACGACGACGTTGCCCTACTCATCGCCCGGATCTGCCCGCCCAGTCCTGACCACCAGATCATCGGGGCCCCTCCCAAGGAGGGCAGTGACCTCTGACCCACGCCGTGCCCACCGCGCCCTGACCGCCATGGGGCCCCGGCAACTGCCAGCGCCAGCAGTCGTTGTCGTTCTCGCGCACGCCGGGGGGAATGGCGCAACCTCACCGAACCACTCGTACCCCCAGGACTCATGGAGCGGGTGCGCCACGTTCATCGCCGGACGTCGGCCGCTCTGGACGACGGGCACGGCGAAGGCTGCGAGGTCATCGTGCGCCCGGGGTGCGGGACGTGGTCAGCCGCCGATCAAGCTGAATAGTGGCCGGTGCGGCCTGGGAGGAGGGTACCCACCGCGCGTTCCACCTCCGCGATGCGGTCGGCGAGATGGGCCGTCTCGGCTTCCGGCTTGTTGCGCAGCAGTAGCTCGATCTGGGTGAGTTGCTCGGTGATCTCCGCAAGCCGGTCTGCGTCCGCGGGCTGTGCGCGTGTCGCCAACTGGCGGTTCTTGCGGTACAGATCGAGAAAGACGTTGACTTTGGTGCGCAGCACCCACGGGTCGATGGGCTTTGTGATGAAGTCGGCGGCGCCGATCGCGTATCCCCGGTAGGTGTAGTCAGCGCCCGGCTCGGTCCCCGTCACCAGAATGACGGGCACGTCCTTGGTCTGGTCGAGGCGCTTGATGTTGGCGGCGGTCTCGAAGCCGTCCATGCCGGGCATCCGGACGTCCAGGAGGACGACGGCGAACTCCTGTCGCAGCATCGCCTTCAGCGCTTGCTCCCCCGAACGCGCGTGGACCAAGTGCTGGTGGAGCGGGCCGAGTACGGCCTCGAACGCGATGAGGTTCTCCTCCATGTCGTCCACGATCAGGATGCTGCATGGGTCGGCCGGGCTGGTATTCATGGCGCTTCCCTGGGCGGATCGTCGGCGCCGTCCTCTGCGTCGGACGGTTCATCGGCGGTGCCCCCATCCTGCGCCGGCTCAGGGGAGCCGTTCTGCGGGTCGAGCAGATCGCAGATGACCGACAGCAGGTGGTCGACATTCACCGGCTTGGGCACATAGTCGGAGGCGCCGCTGTCTATCGCTTTCTCGCGGTCTCCGGGCATCGCTTTGGCAGTGAGCGCGATGATCGGAAGGTGCGCGAGGCGGGGGGTGTCCCGGATGATGCGGGTGGTCTCATATCCGTCGATCTCCGGCATCATGATGTCCATCAGGACCAGGGACACGTCAGGGGACCGTTCCAGGACCTCAAGGCCCTCTCGGCCGTTCTCCGCGTACTTCACGGTGATGCCGACGCGGCCCAGTACGTGCGTGAGGGCGAAAACATTGCGGATGTCGTCGTCGATGATGAGGATGTGACGGCCTGCCAGTACGCGACCGGGACGCCCGATGAGCCATTCCTTGAGCCGAGTCGTCTCCGGCCAGGCGTCCTCGCGGCCGTCAGCCGTCCCCGTGGCTCGCCTGCCCATCAGATCGTCCGGGCTCAGGCTGCCCGGATCCAGGATGTCGGCGCTCACCCCCCGGTCCAACACGCGCTCAGGTGTTGCGTCCTCGGCGGCGGTTGCCGGCGCCCGGTTCTCCGCGGGCGGGGCGCCGACGGTGCGCAGCTCCGCCGGGCCCTGCCCGGTGGTGGAGCCTGGGTAGTGCGAGGGAATGTAGAGGGTGAAGCGGGAGCCCACACCCGGCTCACTCTCCGCGACGATTTTGCCGCCGAGCATCCCGGCGATCTCCCGGCTGATGGACAGGCCGAGCCCGGTGCCGCCGTACTTGCGGTTGGTGGTGCCCTCGGCCTGCTGGAACGCCTCGAAGATCATCGGCAGCTTCTCGGGGGCGATGCCGATCCCGGTGTCCTTGACCGAGAAAGCGATGATGGCTTCGGCGTTTTTGAGTGTCGCCTCCTGGAACTGTTCCCCCGGCACCCGCTCGACGCGCAGCTCCACGCTGCCGGCGTGGGTGAATTTCAGGGCGTTGGACAGCAGGTTGCGCAGCACCTGCTGGAGGCGCTGCTCATCGGAGTACAGCTCGGCCGGTACGTTCTCCCCGACAGCGATATCGAAGCCCAGGCCTCGGTCGATGGTGAGCGGCCGGAACGTGGCGTGGACGTAGTCAAGCAGCTTGACCAGCGGCAGTATGTTCGGGCGCACGTCCATCCGGCCGGCTTCGATCTTCGACAGATCGAGGATGTCGCTGATCAGCTGGAGCAGGTCCGAGCCCGATCGGTGGATGGTGGTCGCGAACTGCACCTCCTGTTCGGACAGGTTCCCGTCGGGGTTGTCGGCGAGCAGCCTGGCCAGGATCAGCAGCGAGTTGAGCGGGGTGCGCAGCTCATGGGACATGTTCGCCAGGAACTCCGACTTGTACCGCGAGGCGGTCGCGAGGAGGGCGGCCTTCTCCTCCAACTCGGCGTTGGAGCGCTGAAGTTCGTCCGACCGCTCGCGCAATTCGGAGGTGAGGCGCTGGGACTGCGAGAGCAGGGACTCCGTTCGGGAGTTGGCGATGATCGTGTTGATCGAGACGCCGATCGTGTTGGCGAACTGGTCCATGAAGGCCAGGTGCACATCGCTGAACTTGCTGAGCGAGGCCAACTCGATCACGCCGAGCACCTGATCCTCGAAGAGGATCGGCAGGATGACGATGCTGGCGGGGTACGCCATGCCGAGCCCGGAGCTGATGGTGATGTAGTCCGGCGGGACGTCGGCGATGAGGATGCGCTGCTTCTCCTGCGCGGCCTGTGCGATCAGGCCGCGGCCCAGGGTGCCGGCGCCGGGGAGCGGGCTGCTCTCGCCGGCCCGGTCGGTACCGTACCCGGCGATGAACTGCAGGCCCTCGGCGTGCGGCGCGCCTGCCTCGGCCAGGAAGAACGCACCGAACTGCGCGTTCACCAGCGGGGTCAGCTCGCGCAGGATCAGGTCGGCGACCTCCACGAGGTCGCGGTGGCCCTGCATGAGGGCGGCCATACGGGTGAGGTTGGACTCCAGCCAGTCCTTGGCGCGGGTGGTCTCGCGGAGGTTGGAGACCATGAGGTTGATGTTGTTCTTCAGTTCGGCGACCTCGCCCTGGGCTTCGACCGTGATGGCGCGGGACATGTCGCCCTGGGTGACGGCGCTGGCCACCTCCGCGATCGCCCGCACCTGGGTGGTGAGGTTCAGGGCGAGCTCGTTGACGTTGGTGGTCAGCCGCTTCCACGTTCCGTAGACGCCCTCCACCCGGGCCTGACCGCCCAGCTGCCCCTCACTGCCGACCTCGCGGGCGACGCGGGTGACCTCGGACGAGAACGAGGAGAGCGTGTTGACCATCGTGTTGATGGTCGTCTTCAGCTCCAGGATCTCGCCGCGCGCGTCCACATCGATCTTCTTCGACAGGTCGCCCTGGGCGACGGCGGTGGCGACCTGGGCGATGTTGCGCACCTGCGAGGTGAGGTTCTCCGCCATGAAGTTGACGTTGTCCGTGAGGTCCTTCCACACCCCGGAGACGCCGCGCACCTTTGCCCGGCCACCGAGCCGGCCTTCGGTGCCGACCTCGCGGGCGACGCGGGTGACCTCGTCCGCGAACGCACGCAGCTGGTCGACCATCGTGTTCACGGTGCTCTTCAGCTGCAGGATCTCGCCCCGCGCGTCCACCGTGATCTTCTTCGACAGGTCGCCGTTGGCTACGGACGTGGTCACCTGGGCGATGTTGCGGACCTGCGAGGTCAGGTTCAGCGCCATGAAGTTGACATTGTCGGTCAGCTCTTTCCACACGCCCGAGACGCCGCGGACCTGCGCCTGGCCACCCAGGTTGCCCTCGGTGCCGACCTCGCGGGCGACGCGCGTGACCTCGTCGGCGAACGCCGACAGCTGGTCGACCATCGTGTTGATCGTCGACTTCAGCTCCAGGATCTCCCCCTTCGCCTCCACGGTGATCGTCTTGCCGAGGTCGCCCTGGGCGACGGCGGTGGCGACCTGGGCGATGTTGCGCACCTGCGAGGTGAGGTTCTCCGCCATGAAGTTGACGTTGTCCGTGAGGTCCTTCCACACCCCGGAGACGCCGCGCACCTTTGCCCGGCCACCGAGCCGGCCTTCGGTGCCGACCTCGCGGGCGACGCGGGTGACCTCGTCCGCGAACGCGGACAGCTGGTCGACCATCGTGTTCACGGTGCTCTTCAGCTGCAGGATCTCGCCTCGCGCGTCCACCGTGATCTTCTGGCTCAGATCGCCGTTGGCGACCGCCGTGGTCACCTGGGCGATGTTGCGGACCTGCGAGGTCAGATTCGACGCCATGAAGTTGACGTTGTCCGTGAGGTCCTTCCACACCCCCGAGACGCCCGGTACATGAGCCCGCCCGCCCAGTTGGCCCTCCGTACCCACCTCACGGGACACCCGCGTCACCTCGTCGGCGAACGCGCGCAGCTGATCGACCATCGTGTTCACGGTGAGCTTCAGCTCCAGCAGCTCGCCGTTCGCCTCGACCGTGACCTGGCGTGTCAGATCGCCGCGCGCGACCGACGTGGTCACTACCGCGATGTCGCGCACCTGTGCGGTCAGCCGCGAGGCCATCGTGTTGACGGCCTCGGTCGCGTTACGCCAGTCGCCGACCAGCCCCTGCACCGTGGCCTGCCCTCCGAGACGGCCCTCGGTACCGACCTCCCGGGCGACGCGGGTCAGCTCGCCGGTGAACAGCGACAACTGCTCCACCATTCGGTTCACCCCATGCCCCAGGCGTCGCAGATCGCCGCGGAGTTGGCGCTTGCCGTCGTGCAACTCGACGCGCTGAGTCAGATCACCGTCCGCTACGGCGGTCAGGACGCGGGTGGCGTTCACGGCCGGGACGGCCAACGCCTCCAGCAGGGTGTTGGCCGCTTCCACGCTCGTGGTCCACGCGCCCTGCCCGGGACTCGCTGCGAGCCGCTCGTCCAGCCGTCCTCGCCGCACCACTTCGCGGCGTACTCGGTCGAGCTCCGAGGCCAGATGCGCGTTCCGCACGATGATCTGGTTGAGCACCCCCGCCATCTCGGCGAGGACCCCTGCGGACAGTCCCTCTGTGCGTACGGTGAAGTCGCCGTCGCAGAACGCGTTCATGGCCGCGAGCAGCGGACGCAGATCGGCGACGCGTATCCACTCGCCGTCCGGCGCGGGGCCGGGTCGGCCTGCGGCCTCGGGGCCGGTGTCAGCGGGCCCCCGGTCCCGGAGTTCTGGCTCACGGGAAGCGCGATCAGGCTGGGTGACAGATTCCATGGCAACCCATTCCCGGCAAGCAAAAGGATCCGATTACTTCCCTTTTAGGCTACATTCACCATGTGTGTCGGACCGGCCGGGAGTCGCCAATGGGCTCATCCCTTGATCCGCGTGAATCCGTGTCGCGGATGCGCGTACCCGCAAACGAACTCGCTGCCTCGACGGCGCGCAAGTTCCTGCGCGCCGCGCTCGTCGAACGGTCCGCTCTGCAGTTCCCGGGAGCGCCGGCGATCAGCGAGCGGCTCCTCGACGACGCAGCACTCCTCGTCAGCGAACTGGTCACCAGCGTCGCCACACAGGCCGCGTTCGAAATCGAAGTGGTCTGCCGCCTCGACGTCGGTCGAGGCTCGCCGGCCGATGCCATGCAGGGTGAGGCCGCACGGCTGGGGGTCGTGGTCGAAGTGCTGGACCACAGCCCATCCGGCACCCTCCGTGACGAAAACGGCATACACAGCGACGTACGCGGCTACGGTCGGCAACTGATGCGCGCGCTGGCCCAGTCGTGGGGTGTGACCTACCGGCATACCGAGAAGGCCGACTGGTTCCGCGTGGAGTGCGCCATGGAGACCCCGCTCGATACCGGACCGCAGGGCCTCACCGAATCCATTCCCCGCGAGCCGGCGACCCCCGAGCCCGATACGGCCGCGCCGCCGCGCGACGGCCGGGGCCGCAGCGTGGAGTGGGCCGAGCGTGAAGGACGGTCGTTCCTCGCCGAGGCCGGCGAGCTGCTCGTCGGACAGCTGGACGAGGACATGGTCGCAGCGCTCGCCGGACAGCTCCTGGTCCCCAGGCTCGCCGACTGGTGCGGCGTATGGCTGACCACCGACAGCACCGAGTTGCGGCTTTCCCATGTCTGGCACATGGACGAGCGGCGGATCCGCACACTCCGCCTGGCGCTGGAGAGAAACCGTCCGCCTGCCGGGCCGGGGATGACCAGTGCCCCGTGGCCCTGGCCCGCGCTTGGAGGAGCCGAGCAGGGCGGCTCCGCGCTGGCGTTCCCGCTCATCGCGGGCGGGCAGTACCACGGCACGCTCCTGATCGGCCGAGCAGGACTCCCCCACATGACCGACGCCGTCGTACGGCTCGCGGAGGATGTGGCCCGGCGGGTGGCCCAGGCGGTGGTCACCGTCCGCCGCTACACCCGGCAGGCGAGCATCAGCCGCACACTCCAGCGCGGCCAGCTCCCCACGTCCCTCGCCACCATTCCGGGCGTCGACACGGCGATCGTCTACGAGCCCTGCGGTGAGGGCCAGACCGTCGGCGGAGACTTCTACGACCTGTTCCCGATGGGAGACCACCGCTGGTGCTTCCTGCTCGGCGACGTGTGCGGCCACGACCTGGAGGCCATGTCCGTCACCGGCCTGGCCCGGCACCTCGTACGGCTGCTGGCACGGGAGGGCCACGGCGTCGAGTCCCTGCTCAACCGGCTGAACCTCGCGATGGCGGAGGAGGCCGCCGAGGCCATGGCATTCCGTGGCGAGCACGAAAACTCCCGCTTCCTGAGCCTGCTGTACGGGGAGTTGGAGCCGGATGTGGTCGCCGGCGGCGCGCGATGCACGATAGCCAGCGCGGGCCATCCGCTCCCGTTGCGGCTGTCGACCAACGGCTCGGTGACTCCCGCCGCAGCCCCGCAGATGCTCCTCGGAATCGACAAGCTTGAGGAGTTTCACGCCAACACCTTCACCCTCGCGCCGGGTGAGACACTGCTGTGCGTGACCGATGGCGTCACCGAACGCCGCAGAGGCACACGGCAGTTGGACGACGACGACGGCCTGACGGAGGTACTGCGCGGATGCGTCGGACTGGGCGCGAAGGCCGTGGCGGAGCGGGTCCGGCGGGCCGTGCACGACTTCAGCACCGAGCCGATGGACGACGACCTGGCCGTGCTGGTGCTGGAGGCCATTCCAGTACCCGAGAGGCGCGGCATCACAGCCGACCTGCAGGGGGTCAGTCGGCCGCCGGAGGGCGACTCGGTTCGGTGGTTCGGAGAGGCAGCGGACCACGATGGGACTGGATGGCGTATCCCAGTTCGTGGCCAGGACGGGGAATGAGGGTACGGCGGATGGCGATGAGGGCGACATCGTCGCCGAGGCGCCCGCCGGTGTGGGCGATCAGGTCACGACGGATCTGGTGCAGCAGGTCGTCTGGATCGTGGTCGGCCCACTGGGCGGCGCGTTCCGCGAAAGGGTAGAAGGCGCCGTGCTGGTCGCGGGCCTCGATGACACCGTCGGTGTACAGAAGCAGGGTGTCGCCCGGGCCGAAGGGCAGGACGCCCAGGGTGTGGTCGTCGGGGTCCGTCAAGCCGATACCAAGCGGCGGTGCGGGGTCGAGGCCGGGCACGGTCACCCTGCTGTCCGGGCCGAGGAGCAGGGGTGCCGGGTGGCCGCAGTTGGTGATCCGGACCACGGGCTCGTCGTCGGGGATCTCCAGCAGAAGAGCGGTGACGAAGCGCTCGCCCGCCTCGTCCTGCGGCTCGAAGTCGATGAGGTAGCGGGCGATGCTGCGTTCCAGGGCGGCAGCGAGCTGGGGTAGGGAGGCGTGTTGGTGGGCGACCTCGCGGAAGGCGCCGAGCAGGAGGGCGGCCTCACCGACGGCGGGCAGGCCCTTGCCGCGCACGTCACCGATCATCACGCGGGCCCCGCTGTCGGTGCGGGCGGCGGCATAGAGGTCGCCGCCGATCTCGGCCTCCTCCTCAGCGGCCAGGTAGAGGCAGGCAAGCTGCAGCGGTCCCAGCCGGGTGGGAAGCGGCCACAGCAGGACGTGCTGGGCGGCCTCCGCCACCGTCCTCACCTGGGCCAGCTGACGCCTGTGCCGGTCACGCACCACACAGAAGGCGACCACCACCGTCGACAGCACCGCCAGAGCGGCCATCTCAACCAGTACGTTCCGAGACAACAGCAGGCCATCACGCCAGCCGGCAAAGCCCTGGGCCATAACAACCAGGGCCCCGATCCCGCTGGTCACCCAGGGGCCCGCGAACCACGCGGTTAGCGCGGGCGCGATCACCAGCAGGGGGCCGAGGACAATGTCGGCCGGGGTCACGATGTCCAGGACAGTGATCAGCACGATGAGCGCAACCGGTATCAGCAGCAACAGGTGGCTCGACCACGGCTGCCCCAGGCCCGCGACACGTTGATTCCTCACGCGCATGACTTCCACAGTGTGCAACTTCTTGGCCCGGTGTGCGAAGGCACTCCAGCAGCGAAGTCAGGGGACCACGCTCCGGCCACAGACGTGAACTGTCACCGAACCGGCGATTGCCGCAGGCGGTGCGTGTACGGCTACGGACAGGATGTCACCGATGATCTTGAGCGAGGGTCAGCGGCCCAGGCCCGTCATTAGACCTCATGTTCGATTTGCGACCACCTCCTGACGGACCACTTCACCCTCCTGGTCTGTCCAAGACTGTCCGAAGGCTACCGCCGCACGTCCGAGCCGGGACGAGGCGGCGACCGCCGACGGTAGCCCCCGGAGTGGGCTTCAAGCCGGCGCCGCGGCCGCGGTTGGGCGGTGAGCGTGACTTTGGATGCCTATGCCTGTTCGGAAGGCTATGGTGCCTGTATGGGTCACGCGCGATGCGGCTGGTGCGGTGTTGCGTTGCCGCAGCCGGTGGGCAGAACGACCACAGCGTCGACGGGTGCAGATCCGGTGCCACAGGTACGGGCTGCGGTCCATCAGGTGCTCGCATTACACCGGCGAGTGCAGCCTTTCGCGGAAGTGACGCCGGCGCCGGGGACCGGGCGAAGGCGCACCGAGGTGGTCCCCGCTACCAAGGCCGAGGCGTCCCGGGCCCACCGCATGCGAGGCCTCGCTCCAGTTCCAGAAGGTCGGTGAAAAGGCGTGCAGTCTACCGCCCCTGGCCCCGCCTCGGGTTGGGAAGACCTGGCCACTCTCGTCCGCCGCCTGATGCAGGACGCTGGTGCTTCGGGCGGCATGCTGTTCCTCCTGCCGCCGCGGGAGTCTGCGTTGCAGTTGTCGATGGTGTATGGGACTTCCTGGCACATCGTCGCCCCGTGGGCCCGGATCAGGGTGGAGGAGGCAGTCCCGGTGGCTGAAGCGACACGGGAGAGGCGCCTGGTCTGGGTCGGCAGCCCAGAGGAGCTGGCCTTGCACTACCCAAGGCTCGCTCTCGTGGTGCCGGACCACGCCGTGGCAGCCGCCCCGATCATCGCCAGTGGTGCCGTGCGGGGTACGGTCTGCCTGCTGTGGCCCTCCTGGCATCCCACGAGTCTGGACCCAGGTGAGCGTGAGGCAATCGACACCTTCTGCCACCAGGCGGGCCTGGTGCTCAAGCGCGCTGTGGCAGGCGGTCACCCGCTCTTACCCGAGGGCCGTCCGCGGGTGCTGGAACCGGTGCGTTCTCACACTCTGTGCCGAGACGAAGCCCTGGCCGCCTATGACTTCGCCGCCCGCCTGCCGGGGGCGCTGTCACTGGATCTGGAAGGCCGGATCACTTTTCTCAACGATGCGGCGGCCGACCTGCTCGGGGCTCGCGCCGCCGACTTGCTGGGCGCCCGCCCGTGGGAGCGCCTGCAGTGGCTCGGCGACCCCACCTTCGAGGACCGATTCCGTGCCGCGGTCATCAGCCGCCGGCCCGCTCACTTCACTGCTGTGCGCCCACTGGATCTGCGGCTTTCCTTCCAGCTCTACCCCGACGCCTCCGGTGTCAGCATCCACATCGTTCCACTCCCGCACGCACCGCCCGCCGAGCCTGAGCGACCCAACCCGCCTCCTGCGGAGCCGACCGGGGCCACGACGCTCTACCACCTGATGCACCTGGCGGCGAGCCTCACCGAGATGGTGCGGATGGACGACGTGGCCGACAGGGTCGCCGACCAACTCGTGCCTGCCTTCGGGGTTTCGGGCCTGGCCCTGATGACGGCGGACGACGGACGGCTGCGGGTCGTCGGTCACCGCGGGTACCCTCCGGCCTTCATGGCCCGCTTCGACGGCGAGTCCCTGAGCTCCAGTGCCCCACCCGCACGGGCGCTGACCATGCAGAGACCCCTCTTCTTCGCCAGCTTCGACGAGTTCGAGCACGCCTACCCGAACGTTGTCCGCTATGGCGGCAGGAACGCATGGGCCTTCCTGCCGCTGGTCATCCGCGGCCGTCCCGTCGGGCTCCTGGTGCTGTCCTACAACGAGGCCCGCCGCTTCCCGCCGACCGAGCGGAACCTCCTCATCTCGGTGGCCGGTCTGATCGCCCAGGCCTTGGACAGGGCCCGCCTGTACGACGCCAAGCACAATCTTGCCCGCACCCTGCAGAACGGCCTGCTGCCGCGAAGACTGCCCGCCATCCCCGGCCTGCACGTCGCCGCCCGCTACTTGCCCGCAGGCCGCGGCATGGACATCGGCGGCGACTTCTACGACCTCATCCACTGCGACGCCACCAGCGCCGCCGCGGCCATCGGCGACGTCCAAGGACACAACGTGCAGGCCGCCGCCCTCATGGGCCAACTCCGCACCGCTGTACACGCCCACGCCGCCGCCGGCGCTCCTCCCAGCGAACTCCTGGCCCGCACCAACCGACTGATGTGCGACCTCAACCCGGGACTGTTCGCCAGCTGCCTCTACGTCCACCTCGACTTGGCCCGGCACCGCGCCCGCCTGGCCACCGCCGGACATCCCCCACCCCTGCTACGCCGCCCGGACGGCCGCACCGAGATCCTCCAGGTGCCTCCCGGCCTCCTGCTCGGGATCAACCCGGACGCCGATTACGCCAGCGTGGAGATTCCGCTGCCCCCGGGCACCACCCTCGTCCTGTACACCGACGGCCTCGTCGAAGCCCCCGGCATCGACATCGACCATGCCATCGCCGAACTCGCCCACCAGCTTGCCCAGGCCCGGGACGACGACATGGACACCCTCACCGATGCCCTCCTCCAGTACGCTTCTCACGGCATACCGCGCAGCGATGACATCGCCATGCTCCTGATCCACCGGACAGAGCCGTTTGCTTGACAGACCCCCGCGCGGGACCGGCCGGACCGGATACGGCTTCTTGTCCAGGACTCATGATCCGGATGGGCTGCCGTCGTCCACCACCTCGTCGTCCGCCCTGATCAGGTGCAGGGACGCGCTGGACCAGCCACCGGCCGGCAGCTCGGGTGTGATCCCGTACCCCGTCGGTACGGACGCGTGGTGCACGGCGCCGGTGGCGGCGTTCCGGTAGCAGGCGGCGGGATCCAGCCCGGCGAGCCTGAGGGCAGGGCGCGGCATGCCGTAGCGGGGTACCCGCTGCCACACGAGCACGAAGACCTCCTGGCGGTCCGGGGTGGTGTACTGGACAGCGGTCGGCCCGTCGTCGACGGGACCGCGCAGCCGGTGCTGGATGCCGTGCTGAACGATGTGGCGGACCTTCTTGTACTGCGCCACCAGCTCCGCGCCCTGGGTCGCCGCCGCTGCACGTCTCGATGCGCAGCCCGGGGTGGTCGGCACGCAGCCGGTCGATGACGCTGTAGAGATTGTGCACGTACCGGGTCCACAGCAGGTCCTGCCCGTCCTCCCGGTCGGGCCAGCCGGCCTCGCTGAAGGCTCGGTTCATGTCCCACTTGAGGAAGTCGATCGCGTTGTCCGCGACCAGCCGGGTCAGCCATGTGTACGCCCACTCGGCGACGTCGTCGCGGGCGAAGTTGAGCACCAGTTGGTCGCGCAGTTCGGTGCGGGTGCGGCGCGGGAAGTGCAAACCCACTCCGGGTGCGCCCGGTAGAGGCCGCTGTCCGGGGTGACCATCTCGGGCTCCACCCACAGGCCGAAGCGCATGCCGAGCCGGTGGATCTCCTCGATGAGGGGACCCAGCCCCTGCGGGAACCGCTCGGCGGCCGGCGCCCAGTCGCCGAGTCCTGTCTCGCAGGACGGCAGGTTGGGCGCCTGTTACGTTGTGAGAAGTGACCGATCCGACGGTAGCGCGGCCTGTCGTGTGTGTTTCGAACGCGCCCTTCCGGTGGTTCTGCCGGGATATCCGTGCAGCTTGGCCTGGGCGATACCCGGAGCATCTCCGGACTGTCCACGGGAGATGGCATGGCAGCTACCCATCGACTGGACGAACGTCTTTTCACGCTGCTCGTCGGCTACATCGCGTTGTTCTCCGCCCTCGTGCTCGAGATGTCGGGCGGTGGCCGCCTCAGGTGGGCCCTTTATGCGGTGTTCGCTCCCCTGGTGGCAGCCGCGTTGCTGCCGTTCAAGCTCACCCTGGCGATCGGGGTGCTCTCCGCCGTGGCGGCCGGCATCGTCTACGGCCTCGCACTGCCCCACGTTCTTCCAGGCGGTCGCGTCGTGGTCATCGTGGGTACGGTGCTGGCGTGCGTTTTGAGCGTCGCCGTCTGCCGAATCCGGCTGCGACTCATGATCTCCCGGCGTCGGCTGGCTTTGCTGAGCGAGGCGAGCAAGTGCTTCGGCAACACCCTGGACGTGACGCAGACAGCCCGGGGAATCACGGAGGTCGCCGTCCCCCGGTTCGCCGACTTCGTCAGTGTGGGTGTGTTCGACGGCGTGCTGAGGGGCAAGGAGCCCCCGACCGGACCATTCGCGGAACCCGTCGCGCTGCGCCTCATCGCGCAGCAGCCCGTATGCCCAGGACGCAACGGGAGCAGTGCGGGGGAACACCTGCAGGTGTCGCTCCCCGCCCGTTACCTGAACGCGTGCCCGCCTGTGCAGGCCTGCTCCGTGGATGACGTCGACGTGAGGCACTGGATCGCCCAGGATGGAAGTCTCGCCACCCCGACGGACGACGGCGGCGGGTACGCGGCGATCACGGTCCCGCTGTGCGCCCGGGGCAGCGTCCTCGGGGCGGTGATGCTCCTGCGGCAAGGGCGCCGCTACTCGTTCGACGCTGACGATCTCTTCCTGGCCGCGGAGTTGGGGGCACGGGCGGCCGAGTGCCTCGACAACGCCCGCCTCTATACCCGTGAACGCGAAACGTCCCTGATCCTGCAGCACAGCCTTCTGCCCAGACACCTGCCCGAACTCGCGGCGGTGGAAGTGGCGAGCCGTTACGTGCCGGCGAACCACGGAGCCGGGGTGGGTGGTGACTGGTTCGACGTGATACCGCTGTCCGGCGCTCGGGTCGCGCTGGTCGTCGGTGACGTGGTCGGGCACGGGCTGCACGCCTCGGCCACCATGACCCGGCTGCGGGCGGCCGTGCGCACGCTTGCCGACATCGACCTGCAACCGGACGAACTCCTCACCCACCTCGACGATGTCGTCCTGCGGCTCAGCACCGAGAA
The DNA here is from genome assembly GCF_053601495.1 of Streptomyces sp. NPDC004721. Classification (NCBI taxonomy): domain Bacteria; kingdom Bacillati; phylum Actinomycetota; class Actinomycetes; order Kitasatosporales; family Streptomycetaceae; genus Streptomyces; species Streptomyces sp. NPDC004721. The sequence continues at coordinate 105,239 of NZ_JBSGBZ010000024.1, forward strand.
CGCACCCACGCGCGACGCCGAGGATTCCTTCGACGCCGCCGACTCGGCGGGCGAGGTCGGAGCAACCTGCCTGTACACAATCTACGATCCCGTCACAAGCCGCTGCGTGCTCGCCAGCGCAGGCCACCCGTCACCCGTCATGGTGGCACCGGATGGGAGCACCCGGGTCATCGACGTCCCCCCGGGCCCTCTCCTCGGCCTGGGGAATCTGCCCTTCGAGGCGGTGGACGTGCACGTACCACAGGGCAGCCTGCTGGCCCTTTACACCAACGGCCTCCTGCGTGAGCACCATAGCGCCCCCGACAGCGGACTGCGGGAACTCCTTCACGCACTGAGCAGGCCGGAGCCCTCGTTGGAGGAGCACTGCCAGGCTGTCCTCGGCGCCCTCCTCGACGGCCGGCCCACCGACGACGTGGCGCTCCTCATGGCACGCACCCGGATCCTGGACGCCGACCACGTCGCTACCTGGGACCTGCCGCCGGACCCCGCCGCCGTGGCCGACGCCCGCGAACACGCATCCCGCCAACTGGCTGCCTGGCACGTGCAGGACGCGCAATTCACCACTGAGCTCGTGGTCAGCGAGCTGGTGACCAACGCCATCCGCTACGCGCAACCTCCGATCCAGCTCCGCCTCATCCTCGAAGCCGACCACCTCACCTGCGAAGTATCGGACAGCAGCACCACCACCCCACACCTGCGGCGGGCACGGACCTTCGACGAAGGCGGCCGCGGCCTGTTCATCGTCGCTCAGCTGGCCCGCCGCTGGGGAACGCGACACCGCTACGACGGGAAAACCATCTGGGCGGAACTGGCCACGGGAGACGGCGGCCCCGACCTCTGGACGAGCTAGTGCTGCGACCGGAAAGGTTCACCGGCACCAGCCAAGGTCACGCAGACGCCTGCTTGAAGGCAAGGTCGCTGGCCAGCACCGCGGCGCCGGTCACACCGGCTCGCGGCCCCAGGTCGGACAGCACAACGGGCAGGTTCCTGGTCGCAAGCGGCAGCGACCGGTGGTACACAACGCTGCGGATCTCGGCGAGCAGGATGTTGCCGAGCTGGGCGAGCCCGCCACCGATCACGATCATCGAGGGGTTGGCGAAGCTGACCAAGCCGGCGAGCACGCCGCCGACGTGGCGCCCGCCGTCGCGGATGAGCCGGATGCACGTCACGTCGCCCTCGGACGCGCCCTCGGCCACATCCTTCGCGCCGACCGCGCCGGAGGCGGCAAGCCGCTCAGCCAGTGCCGGGGACCCATTCGAGCGCGCCGCCGCGGTCGCCTCACGGGCGAGTACGGCGCCGCTGAACAGCGCCTCGAGGCAGCCGACGTTGCCGCAGGAACAGACCGGCCCATGCGCGTCGACCTGGATGTGCCCGATGTCGCCGGCGCAGCCGTCAGTCCCGCGGTAGACGTGCCCGTCCTGATAGATGCCGCACCCGACCCCGGTTCCGATCTTGATGAACAGGAAGTCGTTGACCGAGTGCGCAGCGCCGCCATGCCGCTCGCCTATCGCCATGATGTTCACGTCGTTGTCGACGATCGCGGGACAGTTGTACTCACGGGTGAGGTACTCCCGCACTGGGAACCGATCCCAGCCCGGCATGATCGGCGGCGACACCGGCATACCGTCGCGGAAGCTCACCGGGCCAGGCACCCCGATGCCGACCGCGGTCAGCCGCTCGTACGCCCCCTCCGCGCGGGCTTTTGCGAGCAACTCGTCGACGCGGTGGAGGATCGCTTTCGGCCCCGACCGGAGGTCGGCGGACTCCTGGTACGTCGCGATCTGCTCCAGACGACCATTGGTCACCTCGACGTCGATCGAGGTGGCGTCCAGGTCGATGGCGGCGAAGCGCAGATCCGGGTTCAGCTCGACGAGCGTCGACCGGCGGCCGCCTCGGGACGTGGCGGGCCCGGCCTCGACGGCGTAGCCTGCCGCGATCAGACGCTCCAGCTCGGCGAGCAGCCGCCGCCGGGGTACCTCAAGGCGGTCGGCCAGCTCAGCACGCGACAACGCGCCTTCATCGCGCAGCAGCCGCAGCAGCTCAACATGCAGCGGTTCTGGGCTTCGCACCGGGTTCACCTCTGACGCGTTCATATCAGCGCAACATGCTGCGCTCAACCACAATAGTGACTTTTGCCAGGAGTGTTCTATATCGTCGGGCCTTACCTCTAGAACTTTTGTTCTTCTACGTAAAAGTCTCAGACAGGATTCGCCGGCACGCACCCCGCTCGCGCCGCGGTCGCCACCGTGTCGCGTGGCCACCGCGGCGCAAGCAGGACGGGGAGCTGCCAGGCGTCAGCCGCGGAGTGCCGCCATGTTGGTCGCACTGATCCTGGCGAACCGCAGGGACTGGCCCGGATCCGAGCTGCCGCCCGGGGCGTTGTCCTGCTCGTAGTTCGAGTTGTAGTGACCCTTGGCGCCGATGGACTTGTAGAAGGTCTTGTAGTCGATGTCGCTGCGGGGGTCGCCGAACGGGATGAAGTTGTAGCCGTTGCCGACACCGGGTGCCTCGCCGGTGGCGTCGCCGTCCTTGGCGTGGAACAGCTGGTACCGCTGTCGCTGCTTCGCGACCTGGGCGGCCGGGTCGAAGATGTCCTCGACGCGGTTGCCCTCCCAGTCGTAGCGCCACCGCCACTGGTGCTGGGCGACGTGCGCCCAGTACACGTCCAGCTCGATGACGCACAGGGCCGGGTCGGTGACGTCGAGATAGTGCTGCATGAGGCGCTTACCCGACTCTCCCCGCACCTGCGTGGGCGGAATCGGCCTACCTGTCACGCGGTCCTCGGTCACGGTGACCATGGGACCGTCCTGCAGGAAGTTGTACGCCGGCGAGTGGTTGTGGGTGTACATGTGGATGCCCGACTGCAGGCTGATCGTGTTCAGCGCCTCCCATTTCTCGCCGGCGACGGTCCACGGCTCGATGTTGCGGTTGCCCGCGTTCGTCGGGTCGTTGCCGGTGCCCATGTACGGCATCCCCAGGATTGCCGCGAATTCGAGCTCGGTCTGCAGCCGCTCGTAGTCCTGTGTGGACATTGCGCCGCCGGGGCTGTTCGGGCCGTTCCACGTGTTCGGTACGAACCCGTGGTTGCCGATCGCCTCCAGACCGTACGCGTCGAGGAAGCCGCGCAGCGTACGGGCGTATGCCAGGTACGCCGCTCGCGACTGCGGTGTGGTGACGCCGCCGGGGGCCGGGTTGGGCACGTCGCCGCCGGGGTTCGCGGCGTTCTGGCCGTAGCCGGCGAACTCGATCTGCTTGAAGCCGCAGTTCGCCAGGAACTCGAACAGCTCCAGCCAGCCGCCGGGCAGCGGCACGAGCGGGCCGAGGTCGGTGGGGTCCTGCGGGAAGTTCGGGCCACCCAGGCGACCCATGGTGGGTGAGACGCCGCGCGCCGCGCTCGCCGCGATGCCGACCCGCGTGGGCACGTCGCGCTGGCTGTAGGTGATCGTGCCCAGCTTGCCGCCAGGGATGAGCCGCCCGTTGGCCGCGCTCGCCTGGGCCGGCGTGAACACGGATGCGGGGCCGAGTGGGCTGAACGTCGCGGCCACCGCCGCGCCCGTGCCGACCATGAACCGGCGCCGGTTGAACTTGCTGTTGAAGGCCATTGTGGTCCCTCTTTCGAAGTGGCTGAACCAAACCAGGGCCGGGGCGCCGTGCCGATCGCACGGCGCCCGGCCGCGGGGTCGTGCTACGGCGCGCTCACCCCTCGTCCGCCGAACTCGACCCAGTTGAGGTTGAACAGGTTGGCGCCGGTCTGGCCGCCCGTGACCGACCGGAACACGAGGTAGACCTTGTGCTTGCCGCCCGGGTTGGTGATCGGGAACGTCTGGCTCTGCCACTTCGCCGTGTCACCGGTCGATGTGAGCTTCGCCGTGGTGAGAATCGGCCCGCCGACCGAGTCGAGGTGGACCTCGACGGCGGCCATCGGGCTACCCGCCGGCACCTGCGTCGACGTGCTCGCCACCCGGAACGTCATCGAGTCGCTGTTCAGCAGGTTGAACGGTCCGTTCAAGGCGATCCAGTCGCCGCTGCCGAGGCTGCCCCGGTGCTGGCTGCCGCCGTCCGGGTCGTTCGTCGTGGCGACGTTGGTACCGGACTCCTCGAGGGCGAACTCGACCTCCTGGCGCTTTTGCCGGATCTCGTTCTGAGCGACCGTCGTCAGCGCCGGAACGCCGCCGGCACCGCCGCGATCGGTGTATGAGGCGCTGATGACACCGAACACGTTGCCCCCGTGGGACACGTCGTCAGGGTCGGTCGGCAGCACACCCGTGCAGCCGTGGACGGTCTGCTCGGCGTGGCCGTGACTGTCGTGGCCGAGGACGAACGTCACCTCGACCCGGCTGCAGTCGATCGTCTTGTCCTCGGGGTCGGTGACCGTCACCGAGAACGGGATGCTCTCGCCGAAGGAGAACAGGCCGCCCTCGACCGGCGTACTGACGGTCACGGTGGGCGCGGTGTTGCCGACCGTGATGGTCGTGTTGGCCGAGGCGGACTTGCCGCTCGAGTCGAACACCGTCAGTCGCGCGGTGTACTGCCCCGGCGTCGTATAGGTGTACTTGGGGTCGGGGTCGATCGAGTCGACGACTCCGTCACCGTTGAAGTCCCACTCGAACCGGATCGAGTCGCCCGGGTCGGGATCCCGCGAACCGTCGCTGGAGAACTGCACGGTCAGCGGTGCGGAGCCGTTCGTCGGCGTCGCCGCGAGCTTCGGGATCGGTGCGCGCTGCCCCTTGACGTAGTCCCACCGGTACATGCCGGCATCGTTGTTGCTGGTGAAGAAGCCGTCGCCGTAGGCGAGCATGTAGAAGTGACCGTTCCCGTCGAACTGCATGTCCATCGGGTTGTCGCACTCGAACGGGTTGTTCGTGTCCGGGACCCGCTTTGCAGAGAGGCCGCCGCAGTCGAGCAAGTTGTTGATCTTGAACACCCGGTTCTTCGAGTCCAGGCGGATCTCTCGCAGGGTGTCCCGGGTGAACTCACCGAAGAAGACCGCGTTGTCGTAGTACGGCGGCAGTTTCGTCGGATCGGAGTTGTCCGGGTCGAAGTGGTACTTGGCCGCGCCGTGCGGGCCGACACCACCGGTGCCGAGCTCGGGGAACAGCCGCGGGCAGGTGGTGGCGCCGGAGCCGTTGTAGTAGGCGAGGCACGGCGTACCGATCGGGTTGTCCGCCCGGTTCTCGGGTGTGAACGAGTACCAGATGTCCGGGTTGGTGATCGGCGGGCCGTATTCGAGGCCGGGCTCGACGGTGGGCCCACCGGAGAGGTTCCACCGGGAGTCGTTCTGCGGCCCGCGGTTGGGGTTGTCGCACTCGAACGGCTGCGGCGGACTGTCCTGCGGCGTGGAGGTGTTGAAGTCCCAGCGGTAGTACGGCAGGTCCGTCCGGTAGCACAGCGGCCAGCCGTAGTTCGCCGGCTTGCGAACGATCTCGACCCGGCCGGTCCCAGCCGGCCCGCGGAAGTTCTGCGGGGTCTGCGAGTCGGGCGAGTAGTCGGTGACGTAGGCGACGTCGTTCTCGTCGACCTGGATCCGGAACGGGTTCCGGAAGCCCATCGCGTAGATCTCCGGACGGGTCTTGTCCTTGCCGACGGGGAAGAGGTTGCCCGAGGGGACCGTGTAGGCGCCGCCGAACTTGTTCTGATCACCGGCGGCGATGGCGCCGTCCTTGACCGTGATGCGCAGGATCTTGCCGCGCAGGTCGTTGGTGTTCTGCGCCGAGCGGCGAGCGTCGACGTGCGGGGCGTTGAACTGTCCGTTCGTGGTCAGCATGTCGTTGAAGGGACTGAAGCCCCCGGAGTTGCCGCCGCCGGCCGGGGTGTCATCGCCGGTGACCATCCACAGGTTGTTGTGCTTGTCGAAGTCGATGTCGCCCGCGACATGGCAGCAGGCGCCGCGGTTGACCGGAACGCGCATGATCTCCTGCTCGGACGCGACGTCGAGGTGTGCCGGCTTGTCCGCGGTGGCATCGACGAACTTGAAGCGGGAGAGCTGGAAGTACCCGACCCAGGGGTCCCATGCCGCCGGTGAGTCCCCGGTGTTCGGCGCGTTCGCCTCCGGAGTCGTCTGCGTGACGATCTCGCCGGTGGACAGCTTCACGTCCTTCACGGTGGGGGGCGCGTAGTAGAGGTAGACCCAGTGGTTGGTCTTGAAGTCGTTGTCGATCCCCGGCCCGTACATGCCGTCCTCGCTGGCCTGGTAGACCGGGATCTGGGCCAGCACGGTGGTCTTGTTCGACTTGGGGTCGTGCAGCCGGACGCTGCCGCGGCGGTCGGTCTGGATGACCCGGCCGTCGGGAAAGACGTCGAAGCCGATCGGCTCGCCCAGGTTCGGCGGCGCCGCGACGGTCGTCTGCTGGTAGTTGGCCAGCACCGTCGCGCCGCAGTCGGAGTACACCGGGTCGGCCTGCCCGGCCGCCCACTTGATCGCGCCACCGAGGTGCGAGCGCAGGTCGGTCTCGCCGAAGCTGGCGGCGGTGTTGCCGAGCGCGGTGTAGAACGAGCGGCCGCCCTGCCAGTCCTTGCACCAGGTGACCGGGTGGTCGTGCCCCATCGTGCCGCCGCTGATGCCGGTGAGCGTCCCACCCCACGACTGCTGCTTGAACGCGTCCTCGACGACGGTGGCGATGACATGGCTCTTGCCGCGCACGTTGGACTTGAAGTTGTACCAGGCGTCGGTGCGGGTCCAGTACTCCGGCAGGTTCTTCGACGCGTCGTGGACGCGGTCGGCGACCTTGATGGTGCCGGGCTGCACGCCGGTCCGGCCGGACGCGCGGGTGCCGAGGGCGTCGGACAGGAAGTCCCAACCGGGCTGGGCCTCGATCGCCGAGCCGATGCCGACGAAGCCGCCGCCCGCACGGTAGTACGCCTCGAAGGCGTCCTGCTGGGCGGTGGTGAGCAAGTCGCCGCTGGTGTTGAGGAAGACGACGGCGCGGTACTGCTTGAGGTGCTCCTCGTCGAACTTGCGGGCGTCGTCGGTCACCTGGACCGCGAACCGGAGTTGATCGCCGAGTTGCCTGATGGCGCCGACACCTGCGGCGGTCGCCGCCGGGTCTCCGCCCGTGGATTTCGTGAAGACCAAGACTCTGTATTGCATGCCGCGGCTGTCCGGCGCGGCCGCGGCCGCCTCCGGGGCGGACGCCGATGCCAGGCCGATGAGCGCGCTGGCCACGAGCGCGAGCAGCACGCCGAACGCGGTGAGGCGGCGGCGGAGGGCTATGCGCATGAAACCTCCTCGGGGGTACGCCCGACCAACGGGCCGTCGCGCGGAGACGGTCCGGCCGGGAAGGGTGTGGTATGCGCCGGTATGTCCAGAGGAAAATGCAAACGGGTGGTCGGTCGCTGCAGTGCGAGTGGGATGGAGTGACGGCAAGTGCGTGGGCTACGCCGAGTTGCGCGTCAGTCGCTCACCGGGATCGCTGGTGAGCGACTGACGCGGTCCAAGTTCTTGCGCGGATCGTATAGGCGCGAATCCGCCAAAGATAGAGTCTGATGCGCGAAAGTTTTTTGCAAAAGACCTGAACTTCTGCTCAAACAAGCCAAAGTCTGCTGGAGATGAGAGGAACGCCGTTGCCCAGCCGACGATCTCGCCGACGAGGACACGGTGAGCGATGTGATCCACCGGTTCAACGAGATCGGCCTGGCCTGTCTGGACCCTCGCTGGGCGGGAGGCCGTCCCCGCCGACTCAGCCCTGACGACGAGGAGTTCGTCATCCAGACGGCCATCACCCGAGCGACCAAGCTCGGCGAGCCCTTCACCCGCTAGTCCCTGCGCAAGCTCGCCGCCTACCTGCGCCGCGTCCACGCTCGCGTCATCCGCATCGGCTGCGAGGCCCTGCGCTGCCTGCTCGCCCGACGCGGCGTCACCTTCCAACGCACCAAGACCTGGAAGGAATCCTCCGACCCCGTCTACGACGCCAAACTCGACCGCGTCGAGGAGGTTCTCCAGCGCTTCCCGGACCGACATCCGCTGGGGCGGACGCCCTGCTGCCGGGGCGGTCTGAAGCCGCCGGTGAGCCTCTGCCCGGCGCGTCAGAAGGGCAGGCCCTGGAGGTCCACGCTGACGGTGGGCTGGGGCAGGTCCGCCAGGTCGTACGTCATGGTGCTCAGCGGGCAGGGTCGGGGGCCGGCAGGCTGTCGGAGGGTGACCGGCACAAACATGTGGCGCCATCCGAGCTGCGTGCAGAGCGGAACCAGCTCCGGGCGGCAGAGCAGCATCACCGTTTCGGCCCCGGCCTCCCGTGCGTGTTCGATCGCGACGCTGATCATGGTCCTGGCGATGCCCCGGCTCCGATGAGCAGGGTGCACCAGCACACTGCCCAGCCCAGCGACGCGACGCGGTGCCCCGTCGAATTCCATCTCCCGCAGCAGCAACCCCGTGGAAGCAACCAGTCGGCTGTCACGGAAAGCCGTGAGCGTGTGTTCCTTGTCCGACCAGACCAGACCGAGCCCGTTGATCCCGAAGGGGTCGGGCCGACCATCGCAGAGTGCGGCCGTGTCCTCCCGGTCGCCGGGGCCGGGCGCGTAGTGCAGTCGGAGGTCTGCATCACCGCCCTGCACCGCAGGCGCTTCCGCGGCCGGGTACACGGTGGGATCGAACCGGTACCGCACACAGTGCAGGCCACTGGACCGGACGGTCCCGGCCTCCTGGGCACCCAGGCGGCGCAGCACCGCGATCGAGGCCATGTTGCCAGGCAGGACGAACGCGAAGATGGCCGGGAACTTGAGCCGACGAAATGCCAGGTCCAGGCAGGCACGGCCTGCCTCCGCCGCGATACCGCGGCCCTGTGCCCGCGGATGGATGGCGAAGCCGAGGTCGACCCCGTACTCGGCTCGATTGCGCAGTCCCACCCGTCCGAGGAAAGCATGGCTTGTCGCGTCCCTGACCGCGAAGTCGCCGTAGCCGTTCCTGGCCCAATGCGCGACGTGATCGTCGCACATGGCCTCGGCTGCGGATTGGCTGTCCGCCCGGCCGGTCGCCAGCCACCGCATCACGCTGTCCTGACTGACCACAGCTTCGAACAGATCGTTGCTGTCCTCGCGGCGGATCGGCTCCACCACCAGCCGCTGGGTGCGCAAAACAGGTCCATGCAACCGAGCCACGCTGCAACTCCCCTCAGTCAACGGGAGGGAAGCCTACGGAGGTGGCGATGTAGCCAGCGGGGCGTCCAGTTGGCGGGCGACGGTTTCGTGGCGTTTGATGCCGCGGGCGCAGTCTTCGTAGAGCTGTCCGACAAGTACGCGCGCATCGTCTACAACTACGCCTCCCACGCTCGGCTTCGCTCGAGCGGGCGGTGTCCTCCCATCACCGCACCGGCCGAAAGTCCAAGTACGTCCAGTACGAGGACTTCCGGCCGGCAAACATGGCCTGCCGCGGTGCTAGCCGATCTTCTTCCAGGGCCCGTTCGGGGTACCCGGGGTTTGGTTGCGGGTGTACCACTGAGCCTGGTAAGTGCTGCCCTGATAGGTGACCCGGTCGCCGGAGTTGTAGATCGTGGTCGGTGTCCAGGCCGCGATTCCGTTCGGTCCGGGGGGCGCCTGCTCCTCCCACGAACCGGTCGGGTCACCGGGGGCCTCATTCCGGGTGCGCCAGTCCGCCTTGAAGGTCTTGCCTTGGTGGACGGCCACGTCGCCCGCGTTGAAGATCCGCGAGGCCGTCCAGATGGCGGTCCCGTCCTCCGTCATGGCGATCTCCTGCCACGGGCCTTGCGGGTCCCCTGGGTTCTGGTTCTGCGTGCTCCAAGAGGCCATGTACATCTTGCCCTGGTATGATCACGACCGTTGCCTGCTTCGTCGCGGTGAACCCGTAGTCGTCGGTCCCGGTCACCGTCACCGGGTAGCTGCCGGGCATGGACGTGTTGACATGGGAGAGATCGACGTCGATCGAGCCAGGGACGTTGAGCCTCCCGCCGAGACCGTCGAGCACCTCCGCTCGGGTCATGCCGGGGCCGGCGAGGGAGACGGAGTCCTTGACCAGCGTGATCTTGACGACTGGCACCACGTGCACGGTCACCGCGACCGGGTCGGAGACGTAGCCGTCCTTCTTCGCGGTGACCAGCACGGTGTAGTAGCCCGCCGTGCCGTAGTCGACGTCACTGGAGTCGACGGTGATGGTCGCGCCGGCGGAGTCGGACGTGACGCCGACGGCGCTGCGCAGGGCCGCGTCGTCGGCCGGTCCGTGGCCGACTTGGTAGACCAGCGCGTCCTTGTCCACGGTGACGGTCGAGGCCGGCGCGGGCGGAAGCGGGGTGCCCAGCGTGAAGGTGGTCACGACCGCGGTGTGGTCGCTGGTCCAGGCGTTGGCGTTGCCATCGGTGTCCGACGGCCAGCCGGCGACGAGGGTGTTGGAGCCGAGCATATGGAGGTCGCTGCCGGCGTAGTCGACGTAGTCGACCCGGTCGTGCGGCTCCGCGGCGCCGGTCGTCGGATTGGTCGTCACGACGGGCGACCATGTGTTCCCGGGATCGGCCGTCGGATCGGGGTGGGCCTTGCGGAAGGAGTCCGTCAGGCCCGTGCCGGTGAGGGCATCGGGCACCGGCCAGTGGACGGCGCCGACGTTGCAGTGCTTGGCAGCGGTGGCCTCGGTCCAGTCGGCGGCCGACGGGGAGGCGAGGTCGCCGAGGAACACCACGGGCGTGGTCTCGGCCGAGTCGACCTCGGGCTTGATCGCGGCGGCGATGGCCTGAGCCTGGGCGTAGCGGGTGCCCGCCTTCTCCGCGGCGACAACGGCCGACGCGTCGGTTCCGGCCTTGGCGCAAGCCTGCTCCGGCCCGTAGGCAGTCTCGTCGAGAGCAGCAGACCACACCCGGACGTTCCGGCCGCCCACGTTGACGGTCACACCGACGGCGGGGGCCGAGTCGGTCGCGGGGACAACCCCGGTCGAAGAGATGGGCCAGGCCGAAACGATGCCGATACCGCCTGCGCCCTCGTAGTCGTACCAACCGAGTGCCTTCGCGAGCTGGTGCGCGCCGGTTCCGCCGTCCTCCTGGACGCCGATGACGTCGAGGCCGTTGTTGGCGATGACGGCGAGGTTCTTCAGCAGCGAGTCGTCCACATGCTTGCCGGCGTCCCAGAGGTTCCAGGTCGCGGCAGCGGCCTGTGGGGCGTCATCGTCGGCGATGACCGGAACCTCGACGGTGATCTGGGAGGTCGTGGTCCCGTCGGTGGCCTGCACGGTGATCGTGCCCGGGTGCTGGGGCGCTGTGCTCGGTGCGGTACCGCTCACGACGCCGTGAGCATCGACGCTGAGCCAGGAATCACCGCTGGTCTTCTTGTAGGAGGTGACGGTGTTGCCGTTCCACAGGCCAGCCACCGACTGCGAGACCGCGGCCTTCACTTGGGCCTGCGGGGCGTGGAAGGTGTCGGTGACGAAGCCCTCGGGCACGGTGGCGACGGGGGTGGTCGGCACGTCGACCGTCGACTCGTCCGGCAGCGCGGCGTCGGCGGGCCTGGTGGCGTTGTAGTCGTTGGCGACCTGGGCCGCCGTGAGCGGCTGGTTGTAGAAGTCGAAGTGGTCGACCAGGGCGTCGACGGAGGCGGTGTAGGTGCCCGTGCCGTCCTGGCCGATCGTGAACGGAAGGCCGGAGTTGAAGTTGGTCGCCGAGGTGATCTGGGAGGCGGAGGAGGTGGTGAACAGCGCACCGTCGACGTAGTAGCTCATCTTCTGCGCGCTACGGTCGACCACCACGGTGAGGTAGTGCCACTTGCCCTTCAACGCGGTCGGGTTCGTCTCCGAGTACTGGCGCGTGCTGCCGGTCGGCTGGCCCCAGCAGGCCCGGGTCGTCGACGTGCCGGAGAGGTGGTGCAGCGAGACACCGGCGTTGGAGCACGAGCCGAAGTTCTGATTGCTCACCAGCGGGGAGTCGGAGGTCTCGCCGTACTCGCCCCACCATGTGGAGAACGAGAAGCTGCCCGAGCCGTCCGTCTGGCCGGCCACCTTCGGCAGTTGGAGGACGTTGGTTCCGGCGCTGACGTGGGCAGCGCGGCCCGAGAGGCCCTTCGCGTAGGCGGGGGTGCCCTTCCATACGGCGTTGTTGCCCTGGCCGGAGCCGTCGCTGACCGCACCGTTCTTGTCGGCGTCGAAGTCGTAGGAGGCCACCGGCGCGACGGTGTCGCCGGCCGCGCGGTAGCGACCCCAGACTGCGTACAGGGTGACCTTTCCGTCGGCGGTCGCGGTCAGGTTGGTGACGTTCCGGCCGTCGGTGTAGGCCGGCTTACCGGTCGGGCTGGTCGCCCAGCCGAGGAAGCCGTAGCCGTCGTGCTTGAAGCCGTTCGCGGTCAGCGCGGCGGACCGGTCATAGGTGAACGGCTGTGTGGCGGTGGCCCCGCCGGTGGCGCCGTTGCCATCGAAGACGACCGTGTACTTGTTGGCCGATGACACCGCCTTGATGACGACGTTCTGCGAGGGCATCGTGAAGGTGCCGTCGTCCGCGATCGTCAGGTCGGCCGGGGAGTCGGCCTGCCAGGTGGAGGAGTAGCCCGTCGCAGGGGTGGCGGTCAGTGTGACCTTCGAGCCGGGAACCACCCAGCCCCCGGTCGAGTCGGAGGATGAGCTCACCTTGACGTGGCTGTCGCCGGTCTCGGTCACCTGAAAGGTGCCTGCCGGCACCCACTGGGCGTAAAGGGTGACGTTGCCGTTGTCAGTGGAGGTGAGGTTCTTGACGGTGTCCTGGTCGGTGTAGGCCAGTGCACCGTTCGGGGTGAGGCTCCAGCCCATGAAGTGCTTGCCCACGTTGGTGAAGTGGTTCGCAGTCAGCGTGGCGGACTGGTCGTAGGCCAGCGTCTGCGCGCTCATCGCCCCGCCGTCCGCCCCGTTGCCGTCATAGGTGACTGTGTAGGTGTTCGGTCTGAACGTGGCTTTGACGGTGACAGGGCTGGCAGGCGCGGTGAACGTGCCGTCGCTGTTGATCTCCAGCGTGGACGGCGTCACCGGGACCCACGAGTCGAACGTGTAGCCGGTGTCGGGCTTTGCGGTCAGCTTGTCGGTCTCGCCCGCGGCCGGCGCGAGCACGGACGCCGTGCCGGTGCCGTGGCCATCGTTGGTGACGGTTACCGGGAAGTGGGTGGCCGGGTTGGTCGCCGCGTAGTCGGCCGCGATCTGATCGGCGCTGATGGCCTGGTTGTAGAAGTTGAAGTCGTCGACGAGTGCGTCGTCGGTGGCGCTGTAGGTGCCGGTTCCGTCCTGGCCGATGCGGATGGGAAGGCCCGAGTTGAAGTTTGCGACGCTGCTGCCGGAGATCGTCGGTGTGGACGAGAAGAGGATGCCGTCGACGTAGTAGTCGTAGGTGTGCTCCGTGCTGTCCACCACCAACGCGAGGTGGTGCCACCCGTTCTGGATCGACGAGGTGCGGGTGGTGGTGTAGGTCTTCGTGCCGTTGATGCCGAAGCACGAGCGCTGCTGGTAGGTGCCGCTGAGGTGGTAGTACGTGAATCGGGGTTGCTGCACGAGGCGAAGTTCTGGTTGGCGATCATCGGAGCGTCACTTGTCTCCGAGTTGTCGTACCACCAGGTTTCGATGGCGAAGCTGCCCGAGCCGTCGGTCTGGCCGGCCACCCTCGGCAACGTCACGAAGTTCTTTCCGGCACTCACATGCAGCGCCTTGCCCGACACCCCGGCCCCGTAGGCAGGCGTGCCACTCCAGGTGCCGTTGTTCTTCCGGTCCGAGCTGTCGACGGCAGTCGTGCCCGAGTCGTTGTCGAAGTTGTACGACACCACCGGCACGACGGAATCACTCGGGTCGAAGGTCGGGTCAGCCGCCGCCGGCTGGGCTTGGCACAAGGCCAGGCCAGGGATCACAAGGACTGCCGAGACACCGGCAGCCATGAGACGGCGCGACGCATGACGGGGTATATGGAGCCAAACGGCCATAAAGTGCTCCGAAAGACGAGGTCGGGAGAGGTCGGGTCGGAGAAAGGGAAGCGGAATCAAGCGGTGATCTGGGCGATGCGCCCGGCGTAGCGGTGGTTCCAGCCGGTGCCCGTGTCGGCGGTCATGACGATGTCGTAGTAGCCGTCGGCGGTAGGCCACGTGACCTTCTTCGACCGGCCCGGCGCGACCCAGTAGTCCTGGGTGCCGCCGACGTGGTCGTTCGCGGTCAGGGTGTAGCGGACCTGCTGGAGGCCGTCGTTGTGCAGCATGATCGTGACGGTCGGCTTGGCGCCGGCGACCAGGTCGACGTCGACGCGCGGTACGCCGGCGTTGTTCTGCCCGGCGGGCAGGACCGTGCCGGCGTGGGAGCGGACGAATCCGTCGGGACCGTAGATCGAGAACGCGTACCGGCCTTGATACCCCGAGGCGTCCCAGGTGTAGGAGCGCGGCGCGGCGGTGGTCACCGTGAACGGCGTGTTGGTGAACGCCTTGTACTTGTCGGGGAACGCCTGCAGGCTGACACCCTTGCCGTCCGGCCCGCCGAAGAGGCTCATCTTCGCGGTCACCTTCCCGGTGCCGCGGTCTTCGGAGAAGGTGCTGTGCGCGTGGAAGGACAGCGGACGCGGGCGCAGCGGCGGGTAGTCGCTCCACTGGTCCTCGGCGGGCACCTGCGTCGCGATCGTGCCGCCGGCTCGGGCGATCGCGACCAGGGCGGCGGTGTCCGGCAGCGACGGGGAGTCAAGGACCGGACGGGAGAAGTCGATTGTGCTGGTCAGGTCGCCACTGATGGTGCGCCGCCACGGTGTGATCATGGTGCTCAGCGCCGGGGTGCCCATCGAGGTGGTCCACACTTCGAGGAAGCGGATGATCGAGGTGTGGTCCATGACCTCGGAGTTGACCCAGCCGCCCCGGCTCCACGGCGAGATCAGAGTCATCGGGACGCGGGCGCCGTAGCCGAGCGGGGTGCCGCCGGAGTACTCGTTGGCTGTTCCCGGCTCCGGGAACGGCGGCAGGACGTGGTCGAAGTAGCCGTCGTTCTCGTCGAAGTTCAGGATGAGCAGGGTGTGGTTCCAGATGTCCGGGTTGCTCTGCAGGGCCTGGATCACGCGGTTCGTGTAGTGAGCGCCGTGCTCCGGGTTGGCGGAGGGGTGCTCGGACCACCTGTACGGCGAGACGATCCAGGAGACCTGCGGCAGCGGGAACTCGGCGTCGGGGGCGCAGGCGGCGATGAAGTCACCCAGGACGCCGTTGAGGTTGGTGTCGCTGTCGTTGTCGGGCAGGCCGTCGGGAGCGTACGGGAAGGAGTTGGCGCGCCACACCAGGCCGGTGCCGGGAGCGGTCTTGGTGGTGTCGGCGAGGTTCGCCGCACTCGGGGTGAAGGTGGCGAAGCCGCGGATCGGGTTGTCCTGGTAATCGCCCCGCCATCCGTCGCCGTTGTTGTTGTCGACGTAGACGCGCCACGAGACACCGGCCGCCTGGAGCGCCTCGGGGTAGGTCTGCCAGGCTCGGTTGCCGGAGGTCTCGCCGCCGTTGCCGGTGACGCCGTTGGACGTGCCGGTCCACAGGTAGAGCCGGTTGGGCGTGGTCGGC
This sequence comes from Streptomyces sp. NPDC004721, assembly GCF_053601495.1. NCBI lineage: Bacteria > Bacillati > Actinomycetota > Actinomycetes > Kitasatosporales > Streptomycetaceae > Streptomyces > Streptomyces sp. NPDC004721. The sequence goes on from NZ_JBSGBZ010000024.1 coordinate 120,686, forward strand.
CCCATGAGCGAGCAGTGGTAGTTGTCGCACACGGTGTAGTTGCTGGCCAGCGACCACTGCCACGGGATCTCGTCGCCGGTGAGGTAGTTCATGGTCGCGCTGCCCTTGGCCGGCACCCAGTTGTTGTACCGGCCGCCGTTCCATGCCGAGGCGCCCGTGCCGTAGTCGTGGGCGAGGCCGGTCGTCGATTGGGCAACGGTCGTGAGTGTTTCGGCTTGACCGTGCTCGAGCCGCTGGGCTGTGAGAAGACGGTGGTGCCGTTCTGGAACCGCAGTGCCTGCTTGTCGTTGAAGCCGCGGAGCCCGGGCATCGCCCCGTAGTAGTGATCGAAGGAACGGTTCTCCTGCATCAGGATCACCACGTGCTTGAGGTCGGCCATCGTGCCGGTGAAGCCCTCGGGCAGGACGTAGGCTGCCGGCTTCCCGCGTCCGCCGGTGGCAGTCAGACCGAGAGCGCCGCCACCGACGAGCGCGGTCGCGCCGCCGAAAAGGCCCATGGCCTTGAGCATGCCTCGCCGCGAGAGTCCCGATCGCAGGATCGAGTCGGGGACAATCACTTCCTGCTGCGAGTAATCGGACTGAGAAAGCTCGGGGTCGGTGGCCATCGGACGCTCCTGATACGCATGAACTGACTGGTGAATGCAGTTCTGATCGGAAGCGCCGCGGATTAATGCCTAATGAACATGTCACGACGACCAGTGAGTTCGGTGCTCAAACGGTCGGATTCGATCGCCGACTGCGCGCAGTGGGCCGCGTCCGGTGCCTTGTGCGCTCACTCGCGCGGAGACAGCAACGTCCGCGCGACGTCCCCGGCCCGAACGTCGACGGCCATCAAATCAGACACGTAGCGATCGACCGCGACTTCGACCATCTGCCCGTCGCAGGTCGCGGTAGTGCGGCTGACCTGCAACAACGGGCTGGAGCGCCGAAGGTTCAACAGCCGGGCATCCTCACTGGAGGCCGCGACCGCCTCGATCCGGTGGTCTCCGAGGACGGCTCGAACGCCGGCGAAGTCCAGCGCGCCGAAGAGGGAAGGCACGTCGTCGGGAAGCGCGTCGATCACCGGTAGCACCCACGGCGCCCACGTCGACCGTTCGACCATGACTGCACGATCGCCGAGCGTGCGCACCCGGGCGAAACGCAGGATCTCCTCGCCCAGCCCGATGCCGAGCAGACAGGCTTCCCGCGCAGTCGCGCCACCGCGCTCGCGGCGCACAATCCGCCCGCCGAATTCACGCCCGTGCTCCGCGGCCCACTGCGAGAACGAGCGCATCTCCCCCACCGTCTGCGTCTGATGCCCGACTTGGACGAGCCAACCTGAGTTGGGCCGCGAGACCAGCACACCTCGACGGGCCAGGGACGCCAGAGCGGTGCGGACCCGGGCCCGGGTTGTGGCGTACTCCTCCGCAAGGGCCTGCTCGCTGGGCAGCCTCTGCCCGGCGAGGTAGACCCCGTCGGCTATGCGCCGCTCGATGTCCGCCGCGATGGCCCCGTGTTCCTTTCCCGAGACCGAACCGGTGGGCATCATGGAGGCACGTCCCTTGTCGAAAGCGGGATTGACGTTTCGCGTGGGGAAGGTTAGCAGGGCGATTCTGGTCTTTAACCTTTCTTTGAATTCGATGTTTCGTGACGGTCCGTCCGTTTGTCCGGCGGACCGTTTCGGCTGTTCCTGCCATTCCTGGCTGATCACCCGCCGACACGTCCAACGCCTTTTTCAGGACCTCTTACTCGACGACGAGGTCCACCGGGATGTTGCCGCGGGTGGCGTTGGAGTACGGGCAGACCTGGTGGGCCTGCTCGACCAGCTTGCGGCCGGTGGCCTTGTCGATGCTGTCGGGCAGTTCGATGCGGAGGGTGACGGCGAGCGCGAAACCCTCGCCCTGCTTGCCGATGCCGACCTCACCGGTGACCGCGGCATCACTGACATCCACCTTCGCCTGCCGGCCGACCACGCCGAGGGCGCCGGCGAAGCAGGCGGCGTACCCCGCGGCGAACAGTTGCTCGGGGTTGGTGCCCTGCCCGCTGCCGCCCATCTCCACCGGGATCGCCAGCTGCAGGTCGAGCTTGCCGTCGGAGCTGACTGCGCGGCCGTCCCGGCCGTGAGTGGCGGTGGCGACGGCGGTGTAGAGCGTGTCCATGGGGACCAAGTCCTCTCGAAGCGATACGAGTATCGGTTGCGGACGTAAGTAGAGCACACAATTGAGTTGTGCACAATCAAATGGCGCGGTGTCCGGTTATCCTGGCCGTATGACTACCGAGGTTCCACCCAGCGCCCCGCCGGACGAGGAGTGGCTGCGTCTGGACCGCCAGATCTGCTTCTCACTGCATGCCGCCTCGCGTGCCTTCAACGGCGTCTACCGCGTGGTCCTCAAGGAGCTCGGGCTGACCTACCCGCAATATCTGGTGATGCTGGTGCTCTGGGAGCACGGCGACACGCCCGTGAAGCGGCTCGGGGAGCATCTGCGGCTGGACTCCGGCACCCTGTCCCCGCTGCTCAAGCGGCTCGAGGCGGCCGGCCTGGTGCATCGGGAGCGCAGCGCGCGCGACGAACGGTCGGTCGAGGCGCGGCTCACCGAGGAGGGCGCGGCACTGCGCGAGCGGGCGCTCCGGGTGCCGCACCGGATCGGCACGGCGACCGGCTTCACCGTCGACGAGATCCGCGAGCTGCGCGCCCGCCTCGACCGGCTCACCAAGGCGCTCGACGGTGCGGCCCTGGAGGAGGCTCCCGACTGCGGGTGACCGCTGCCGGACATGAGAGGGACGCGGGGTGGGACCGGAGGCGTATGGATGCCGCCGCCCAGCACGTGCGCGACTTCGGCGAGACCCCCACCGACCGCCTCGGCCCCAGGCTCCCCACATGGATTGACGCTGTCGATGCCGGCCAACTGCCCGGCCTCACAGGCTTCACACTCCACACGCGCCGAGACCATCGAGTCCGCCTAGGACGTAGCCGAAAAGTTGAACTTAGTGCAAGACGGCGCGTACCGTTGAGGACATGGCACGCAACACCCTCACCCGCGACCAGATCGTCCATGCCGCCATCGAGCATCTGGACACTGACGGCCTCGAAGGCCTGAACATGCGCGCCCTGGGCAAACGGCTCAACTCCGCTGCTACCGCCGTGTACTGGCACGTCAAGAACAAGGACAACCTCGTGCTGCTCGCCACCGACCAGGTCTGGAGCGAGCTCGAACTACCCGACCTGGCAACGGTCGACTGGCGCACCGCGGCCACCACGATGGCCACCGACCTGTACGCGATGTTCACCAGGCACCCCTGGCTGGTGCAGGTCCTCGCTGCCCACGTCGTCTACGGCGAGGGCAAAGCCCGCCACGACGACCACCATCTCGCCGTCTACGAGACCGCCGGCTTCACCGCCACCCAGGCCGACCAGGCCGCGGCCGCCGTCTTCACCTACGTCCTCGGCAACGCCGCCGGCACCGCCGCGACCGCTGCACTCACCCGCAAACTCGGGGACGGCAGCACCACCGCGGAAGAGCAGGTCCAGGCCGCCATGACCCAAGCCCAAGAGATCGCGATGCGCTACCCGCGCCTGCGCGCCCGCCTGGAGACCCCTGCGGCGACCGGCTACGCCGCCGCCCCCGACGGGACCTTCGAACTCGGCCTCCACGCCCTCCTTGACGGGCTGGAGAAGCAGCACACCGGCAAGGCCGGCGGCCATTGAGCCCCGCACACGGTCAGCTGGATGCCCGCGGTGTTCTGCGTCGCCGCCCGCCGCAAGGCGGTTCAGTGATCTGTCATGGGAGGGAACCGCTGCAAGGTCCAGCCGTTGCCGTCCAGGTCGGTGAATGCCGCGTAGGAGACGGTCGGCCGGCCCGGCGCGCCCATGTCCTCCACCCCGGCGGCGTCAGCTGGACGACTCGCACTTCCCCAGCCGCTTGATCTGGGTGACACCAGACTGGCCACGCACACTCACCGCGCTGCTTCGACACAAACATGAGATTCGGTGACCAGCGGGTGGGCACACTCCTCTTTAAGTTCGCTCCGGCTGTCGTCAGCGATAGGACGGCCTCCAACAGGTCGGTTTTCAGCTGCCCCTTCAGCCGCAGGTCGTAGTGCGAGCCGTCGTGCCGCCGTTGCCGCTGGCCGGGTAGTGGGGATCCCCGATGCCCAGGGCCCCGGGCGAGCAGTCGGCGGCCGACGCCGGGATCGTCGGCAGGAAGCAGGCCACGAGCACGCTCGCGGCGATGAGACTGCGGTGCACTGAAGCTTCAAGTCGTAGGCACATGTGGTCCTTTGACTCCCTGCAGCCTCGGCCGCCGCTGGCGTGTCCATGGCCGCACGCGTCACACGATCGCCATTCGGCCGACATGCGTAAATCCACCCCACGGACCTTTCGCAATCGCACATTGCCCTCTTTTGCACAGCAGTTGACCGATGTACCTTCCCCGCATGCCGAAATTTGCCCGCCGCACGCGCCTCAGAGGCAGCTCACTGGCGTCCGCGGCCACCGCCGCCTTAATGACCGTGTTCCTGTTCCCGGGTGCCGCACACGGCGCCCCCGGTACCGAGCGAGTCGCAGCACCCGCTGCCGCGGCTCCGCGCGAGAGCCGGCCCGTCTACTCGTACGCCGACGCGATCCGCGAAACCGTCTGGGTCGACACCGGGCTCGACGGCGACGGCGACGGCCGCACCGACCGCGTCGCCGTCGACATCGTCCGCCCCCGCGAACCCGCCGCCCAGGGCCGCAAGATACCCGTGATCATGGACGCGAGCCCCTACTACTCCTGCTGCGGGCGCGGCAACGAAAGCCAGAAGAAGACCTACGACGCGCACGGCAACCCGGTCCAGTTCCCGCTCTTCTACGACAACTACTTCGTGCCCCGCGGCTACGCCTTCGTCGCGGTGGACCTGGCCGGCACGAACCGTTCCGACGGCTGCGTCGACGTCGGCGGCCGCTCCGACATCCAGTCCGCGAAGGCCGTCGTCGACTGGCTCGGCGGCCGCGCCCACGGCTACGCCACCCGCACCGGCGGCGACCGCGTCCGCGCCTCCTGGACCAATGGCGCCACGGGAATGATCGGCAAGAGCTACGACGGCACCATCGCCAACGGCGTCGCCGCCACCGGCGTCAAGGGCCTCAAGACGATCGTCCCGATCGGCGGCATCTCCTCCTGGTACGACTACTACTTCGCGCAGGGCGCCCCGCTCTACGACTCAGGACCCGAGTGGCTGTCCGACTACGTGGAGAGCCCGGCCGCCCGCGCCCGCTGCGCCGCCGTGCAGAAGCGCCTGGTCGACGAGGCGCCGCGCACCGGCGACTGGACCCGGCTGTGGAACGAGCGCGACTACGTCAAGGACGCTCACAAGGTGAAGGCCAGCGTCTTCGTCGTCCACGGCATGCAGGACCTGAACGTGCGCACCAAGCACTTCGGACAGTGGTGGGACGCCCTGGCGAAGGCAGGCGTCGAGCGCAAGATCTGGCTGTCGCAGACCGGCCATGTCGACCCCTTCGACTTCCGGCGCGCGGAGTGGGTCCGCACCCTGCACCGCTGGTTCGACCATGAACTCCTCGGCTACGACAACGGCGTCGACCGCGAACCCATGGCCGACATCGAGCGCACCCCGGACCACTGGTCCACCGACCGCGTCTGGCCGCCCCGCTCCACCGCCGCGACCACCCTGCGCCCCGGCAACGGCAGCACACCGGGCGTCGGCACCCTCGGCCTGCACCGCGCCCCCGCAGGCGCCACCGAGACCTTCACCGACGACCCGAAGCTGAGCGAGGACGACTGGGCCGCCGGGATCGACCAACGGACCGCCGCCAAGGCCGGATTCGTGACGCCGCCGCTCGCCCACGACCTGCGCCTGTCCGGCTCGTCCACGGTGACCTTGACCGCGACCCCCACGACCACGACCGCTCACCTGTCGGCCGTCCTCGTCGACCTCGGACCCGCCACCATCCGCGACTACGCGGGCTCCGGCGAAGGCATCACCACCCTCGCCGACCGGACTTGCTGGGGCGCGAGCACCAGCGGCGACAGCTCCTGCTTCAAGGAGACCAAGACGAAGACGACCGACGTCAACCACACCGTCTTCAGCCGCGGCTGGGCCGACCTCGGCACCTACGCCGACCCCGGAAAGGGCCGGCCCCTCACCCCCGGCAAGCCCTACACGATCACCCTGTCCCTCGCGGCGAGCGACCACGTCGTCCCGGCCGGACACCGTCTCGCCCTGATCGTCGCCGGCACCGACCAGGACCTCATCGACCCGCCGTCCAGCACCCCGACCCTCACCCTCGACCTGGCCCGTACCTCGGCCCGGGTGCCGTTCGTCGGCGGCGCCGAAGCCTTCGTACGCGCCACCGAGGTCCCCCAAGCTCTCGGCTCCGCTCGAGCAGGGGGCACCTCCGTGCCGTCCGCGTCCGTCACCCCCCACGCGTCCCGTTCCGAGGGCGTGGCCCCGCCGCGCCCGGCCCACCGCATCCCGGGAGGTAGTCTCTGATGACACCGCGTAGCCGCACCCTCGCCCTGGCCATCGCGACGGCCGCACTTGCCGCACCCCTGGTGACGGCGCCCGCGCAGGCCGCCGACTCCCCGCCCCGTACCGGATTCGAAACCTCCGGCGGTGCGCGCTGGACGACCCAGCCCGAGGAGCAGGACTTCCTCGCCGCCGTCGACAAGGCCAGCGACCGGATGTCCGTGTCCCAAATCGGCACCACCAAGCAGGGGCGCCCGCTCCAGCTCGTACGAATCGGCGAACACCGCACCGCCGAAACGGTGTTGCTGGTCTGTTCTCAGCACGGCAACGAGCCCTCCGGACGTGAGGCCTGTCTGACCACCATCCGCGACCTCTCCTTCGCGCAGGACGCGCGGACCCGCAACTGGCTCGCCCACAGCACTCTCCTCGTCGTGCCCACCGCCAACCCGGACGGCCGCGCCGCCAACACCCGGGGCAACTCCGACGGCGTCGACATCAACCGCGACCACCTTGCCCTGCAGACCGCCGAAGGCCGGGCCATGGCCGCCGTGATCCGCGACCAGAAGCCCGACGTCGTCTACGACCTGCACGAGTACGGCGCCACGCCCAAGTACTACGACAAGGACCTCTTCGACCTGTGGCCGCGCAATCTCAACACCGACCCCAAGGTGCACGAGACGGCCGAAGCCCTGTCGGGTTCGTATGTACGGCCGGCCGCGAACGGTGCCGGGTACTCGACCGGCACGTACGGCATCTGGACCGACCCGGTCACCGATGAGCCCCTCAAGCAGACTGCCGGTGACGGGCAGGAACGCATCCTGCGCAATATGTCGGGGGTCAAGCACTCCGTCGGCCTGCTCATCGAAAGCCGCGTCGACGCGCTCAGTGACGCCGAGAAGGCCGACCCGGCGCTGAACCGCCGTCGTCGCGTGCAATCCCACCTCTCCGCTCTCGGCGGCCTGTTCGACTACACCAGGGAGCGGCACGGCCAGATCGTGTCGGCCACCCACTCCGCCAGGGCGGCGGGCTACAGCGACCGCGGCCCGGTCTACCTCGGCGGCGCGGACAACGAGCCCGCACAGCCGTCCGAGGTACTGGACAAGGCGCCCTGCGGCTACCGGCTCACCGCAGCCCAGTACGCCGACGTCAAGGACGAACTCGCCCTGCACGGCGTGACGGTGCGGCCCGAGGGCGACGGCGCGTTCGTGCCTCTGCGGCAGTCGATGCGCGCGCTGGTGCCGCTGCTGCTCGACGCGCGTGCCCAGTACGAGCTCGTGGCGGGCACGCCCGTGGACAAGTGCTGACGTCCCACCGCAGCCGGGTCCTCGTCGTGCTTGCCCTTCGGGCGCACGACGAGGACAGGGACCCGCTCGACTAGACCGAGGCGGCCCGGCCCCCGAGCACCAGCCGGGCCGCCTCCCGGGCGCAACGCCACACCACGGTGACTCCGGCGCCGCCGTGACCGCAGTTGTGCACCAGCATCCCGACGCCGGGCAACTCCACCCGCTCCAGCCGTACGGCGCCCCGCACCGGAGGCCGACCCACGCGCTGCTCCGGAAGCACGTCGACCCGTTCGCCGGGGTCGGCATCGGTCAGGATCATGGCGTAGCGGTGGCGACGCTTGAGCGCGAAGTCGTCGACGCCGAGCACCCAACCGAGTTGGTCCCTCGTCCTCGCAGACCTGGTCGGCCGTCGCAACCACTCCCTCACGCGCACGGGCGCTCGCTGATCGCCATGGAGTCCGCTCATGACGCACTACACCTGGCGCATGTATATGAATATTTGAAACGAGTGAGAAATCCATTTGCATTTCATGACAGGCAGAGTTTTTTCAGTATTTGGGGGTGTCACAAGGTGGACGATCAGTGCGTCCCCGACCGAACCGGTCCGGGGAATGGCGGGGCATCAGCCCCGACTCGTACGGAAAGGTCTGAACATGATCAACGGGTTGAAGAGGGCTGCGGCCCTGGGGGCAGCGACGGTGGCCCTGGCTGCGGGCGCGGTCGTCGGCACGGTCGGCACCGCATCGGCCACGCCGCAACACCACCAGGCGCCGACGGCGTCGCGCCACTGCATGGAGGCGGCGGGCCACTGGACACGGCTGCGACACCCGGGATACCGGGACCGGCACCACCACTCGCACGCCGGCACCTGGACCCGCGTCGGGCACCCCGCCCACCGGGACTGCCGCCGCTGACCCCGCAACTTCCGCCGGCGCCCGCCGATAGAGGTGCCGGCGATCCGGCCGGCCCCCGGCGCGTCCCTTCGAAGGCGTGCCGGGGGCCGGTTCGATTTGGTTGCACCTGCTCTCCTCGGCTCATGCGCGTGGAAACTACGTCCATGCCGGCTCAGGGGTTCCGGTCCTCACTCGGGAGGCGCCTTCTCTACATCGGTTCACCCCCTGCGACCGTACGGCACGGCAGCGGCCCGCAGAGGCCGTCCTCCCAACAACATGCGGACTCACACCGGGAAATGAGCCAAAAGACTCCCCCTGCTATGGTGCGCCGATGTCATCGATCAAGAAGTTCCAGGTCACCTTCGACTGCGCTGAACCTGAGCGCGTCGCTCGCTTTTGGTGCGAGGTGTTGGGGTACGTCGTACCGCCGCCACCGGAGGGGTTTGCCACGTGGGACGATTTCGATCGCTCTCTGCCGCCTGAGCGGCAGGGTTCAGCGTTCGCCTGCAGTGATCCCTCAGGCGTGGGCCCGCGGCTGTACTTCCAGCGCGTTCCCGAAGGCAAGGTCGTCAAGAATCGACTGCATCTTGACGTGCGGGTCGGCACCGGGCTCGTGGGTGGAGAGCGCCTCGCCACGCTCGAGGCCGAGTGCGCACGGCTGGTCGCGCTCGGCGCGGTACGCGTGCGACTGCTGCTTGCCGATGACGACAATGAGTCGTGCATCGTGATGCAGGACATCGAGGGCAACGAGTTCTGTCTCGACTGAGCATCCTCCGAGAGGGCGAGGTGGGGAGCCGTCGCCCTGCAGACGGCAGTCGCGAAGGATCTTCCCCTCAGGCCCGGTGCCCCGGTAGCCGCCGTCCGCGATGACCGTGGTCCGGCCGACGGCGGCTTTTCTCATCGGACAGTTCCCACGCGTTGGAGTCGTTTCGGTTACCGGTGACCGGCCGGCCGACGGCGACGACGAGTCGAGGGTCGGCGCCGATGACGACCTGGTGGTTGGTCGAGTACCGGTAGCTCTTCGACTGCTCGGCAACCGTGTGATCCCGCGTGGGGACCAGAGTGCCGTCCCCGCTCCCAGCGGGATCCGGTCCTCCAGGGGCAGGCACCACAGCCGGCCCTTGCGCACCGGGTCCGCACCCTCGCGCCGCACCGCAGTGACCAACTTGCCGAACTGCCGCGGGCTCAGCCCGCATAGATGCGGAACCGGCTCTTCGGGTCGCGCAACAGTGGGCGCAACCCACGTCGCAACGTGGTGCTCCTGGTCGACCGAGGGCACCCCGGCGGCCCGGACGGCTCCCCGGGTGCGGACCGTTCTGGCAGTAGCCGCCGGGCCGGTGCGCACCCGGCCGACGCTGACCTACAGCGGCACCGATCGTCCGTCGGTCGGCCGCTCCGTGACCGCGCTCCACGCAAAGCGGCGTCAAGGCCAGGCAGTTCGCGCGAACCACCACATGCCCTGTCCGGGACCGGACATGTCCGGTCCCGGACATGTCCGGGACCGGACATGTCCGGTACCTGCCACTCCGAAAGCCTTCCACTGACCTGCTCAGCGTCGTTTGAATGCCGATCAGGCCCAGGCGCACACCCAGCCTGGCGACATTGAGGAGTCAGTACTGATGAAGCCCCCCTTCCTGGCAACCCTGGCCGTCGCCTCGCTTGCGACCATGTCACTCACCTGCGCAGGTACAGCCAACGCGATCTCCCCCACCGCGACCACCGTCGCCGTGGCCGCGCCCAACGCGGCAGCCGAGTCCGCAGATATCTCGCAATTGCGCCAGGAGTTCAACGACTACATCGCCGGCCTCGATCTCGATGCCGACACTCGAGCGGCCGCCGAGGAGGCGGCCTCATCCGACGACGCACTCGTCGCGGCCGCTGCGAAGTCCCTGACCCGGGTCAAGGCAGCGCTCACCGATGCCGGCGTCGACAACGAGTGGACCTCCGGGGCCATCAACCCCGACGACTACAAGTGCTCGACCACGGACTTCCGCGAGTGGGCCCGCGGTCAGATCGCGCAGATCGACCCTGCGTCGTGGGACTGGTATCAGAACGGCTTCCTGGGTCTGTCGCCCGACCTTCTGATCCAGTACTGGACCCTGATGAAGACGCCCACCAACCCCCAGAACACCGCTCTCGGACCCAACGGAGCGAACACCGACGAGCTCGCTCGCACGTTCACGAACCTCCAGCGGTTCTGGGACGTCGACACCAGCAACGTTGGGCTCGTCTCGCTCGATGCCAAGGTCCTCGGCCCCGACGCCTCGGCCGACCGTCAGTACGTGTACGACGGCCTCAGCAAGATCAGCCCGCTCGGCGCGCTCTTCCTTCAGTGGGGCGTCGAGGGCGGTCTCAGTTCGGGCAAGCTCAACGGGTTCCCGGGCGGCGTCGAGAACCCGATGTTCTCGCTCAACGCGTTCGCGATCGACCCCGCCCACGCCGGCGACTCGCAGGCGACCCTCGAGACGCTCGGCATCACCCGCCGTGTGGCGATGGGACAGGGCATCCTCCAGATGTGGAACGAACTCGGCCTCGGCCGGGTCGGCGGACGTGCGGTGATGGCCCACGAGTTCGGACATCAGGTCCAGTACTCGGACAATCTCTTCGAGACCAGCATCACCGACGAGGCTGAGGCCACCCGCCGTACGGAGCTGATGGCCGATGCCCTCGGCACGTACTTCACGGTCCACAAGCGCGGCGAGTCGCTCAACAAGGCGTACACCCTGCAGGATCTCCAGACGTTCTACAACGTCGGCGACTGCAGCTTCTCCAATCCCGGGCACCACGGCACGCCCAACCAGCGCTACCGCAGCTCCGCCTGGGCTGTCGACCTGGTCAAGAGTGCCGGCGACCAAGGGCACATCCTCCCGAGCCTGACGGTCGCCGACTCCTTCGAGAAGGTGCTGCCCGAGATCGTCGCTCCCGACGCGCGCTGACGGAACCTCTGGCACGGTACGTCGGCCGTCGGGTCACACCCAGCCATGTCTGGCGATCTGCAGTCCCAGCTGGAAGCGGGTATCCGCTCCGAGCAGCTCCTGCAGGCGAGTGACCCGGCGGCCCACGGTGCGTTCGGACACTCCGAGCTCCCGCGCGATCGACCGGTCGGTCAGCCCGATGCTCAGCAAGCGCACGAGATGCCGGAATTCCTTCGAGCCATCCAGCACGAGTCTCTCGTCGGCGAGCGGCATCGACAGCTGCCAGTAGGACTCGAACACGCTGCGCAGCCCCGCGACGAGCCGACGATTCCGAATGTTGGCGACGTGCACCTCCTCATCGCCATCAGAGGTGACATTGGCGGACACTGCGTCGTCGACGATGACGAGATTGATCGGAACGCCGGGAAACACCCTTGCCTGTTCGCCGGCCGCCATGCACGTCTCCACCACCTCGATCGCCTCGGGAGACTCGAGCAGTCGACTGTCGTACACGACCCTGACCTCGACCCCGCGTGCCAGCACCTCGAAGACACCGTCCGCCGTCGCGATCGGTCGATCGTTGCGCGGAGCCATGGTCAGCGCGTCGATCCGGTTCGTCGCGGAGCTGACGAGGTCCGCGTACTCCTGCAACGCGATCGCACCGGTCGAGATGTCGACGCCTACGTCTGCTCGCTGAGACGCGTTCCACACATCCGTCAGCTCATCGCCGATCTCTCGTATGCGCGCTGCCAGCTGTGTGTACGACTGCGCGGCTGCCTCGAGCGGGGCACGCGGCGCCCGCGCTTCGACCATCCCTTCGGCTCGCGCGACGAGGCCCGAACACAGCAACGGCTCGAGGACGCGATCGTCCACCTCGGCCAGCGGCAGCCGACCAGCGGTGGCCAGTCGCACATAGAGTGCGCGCGCATCGTCATCCAGGCCCAAAAGCGCCTGATCCGCGGGCAGACTGCGCCGAGGGACATGCACCGACGCCGCTGATTCCCGAGACATGCCAACTCCAGTCGTCCCGATCCAACTTCGGCCGGTCCAGCACCGGCCGGCCCGACAGCCTATAACTGGCCCTGTTCATCAGTTTGCTGTCGACGTGGCTGGTGGCATGAGACGAGTTCTCACTGTGAGAGGCGCATCTGTGGCCCACCGGCGGGGCGTCATGGCCTGTGGGCCGGGCAGGGTCCAGACAGCCCCGGACGCACAGGTCCCACACCCGTACGGAGACGTCATCGCCGGTGACAGCGATGGGGCAACTGTTCAGCTCGGCCAGGGCAACGGCCCAGATGCTGCAGGTGGGCCGGCGAGTGGCCGGCCCACCTGACGCCTCCGGTCAGCCCATGCTTTTGGCGCCGTCCAGGGACTCGCGGATGATGTCGGCGTGGCCGGCGTGCTGAGCGGTCTCGGCGATGATGTGCATCAGCACCCGGCGGGCTGACCACTGCGCGCCGGACTCGAACCACGGAGCTTTCGGCAGCGGCCGCGTGACCCCCAGGTCGGGCAGAGTGGCGACCAGGTCGTCGGTCCGGCGGGCCACCTCAGCGTAGTCGGCCAATACACCAGTCAGCGTCTCACCGGGCAGCAGCCGGAAATCGTCGGCCCGCCGGGCCCAGTCGGCCTCGGTCATGGCCGTGAAGTCTCCCATCGCCGATGGGCCGTTCAGGATGAAGTCCACCCAGGTCCGCTCGACCGCGGTGACGTGCTTGATCAGGCCGCCCAGGCAAAGCTCGCTGGCGGTGGTCCGCAGCCCGGCCTGCTCGTCGGTGAGGTCACGTGTGGTGAAGCGCAGGAAGTGCCGGTGCTTGGCCAGCATCTCCAGCAAGTCGGCGCGCTCACCGGTGACGGCCGGGGTTCCGGCCAGGTCGCGGCTGGTCAGCTCGTTAACGGTCATGGTTTCCGCCTTCCAGTGTTTGTTCCGTCGGTCAAGGACCACACTACGAGCCATTGCGGTCAGATTCTGTCCTAAATCGTGGATGGACAAAGGGCAGATCGCAGCGACGACCAACTCTCGGCATCCGCACCGCCGCAGGCCGCCACCCGGATCGCCAACCGTCGGCCAAGGGGCCACGGCGAAGGCTCGCGTGCCAGCTTCGAGTGGCCGTCGGGGCTCGGTGCCATGGTGGCCGACCGCCTCCGGCCTGCCGTCAGGGTCTGCTGGGTTCCCATCCCGCCTGGTGGGCTCGGAGTTCGGAGCGGACCAGTTCCAGGAGGCGGCCGGTCCAGTTGCGGCCACGGCCGCCCCGATCGCCCCAGAAGTAAGAGCCTTCGTCGTAGACCAAGGTGGCGTCGCCGGTGGCCAGCAGGACGGCGGCGAGATCGGAGTGCCTGCCGAATTTGGCTCGGAGCAGGTCGGTCATGACAGCGGTACGGATGTGTTCCCAGTCGGGCCGGCGTGACGCCTGGGCGGCGATGGTGCGGGCGTCGAAGACGGACTCCGCCGTGCGCACGGCCTCCCGGGCGTGCGGCTCGGCGACGGACAAGGCCAAGTAGGCGTGGATGACGGTCGGATGGACGGCGTCGTCCTGGCCCACGGTGATCGGCGACGGGTATTCGTTGCGCAGCGCGCGTGTGCCCGGATCGTCCGACGCGTTCTGCGGATACGACTCGTACAGGTGGATCGCCGGCGAGTACGGGCTGTCGGGGCCGTCCGCCGGCACCCGCTGGGCGTATTCGGCGTGCAGGCGGTTCCGTTCCTCGAAGTAGGCGACGGCACTGTCGTAGGCGTCCTGGGTGACGGGCTCGGGCAGGCCCTCGACAGTGCCGCCGGGGCCGGCAACCAGTACCTTGAGGGGCCAGTCCTTGCGGTCCATGTCGCCGAGGGCATAGCGCCGCTGGGTCGCCGGTATGGCGAGGTACGCCTCGCGGGCAGCGGCACGGTTGGGCTCCGTACGGTCGGCGAGGAAGGCGTCCACGGCGGCCAGGCAGCGGCCGGTGGAGTCGGGTCGGCCGTTCAACTCGTCGATGGTGTCGCGTACCTCGGCAAGGAACTGCTCGGGCGTGTGCCATACGCGGGGTTCGCTGAACTTCCAGGCGGCCAGGTCGTGCGCCGACGCCCATGCACCCTCCGGCAGGGTCGTCGCCACCCAGCCGCAGCGCAGCTTCTCCTCGAATTCCTCCAGGGTGACCAGGCCCCAGCAGTCGATGAGGCCGTCGGCATAGATGAAGAGATCGGTGAGGAAGTAGTCGCCATTGCGGATGAACACGGGGCGCCAGGTGCCAGGTATGCGAGTGCCGTCCGCCATGCGGTGGGTGATGCGTCTGCCGGTAATGCCGCGATGATCTCGGACGGGCAGTTGTCCGTCACCCTGTTTTGAGGCGCAACAGCCGCAGCGGCTGCTGGCCGCTCAGCTGGGCATGTGGCGGGAGGTGGCCGTGGGTCAGCTACAGGTGTGGTCGGGTACGAGGGTGAAGTCGACCGTGGTCGTCTTCTGTGGGCTTATCTTGGCCGATGTGGCCTGCGACGCCCATCCCTCCTTGGCCGCGATCACGGTGAGTGGGCTGTTTCGAGTGTCGAGCCAGTATTGGTAGTGGCCGTTCCTGTCGGTCTTGAGGGTGTAGATCGCCTTCGACGAAACGACCTGCACGACCACCCCGGCCAGCGGCGCCGGTTGCCCGGCGCAGCCGGCCCCGGTCACCGTCCCGGTGATCTAGCCCCAGGTCTCCGGTCACAGCACTAGTAGGGCTCCGTTAGGTCTTCTCGGCCCTGTTTGGGGCATGTTGGACGTTGTGGACGCACATGAAGTGAACCGTGCTCGGGCGAAGTTGGCG
>NZ_JBSGBZ010000025.1:0-43064 GCF_053601495.1 Streptomyces sp. NPDC004721
AACGTGACCAAGCCGGTCGTCGGCTACGTCGCGGGCTTCACCGCGCCGGAGGGCAAGACCATGGGCCACGCGGGCGCCATCGTCTCGGGTTCCTCGGGTACCGCCCAGGCGAAGAAGGAGGCCCTGGAGGCCGCGGGCGTCAAGGTCGGCAAGACCCCGACCGAGGCCGCGGCACTGGCCCGGCAGGCGGTGTGACGCGTGAATCCCCTGGAGAGATGGATCGCCCAGGTGGCCGGTGAACTCTCAGTGAGCCGGGACGCGCTGGACCGGGACGAGGTGCTGGACGTCGCGAAGAACGTCGCCCACCAGGTCGCCCGCCCGGCCGCACCGCTCACCACCTACCTGCTGGGTGTCGCCGTGGGACGCGGCATCGCGCCCGCCACCGCCGCCGAGACCGTGAACAGGCTCGCCGCGGCCTGGTCCGTTGAGGACGGCGGCACGCCGTCCGACGGTCAACGCCCCGCCCCCTCACAGCCGGGAAGAGGAACATGACGCTGATCGGAGTCCCCCGGGAGACCGCGACGGGCGAACGCCGCGTCGCGCTGGTGCCCAAAGTCGTCGAACGGCTGCGCGCCGCGGGCCTCTCCGTCGTGGTGGAGGCCGGGGCCGGAGCCGGGGCGCTGATCCCCGACGAGCAGTACGAGCAGTCCGGGGCCACCATCGGGGAACCGTGGGCGGCCGACGTCGTGGTCAAGGTGAACCCGCCGACGCCCCACGAGATCGGCCTGCTGAGCCCCGGATCCGCCGTGATCGGCTTCCTGGCGCCGCTGACCAGGCCGGAGGTCGCCGAGCAGCTGCGCCTGACCGGCGTCGCCGGCTTCGCGATGGAGGCCGTTCCGCGCATCTCCCGCGCGCAGTCCATGGACGCGCTCTCCTCGCAGGCCAATGTCGCCGGCTACCAGGCGGTGCTGGCCGCCGCCCGGAGCTCCACCCGCTTCTTCCCGATGCTCACCACGGCCGCCGGAACGGTGAAGCCGGCCACGGCCCTGGTGCTCGGCGTGGGCGTCGCGGGGCTCCAGGCACTGGCCACCGCCAAACGTCTCGGCGCCCGCACCACCGGCTTCGACGTCCGGCCCGAGGTCGCCGAGCAGGTCCGCTCGCTCGGCGCCCAGTGGCTGGAGCTGGGTGTCGAGGCAGCGGGCGAGGGCGGGTACGCCCGTGCCCTGACCGAGGAGGAACAGGCCGAGCAGCAGCGGCGGTTGAGCGAGGCGATCGCCGGCTTCGACGTGGTGATCACGACGGCGCTGGTCCCGGGGCGCCCGGCGCCGAAGCTGGTCACCGCCGAGGCCGTGCGGCGGATGCGGCCCGGCAGCGTGGTCGTCGACCTCGCCGGGGAGACCGGCGGCAACTGCGAACTCACCACACCGGGGGAGACCGTGGTGTGGCACGACGTCACCGTGGCCGCCCCGCTGAACCTGCCTTCGACACTGCCCGAGCACGCCAGCGAACTGTACGCGCGGAACGTCCAGGCGCTGCTCGAACTCATGCTGACCGACGGCGAGTTCGCGCCGGACTTCGAGGACGAGATTCTCGCCGCCTGCTGTGTGACCCAGAACAGCGACCAGCTCACGGAGGCCCGATGATGTTCCTGGCCAACCTGGCGATCCTGGTGCTGGCCGGATTCGTCGGCTTCGCGGTGATCTCCAAGGTGCCCAACACCCTGCACACCCCGCTGATGTCCGGCACCAACGCCATCCACGGCATCGTCCTGCTCGGCGGCCTGGTCCTGCTCGGGCGCTCCGCCTCGGGCCCCTTCGAGCGGGTGCTGCTGGTCGTCGCGATCGTGTTCGGCACGATCAACGTGGTCGGCGGGTTCCTGGTGACCGACCGCATGCTCGGCATGTTCAAGAAGGCGCCGGACGGCGCCGGAGCAGGAAAGGACGCGGTCGGCCGTGGATGACCTGATCCCGATTCTCTACATCGTCGCGTTCGCCCTGTTCATCCATGGCCTGATGGGCCTGACCGGACCGCGCACGGCCGTACGCGGCAACCTCACGGCGGCGGCGGGCATGCTGATCGCCACCGTGGCCGCCCTGCTGACCCCCGGGACGGGCAACTGGCTGCTGATCGCGTTCGGCCTGGTCCTGGGCACGGTGATCGGCGTACCGGCGGCGCGGCGGGTCAAGATGACCGCGATGCCGCAGATGGTGGCGTTGTTCAACGGAGTGGGCGGCGGCGCCGTCGCCCTGATCTCCTGGGTGGAGTTCCGCGACAGCCACGGCTACGTGACGGAGGCCGGCTATGTCGTCGTCACGTCGTTGTTCGCCGCGATCGTCGGCTCGCTCTCCTTCTGGGGATCGCTGATCGCCTTCGGCAAGCTCCAGGAGATCCTGCCCGGCAGGCCGATCGGTCTCGGCCGGGGGCAGCAACCCCTCAATCTGGCACTGCTGCTGGTCTCGGTGGCCTGCGCGGTCGGCATCGGCCTGGGCCACGCCTCCGAGGCGCTCATCATCGGCGTGCTGGTCTCCGCGGCGGTGCTCGGCGTGATGGTGGTGCTGCCGATCGGCGGCGCCGACATGCCGGTGGTGATCTCGCTGCTCAACGCCTTCACCGGACTGTCCGCCGCGGCCACCGGCCTGGCGCTGGACAACACGGCGATGATCGTCGCGGGCATGATCGTCGGCGCCTCCGGCACCATCCTGACCGATCTGATGGCCAAGGCGATGAACCGCTCGATCCCGGCCATCGTCGCAGGCGGTTTCGGCGGGACGGGCCCCACCGCGGGACCGGGAGACGGCCCGGCGGACCAGACGGTACGGCAGACCAGCGCGGCCGACGCCGCCATCCAGATGGCCTACGCGAGCCAGGTGGTCGTCGTCCCCGGCTACGGCATGGCCGTCGCGCAGGCGCAGCACGCCGTACGCGAGATGGCCGGTCTGCTCGAACAGCGCGGCGTGGAGGTCAAGCACGCCATCCACCCGGTCGCCGGACGCATGCCCGGCCATATGAACGTCCTGCTCGCCGAGGCCGACGTGCCGTACGAGCAGCTCAAGGAGATGGACGACATCAACGGGGAGTTCGGCCGCACCGACGTGGCCCTGGTGATCGGCGCCAACGACGTCACCAACCCCGCCGCCCGCTCGAATCCCAGCTCGCCGATCTACGGGATGCCGATCCTCAACGTGGACCACGCCAGGTCGGTCATCGTGCTCAAGCGCTCGATGAACCCCGGGTTCGCCGGCATCGACAACGAGCTGTACTTCGACGCCAAGACGTCGATGCTCTTCGGCGACGCCAAGTCCTCCGTCGCCGAGATCACCGAGGAACTCAAGGCCCTGTGACGAGGAGCGGCCGGGCGCGCGGGCGCCCGGCCGCTCCCTGCGTCGCCACCGAGGGAGGCGGACCCCATGCTGATCGACACCCACGGCCGGATCGCCACCGATCTACGGGTCTCGCTGACCGACCGCTGCAACCTGCGGTGCACCTACTGCATGCCCGAGGAGGGTCTGGCCTGGCTGGCCCGGCCCCGGCTGCTCACCGACGACGAGGTGGTCCGGCTGGTGGGCATCGCGGTCACCGGCCTGGGCGTCACCGAGGTGCGCTTCACCGGTGGTGAGCCGCTGCTGCGCCCCGGCCTGGCCGGCATCGTCGCCCGCTGCGCCGCGCTCACCCCGCGGCCGGAGCTGTCGCTGACCACCAACGGGATCGGGCTGGCCCGCACCGCCGGCGCGCTCCGCGAGGCCGGGCTCGACCGGGTCAACGTCTCGCTGGACACCCTGCGCCCGGACCGCTTCAAGGCGCTCACCCGCCGCGACCGGCACCGGGAGGTGCTGGCCGGGCTGACCGCAGCACGCGAGGCCGGGCTGGAACCGGTGAAGATCAACTCGGTGCTGATGCGCGGGATCAACGACGACGAGCCGGCCGAGCTGCTGGCCTGGGCCGTCCGGCACGGCTACCACCTGCGGTTCATCGAGCAGATGCCGCTGGATCCCCAACACGGCTGGCAGCGCGAGCAGATGGTGACCGCCGAGGAGATCCTGCGGAAGCTCGCCGCGTGCTTCTCCCTCACCCCGGAGCGGCGGGGGCAGCGTGGTTCGGCGCCCGCGGAGCGGTGGCTGGTCGACGGCGGACCGGCCACGGTGGGGGTGATCGCCTCGGTGACCCGGCCCTTCTGCCGGGCCTGCGACCGTACCCGGCTCACCGCGGACGGCCAGGTCCGCACCTGCCTGTTCGCCAGGGAGGAGACCGACCTGCGTACCGCGCTGCGCTCCGGGGCGTCCGACGAGGAGGTCGCCGCCCTGTGGCGGGCGGCGACGCTGGGCAAGAAGGCGGGCTCCGGCCTCGACGACCCGTCCTTCCTCCAGCCCCGGCGCCCGATGTCCGCCATCGGCGGCTAGACGAAAGAGCGAGGTCACGCAAGGGTGGGCCGGCACACCGAGGCCTGTGCGCCGCGCCGGGAGAAAGATTCGCTACGACCTCTGGACAGGGGATCGTCCGCCTTTGAGAATACTGCCTACTTCATATCGTATGCAATCTGAATGTCTCGGAGGAGCCGGTATGACGCGCACCACCCGCCCGGTGGCCCTGGCACGCAACGGGATGGTCAGCACCCCGCACTACCTCGCCTCCACGGCCGGCCTCCAGGTGTTGCAGGAGGGCGGTACGGCCGTGGACGCCGCGATCGCCATCAACGCGACCCTCGGCGTGGTCTACCCGCACATGACCGGACCGGGCGGGGACGCCTTCTGGCTCATCCACGACGCCGCCACGGGCCGGGTCCACGCGCTCAACGGCAGCGGCCGGGCCGGCGCCCACGCGACCCGCCCGTACTTCCGGCAGCGCGACCACCGGGAGATCCCCACCCGGGGGCCGCTCGCCGCGGTGACCGTGCCCGGTGCCGTCGACAGTTGGTGCAGCGCGCACGAACGGTTCGGCAGCCTCCCGCTCGCCCGCCTGCTCCAGCCGGCCATCACGTACGCCCGGGAGGGCTTCGCCGTCTGCGACAGCTACGCCGCCTGCGCCGCCGACGTCGCGCACGTCCTCCGCGCTCATCCGCTCACCCGAAGCACGCTGCTGCCCCGGGACCGGCTGCCGATCATGGCGGACGTCCTCACGCTGCCGCAGCTGGCCGAAACGCTGGAGATCGTCGCGGAGAAGGGCCGGCCCGGCTTCTACGAGGGCCCCGTGGCCGAGGAGATCGCGACGAGCCTGCAACAGGCCGGCGGCCTGCTCACCACCGAGGACCTGGCCGCCCACCGGGCGGAGTGGACCGAACCGATCTCCACGACGTACCGCGGGTACCGCTGCTACCAGGCCCCGCCGAACTCGCAGGGGTTCGCGCACCTGATGGCGCTGAACATCGTCGAGAACTTCGACCTCGGCGGCATGACCGACAGCAGCCCCGAATACGTCCACCTGCTGGTGGAGGCGACCCGCCTGGCGTTCGCCGACCGCGACCGGTACCTCACCGACCCCGACTTCCACGACATCCCCCTGCGGCACCTGCTGTCCAAGGACTACGCGGCCGAACTGAGCAGGCGCGTGGCTCCCCGGCCGGCCCCCGCGGGACCGGGGGCGCGGATGGGCGGCGACACCACGTGCAGCGTCGTGGTGGACTCGGCAGGCAACGCGGTCTCGGTGATCCAGAGCCTGTACCACGAGTTCGGCTCCGGGTTCATCGCGGGCCGGACCGGGGTGCTGATGCACAACCGCGGATCGTTCTTCTCCCTGGACGAGGCACACCCGAACCGCCTCGAACCCGGCAAGCGGAGCTTCCACACCCTCATGCCCGGCATGCTCTTCCGCGGCGAGAACCTGGACCTCGTCTACGGAACCATGGGCGGCGAGGGTCAGCCGCAGACGTCGAACGCCCTGGTCACACGGGTGGTCGACTTCGGCAGGGACGTCCAGTCGGCCATCGACGCGCCCCGCTGGCTGTACGGCCGCACCTGGGGGGACGAGCGACGCGACCTCCGGATGGAGGACCGTTTCTCCTCCGGGACGCTGGACGAACTGCGCACCTGGGGTCACCCGGTCCGCGAGGTCGGCAGCTGGGACGGCGTGATGGGGCACGCCCAGGCCATCCGCGTCACCGACGACGTCCTGATGGGCGGCGCGGACCCGCGCGGCGACGGCCTCGCTCTCGGCTGGTGACGCTCGACCTCGCGACAGCCGGACGACCGGACGAGAGGAGACCCCGGGAATGGAACACGCGAGCATCTGGCTCTGGGCTGCCTCACTGGCCCCGCTCGCCCTGCTGCTCTTCCTGATGATCGCGCGGGGCTGGGGCGCGGCGGAAGCCGGTGCGCTGGGCTGGCTGGTGGCCTCGGTGACCGCGCTGACGGTCTTTCACCTGCGCCTGGACGCGGTCGGACTGCAAACGGTCAAGGGAGTCGTCGAAGCCGTCACCATCGTCTACGTCATCGAGGTATCTCTGAGGAAACCCCTGTCTTCAGGCTGGGGAGGAATCGGACTCCTGCGGAGCAGGGCAGGGAGTGGCGAATCGCCGCTGGGTGGTTCGTTGTCCACCACTCGGATTCCAGCAGATCGTCACAGGCTGATTTGATAGTTTGTGAGGTATGACGGCCATTCAGGTGAAGCGGGCGTTCAAGTACCGTTTCTATCCGACTGATGCGCAGGCGGCCGAGTTGTCGCGCACGTTCGGCTGTGTGCGCAAGGTCTACAACATGGCGCTCGCGGCCCGTACCGAGGCGTGGGCGCGGCAGGAGCGGGTCAACTACAACCAGACGCCGGCGATGCTGACTGAATGGAAGAAGACCGAGGAACTGGCCTACTTGGGGGAGGTGTCGGCGGTGCCGCTTCAGCAGGCGCTGCGGCACTTGCAGGCGGCGTTCGCGGGCTTCTTCGGCAAGCGGGCCAAGTACCCGCGGTTCAAGTCGCGCAGGTGCCGACGTCCTCGCGACCAAGGTCGCCGCCTGGACCAGCGGAATCTACCTGCTCCTCGCGCCGTACATCGGGGCCTTCGGCACCTTCATCACCGGCTCCAACCTCTCCAGCAACCTGCTGTTCGGCGCCTTCCAGCAGACCACCGCCCAGGCCGGCGGGCTCAGCACCGCCAACGTCCTCAGCGCTCAGACGACCGGAGGCGCGCTGGGCACGATGATCTCCCCGAGCAAGATCCTGCTCGGCACCACCACCGCCGGAATCGGCGGGCGCGAAGGGCAGATCCTGCGCAGGACACTGCCGTTGACGCTCGTCACCACCGCCCTCGTCGGTCTGCCGCTCTTCCTGCTCGCCCGGACCAGCGGATAGACCCACGGAACGGAGAAACCCATGAACAGCACCGCACGCGTCCAAGCCTGGTCGAGCCTCGCGGCGGTCGTCGCGCTGCCCCTGCTGTACATCGGCGGAACACACCGGTTGCCGGCCCTGTCCGCCACCGGACTCGCCATCTTCGCCGTGAGCATGATGATCTCGCCCGCCCTGCGGTACGTCTCCCGTCCGCGCGGCTGAGGCCGCCCGGCACCCGGGCCGCACCGTGGGACGCGTCGGAGCGGGCGCGTCCCACGGTGTCGCCGGGGCCTCGGTCAGGCGCCGACGTACGCCGCGAGGTGCTGACCGGTGAGGGTGGAGCGGGCGGCGACGAGGTCGGCGGGCGTGCCCTCGAAGACGACCCGGCCGCCGTCGTGGCCGGCACCGGGACCGAGGTCGATGATCCAGTCGGCGTGCGCCATGACCGCCTGGTGGTGCTCGACGACGATCACCGACTTGCCGGAGTCGACGAGCCGGTCGAGCAGGCCGAGCAGATGCTCGACGTCGGCGAGGTGCAGACCGGCGGTCGGCTCGTCGAGGACGTAGACGCCGTCCTTCTCGGCCATGTGGGTGGCCAGCTTGAGCCGCTGCCGCTCGCCGCCGGACAGCGTGGTGAGCGGCTGGCCCAGGGTGAGGTAGCCGAGCCCGACGTCGGCGAGCCGGCCGAGGACGCGGTGCGCGGCCGGCGTGTGGGCCTCCCCGGCGCCGAAGAACTCCTCGGCCTCGGCCACCGGCATCGCCAGCACCTCGCTGATGTCACGGCCGCCTAGGTGGTACTCCAGCACCGACGCGTCGAACCGCTTCCCCTCGCACTCCTCGCACGTGGTGGCGACGCCGGCCATCATCGCCAGGTCGGTGTAGATGACGCCGGCGCCGTTGCACGTGGGGCAGGCGCCCTCGGAGTTGGCGCTGAACAACGCCGGCTTCACCCCGTTGGCCTTGGCGAACGCCTTGCGGATCGGGTCGAGCAGTCCGGTGTACGTCGCCGGGTTGCTGCGCCGCGAGCCGCGGATCGCGCCCTGGTCGACCGACACCACACCCGCGCCGGCCGGGATCGACCCGTGCACGAGCGAGCTCTTGCCGGAGCCGGCGACACCGGTGACGACGACGAGCGTGCCGAGCGGGATGTCGACGTCGACGCCGCGCAGGTTGTGCGTGGTCGCGCCGCGGATCTCCAGCGTGCCGGTGGGCTTGCGCACCGTCTCCTTGAACGAGGCCCGGTCGTCGAGGTGGCGGCCGGTGAGCGTGTCACTGGCCCGCAGCCCTTCGACGGTGCCCTCGAAGCAGACGGCGCCGCCCGCCGTACCGGCGCCGGGACCGAGGTCGACGACATGGTCGGCGATCGCGATGGTCTCCGGCTTGTGCTCCACCACGAGCACGGTGTTGCCCTTGTCCCGCAGCCGCAGCAGCAGGCCGTTCATCCGCTGGATGTCGTGCGGGTGCAGGCCGGTGGTGGGCTCGTCGAAGACGTAGGTCACGTCGGTGAGCGAGGAGCCGAGGTGGCGGATCATCTTCACGCGCTGCGCCTCGCCGCCCGACAGGGTGCCCGACGGGCGGTCGAGCGAGAGGTAGCCGAGGCCGATCTCCACGAACGAGTCGAGGGTCTGCTGCAACGTGGCGAGCAGCGGCGCCATCGACGGCTCCTCCAGGCCGCGGACCCATTCGGCCAGGTCGCTGATCTGCATCGCGCAGGCGTCGGCGATGCTGGTCCCGCCGATCCGCGACGACCGGGCCGCCTCGCTGAGCCGGGTGCCCCCGCACTCGGGGCAGTCGGTGAAGGTGATCGCCCGGTCCACGAACTCCCGGATGTGCGGCTGCATCGCCTCCCGATCCTTGGAGAGCATCGACTTCTGGATCCTCGGGATCAGACCCTCGTAGGTCATGTTGATGCCCGCGATCTTCATCCTGGTCGCCTCGCGGTGCAGGAAGTCCTGAAGCTCCTGCTTGGTGTACTCGTGGATCGGCTTGTCCGCGTCGAAGAAGCCGGACTCGCTGTAGAGCCGGTAGTTCCAGCCGCCCGGCTTGTAGCCGGGGATGGTCAGCGCGCCCTCGGTGAGCGACTTGGAGTCGTCGTAGAGCTGGGTGAGGTCGACGTCGGAGACCGTGCCCCGGCCCTCGCAGCGCGGGCACATGCCGCCGGTGATGCTGAAGCTGCGCCGCTCCTTCACGGTCTTTCCGGCGCGTTCCACGGTGACCGCGCCCGCCCCGCTGATCGAGGGCACGTTGAAGGAGAACGCCTTGGGCGAGCCGATGTGCGGCTGCCCGAGCCGGCTGAAGAGGATGCGCAGCATCGCGTTCGCGTCGGTGGCGGTGCCGACCGTGGAGCGGGGGTCGCCGCCCATCCGCTGCTGGTCGACGATGATCGCGGTCGTCAGCCCGTCGAGGACGTCGACCTCGGGCCGGGCCAGGGTCGGCATGAAGCCCTGTACGAAG
Source organism: Streptomyces sp. NPDC004721 (assembly GCF_053601495.1). Lineage (NCBI taxonomy): Bacteria > Bacillati > Actinomycetota > Actinomycetes > Kitasatosporales > Streptomycetaceae > Streptomyces > Streptomyces sp. NPDC004721. Next base: position 9,646 of record NZ_JBSGBZ010000025.1, read on the forward strand.
GCGCTGTAGGTCTCGTTGATCAGCCGCTGCGACTCGGCGGCGATCGTGTCGAACACCAATGAGCTCTTGCCCGAGCCGGAGACTCCGGTGAACACCGTCAGACGCCGCTTCGGGATCTCGATGCTGACGTCCTTGAGGTTGTTCTCGCGCGCGCCGTGCACGCGGATCATGTCGTGGCTGTCGGCAGCGTGCGGCGCGGGCGACGGGGTGTCCGTCCTCGTGGCCTTGCTCATCGTGTCTCCATCCGTGAGGCTGCGCCGCCTTCGCGGCAACGTGGGTGTCCGCCTGAGCGGCGGTGCCGGGCCGGGGTGGCGCGACGCACGTCCGGCCGGCGCTCACCGGGGTCGCGCTCCGCGCGAGAACCAAGGCATTATCCACGCACCTGGTCCGCGCGGACCCTCCGGCAGGGGAGCCGGTGAATCCGCGCGGTTCACCCCCGTGATCGCCGGACGGCCCGGCCCACGCTACCGAGGGCCGGGCGCCCGGCGCTTCTCCATTCCTGACCGGTTCTGCCCCGGTTACAGATACGGGCGGGTGATCAGCTCGATCCCGTGGCCGGCGGGATCCTTGAAGTAGACCCCTCGGCCGCCGTGCTCGTGGTTGATCTCGCCGGGGAGTTGCAGGTGCGGGTCGGCCCAGTGCTCGATGCCCTGATCGCGCAGCCGCTGATACGCCCGGTCGAACAGGTCGTCGTCGACCAGGAATGCGTAGTGCTGCATCTGGATCTCCACCGGCGGCTCGGCGAACTGGAGCAGCACACCGTCGGCGAGCTGGATGTTGGTGAACGGGCCCCAGGACGGCGCTGCCCGCACTTCCAGCAGTTCGCGGAAGAAGCGGGCCGACTCTTCGCGGTCCTTGGAGGCGATGATGGTGTGGTTGAACGAGGCTGTCATTCGCTGACCTGACTGTAGTTCGGCACGGAAACGTACTCGTCGTGGTGCACGAGCACGGGGAGGTCCGCGTGCCGAACCATGGGGGTGCCTTCTCCGCACCCGCGGTGAGATCAGCCCTCCACCGGGTGGCCAATCCGTGAGTGGCGTATCGCCGGTCCGGTGTTCACGTCGGGAACCCTACTTGATCCGGCTTCCGTGCGGGTGGGTCACGCGGAACGCGGGGCCGGGCCGAGCCACGCGAGGGCCGCGGTGGTCAGCGCCGTGACACCGTTGCTGAGGGTGGGCCGCATGACGGGAGCGAAGGACGGCGAGTGGTTCTGCGGGATGTCACGGCTCCTGGTGCCCGCGGCCTCCGCCTTGGCGTAGACGTCGGGATCGACGCCGCCCAGCAGCCAGTAGCAGACCGGCACGTTCGCGCTGGTGCCGAAGACGCCGACGTCCTCACTGCCGGAGGAGGCGCCCGGGTCGGTCAGCCTGTCGTGGCCGACCACGTCGCCGATGGCGGCCATGGTGCGGGCGCACGCCTCCTCGTCGTTGACCATCAGCGGGAACGTGTGCAGGGCGCTGATCTCGGGATCCCGCTGCGCCCCCGCGGCCGCCGCCTCGCCGCGGACGATCCGCTCCACCGCGCCGAGGACGGTCCGGCGGACCTGCGGGGTGTAGGTGCGGATGTTGAGCTGGAGCCGGGCCTCGTCCGGAATGATGTTGTCCTTGGTGCCGGCCTGCAGGGCGCCGACGGTGACCACGGCGCGGTCCGCGGAGGCGATCTCGCGGGAGACCACGGTCTGCAACCGCATCACGGTGGAGGCGGCCATCACCACCGGGTCGATCGCCGCTTCCGGCATGGACGCGTGGGCTCCCCGCCCGAACATGCGCACGTCGAGCGCGTCGGTGGCGGCGAAGGCGAGACCGGGGTGGCAGGCGATGGTGCCGGCCGGGATCGACATCACGTGCTGGCCGAGGACGATGTCGGGGGTGCCGAACCGGGCGTACAGGTCGTCGTCGACCATCGCCTGGGCGCCCTGGCCCAGCTCTTCGGCCGGCTGGAACACGGCCAGCACGGTGCCCGACCACCGGTCGCGGGCGCCGGCCAGGAGTGCCATGGTGCCGAACAGGCAGGTGACGTGCACGTCGTGGCCGCAGGCGTGCATCACGCCCTCGTTCGTCGAGGCGTACGGCAGTCCGGTCCGCTCGGTGACGGGCAACGCGTCGAAGTCGGCGCGCAGCAGGACGGTCGGGCCCTGGCCGTTCACCAGTCGGGCCACGACACCGGTCCGCCCGACGCCCTCGGTGACCTCGTACCCCAAGTCCCGTGCGCGCCTGGCGACTTCGGCGGCCGTGCGGTGCTCCTCGAAGGACAGCTCGGGGTGGGCGTGCAGGTCCTGGTAGAGCGCTTCGAGGTCCGCGGTCAGGCTGGTGTCCAGGCCGGCCAGGACCTGCGTGTCGTGTGCGGTCATCGTGATGCCCCTTTGGCCGGCGAAGGGCCGCCACCTCCGACGGTAACCACACCCGCGGGGACGCGGCAGCCCGGTCGGCGCAGCCCGCTGCTTGAAAGTTGTAGTACTGGCCCATCTGGGTTAGCTTGAAGATTCAAGTTAAGTCGGGTCCCGCCGCTCAGCGCCGTGGGGCCCCGCCGTCCGACCCGAGGAGCCCCCACCTTGACCACGCCTGACGTCACCCTGCCCCGCCCCACCGCCGCGCCGGAGACGGCTCCGGCGGCCCCCGCCCACGCCTACGACGCCGGCTTGCTCGTCCTGCGCCTCGCGCTCGGGCTGACCATGGCCGTGCACGGCGCCCAGAAGCTGTTCGGCTGGTTCGGCGGGGGCGGCGTCGACGGCACCGGGCAGTTCTTCGCCGCCTCCGGCTACCCCTCGCCCCGGGCGTTCGCTGTCGTGGCCGGACTCAGTGAGACGCTCGGCGGGCTCGGCCTCGTGCTCGGTCTGCTCACCCCGCTCGCCGCCGCGGCCGTCGCCGGCACGCTGGTCAACGCGATCTCCGTCAAGTGGGGCGGCGGCTTCTTCGCCCCGCAGGGCGTCGAGTACGAGCTCCTCATCGCCCTGTCCGCGGTGGCCCTCGCCCTGACCGGCCCCGGCCGGATCGCCGTGGACCGGCTGCTGCCCGGGCTGCGCTCGCACCGCGTCGCCCACGGCGTCGCCGCGATCGTGCTCGGTGCCGTTGTGGCCGGTGTCACGCTGCTGCTGCGTCACTGACGCCGGGCTCCGGACGGCAGGCCGGCGGGGCGACAGGCCGTGCCCGGCCTGTCGCCCCGGGCCGTTGTCCGAGCTGTGGATCTCATTTGACATTAGAGAGTCTTATAGAAGATAAAGGTGACGCTTTGGCCATTAATTCACGCGGCGTGACATCTGCGGCGTGATGCCGACGAACGCTGCGCGAATGAGTCCTGACATGTCCCACCCCATCACCGATCAGCCCACAGCCGACCCCGCGGGGGAGTGGGGCGCATGGCGGTCCGAGCGCCATCGGGCCCTCACCTCGCCGACGGGCAACCTCGCCCTCGTCGAGACCCGCTGGCTGCCGGCCGGTGAGCGCCCGGACGCCGAGGCCGCGCGCGCGGGGCAACCGCACACGGTGACGGTCACCACGCTCCGGCGCACCGACCTCGTCACCGGCGAGCCCGAGCACGGCCTGCGGTTCTGGGACGCCGACTCGCCCGCCGTCCGCCACTTCGACCGGGTCGACGTGTTCCCCTACGACCCGGCCTGGGTGCTCGAGGCGACCTACACGCCCGTGCCCGGCGCCCGACGCGTGGCCTTCGAGCACATCCGGGACAACGGCGGCACCCGCGACCTCGCCGTCCCCGGCGACATCACGCTCACCGTCGACGGCCGCGACTACACCCTCAGCGCCTTCGACGACGACGGCACCCTGCTGCTCGTCTTCGGCGACCCCACCAACGGTGACACCACCTACGGCGCCGGTCGCTTCCTGTTCGTACAGCGCACCGAGGACGACGACCGCGTCCTGCTGGACTTCAACCGCGCCTTCGTGCCGCCCTGCGGGTTCTCCGATCAGTACAACTGTCCGATGCCGCCGCGGCAGAACCGTTTCCACCTGCCCGTTCAGGCCGGTGAGAAGCTCCCCGTCTTCCGCGGCGGCTTCCCCGCACAGCACTGATCAACCCGCAGCCTCCCGCACCATCAGCACGAAAGCGCCCACAGCCATGAGCATCAAGAAGACGTCCCTGTACGCCACCGCCACCGCGGCCGGCCTCGCACTGACCCTGACCGCCTGCGGCGGCTCCGGCTCGAGCGGCAGCGCCTCCGGCGGCGCTGTGAACAAGGACGCCACCGTCAACATCGGCTCCCTCTACGAGCCGCAGAACCTCGACAACACCGCGGGCGGCGGCCAGGGCGTCACCGAGGCCCTCAACGGCAACGTCTACGAGGGGCTGTTCAAGCTCACCGACGACGGCAAGGTCGAGAAGCTGCTCGCCACGGACCACAAGGTGAGCGGTGACGGACTCACCTACACCTTCACCCTGCGCGACGGCGTGAAGTTCCACAGCGGCAAGGCCCTCACCAGCGAAGACGTCAAGTACAGCCTGGAGAAGGTCATCGCGGACGACTCCCAGTCCGCCCGCAAGGCCAACCTTCAGGTCATCAAGGACATCGCCACCCCCGATGCGCGGACCGTGAAGGTCACGCTGTCCAAGAAGTCGATCTCCTTCGTCTACAACCTCTCCTACGTCTGGATCATCAACTCCCAGGCGAAGAACCTGAAGACGACCGAGGACGGCACCGGCCCCTACCAGCTCGGCAAGTGGACCCGCGGCTCCGCCCTGAGCCTGGACCGGTTCGCCGGCTACTGGGGCAAGGCCGCGGCGAACAAGACGGCCGTCTTCCACTACTACAAGGACGCGACCGCCCTCAACAACGCGCTGCTGACCAACGCCGTCGACGTGGTCACCAGCGAGCAGTCGCCCGACGCCCTCGACCAGTTCAAGAACAACCAGAACTACAAGGTCAACGACGGCGACTCCACCACCAAGCTGCTGCTCGCCTTCAACGACAAGGCCAAGCCCTTCACCGACGTCAAGGTGCGCCAGGCCGTGTCCTCCGCCATCGACGACAAGAAGCTGCTTGAGTCGGTCTGGGGCGGCTACGGCAAGCTCATCGGCTCGATGGTGCCGCCCACCGACCCCTGGTACGAGGACCTCACCGAGGTCAACGCCTACGACCCGGCGCGCGCCAAGAAGCTGCTCGCCGAGGCCGGGTACGCCAAGGGCTTCAGCTTCACCCTCGACACCCCGAACTACGACCCGCACCCCACCGCCGCGACCTTCATCAAGTCCGAACTCGCCAAGGTCGGCGTCACCGTCAAGATCAACACGATCACGCCGGACGAGTGGTACACGAAGGTCTACAAGAACCACGACTTCTCGGCCACGCTCCAGGAGCACGTCAACGACCGCGACCTCGTCTGGTACGGCAACCCCGACTTCTACTGGGGCTACGACAACAAGCAGGTCACCCAGTGGGTCGAGCAGGCCGAAGCGGCCTCCACCACCGCCGAGCAGACCGAGCTGCTGAAGAAGGTCAACCGCAAGACCGCCGAGGACGCGGCCAGCGACTGGCTGTACCTGTACCCGCAGATCGTCGTCGCGAACAGCAAGCTGTCCGGCTACCCGCTCAACGGCCTCAACTCGCAGTTCTACGCCTACGACATCAAGAAGAAGGGCTGATGGCCCGCTATCTCCTGCGCCGCTTCGCCTTCCTCCTGGTGTCGCTGGCCCTGGCGAGCGTGGTGCTGTTCGTCCTGCTGCGGATGCTGCCCGGCGACCCGGCCAACGCACTCACCTCGGTGGGTGCGAGCCCGGAGCAGATCGCCGCGGCACGGCACTCCATCGGGTCCGACAGGCCGCTGCCCGAGCAGTTCGTCCACTGGCTCGGGCAGCTGGCGAGCGGCGACCTCGGCACCTCCTTCGTCAGCTCGCTGCCGGTCGGACCCGAGGTCGCCTCCCGGCTGAGCGTCACCGTGCCGCTGACCCTGGCCGCGTTCACCCTCGCCGTCGTCCTCGCCGTGCCCGCCGGGTTCGTCGCGGCGCACAAGCGGCACACCTGGTACGGCGCACTGCTCAGCGGCGTGTCCCAACTGGGCATCGCCGTACCGGTGTTCTGGCTCGGCATGATCCTCATCGCCGTCTTCGCGCTGAACGCCGGCTGGCTCCCGTCCGGCGGCTTCCCGCCGGACGGCTGGTCCGAGCCCGCCGAGGCGACCCGCTCCCTCGTCCTGCCGGTCGCCACCATCGCCCTGGTGATGAGCGCGTCCCTGATTCGCTACGTCCGCTCCGCCACCCTCGACGTCCTCGGCAGCGACTACCTGCGCACCGCCCGCGCCCTGGGCTCGTCCTTCGGCCGGGCGATGTGGCGGCACGGCCTGCGCAACGCCTCCGTACCGGTCATCTCCATCCTCGGCATCGAACTCGCCTCGACCCTGCTCGGCGCGGTCGTCGTGGAATCGGTGTACGCGCTGCCCGGCCTCGGCTCCCTGCTCGCCACCGCCATCGCCCAGCACGACTACCCCGTCATCCAGGGCGTGCTGTTCGTCTCCACCCTCGCCGTGCTGCTCATCGGCTTCGTCGCCGACCTCGTCCAGCGGATCATCGACCCGCGCCTGCGCGGCCGGCTCTCCGGAGGTGCCCGATGACCCAGGCAGACACCCTGCCCACCGTCCAGCCGGAGGAGAAACCATCGAGCCGGCGCCGGTCCCGCCGCTCCGCCACGCTCGTCGTCGGCTGCGTCCTGGCCGGCCTCATCGCACTCCTCGCCCTCATCTCCCTGTTCTGGCTGCCCTACCCCGCCGACGACACCTCCGGCGGACGGCTGGCCGGTCCCGGCAACGGACATCCGCTGGGCACCGACAAGCTCGGGCGCGACCTGTTCACCCAGGTGATGACCGGCTCGCGGATCGCCGTCGAGGCAGGCCTCGGGTCGGTGCTCGTCGCCGCCGCGATCGGCCTCACCCTCGGTGTGCTCGCCGCGTTCGCGCAGGGCTGGCTCGACGACACGCTCTCGGCGTTCCTCGACATCCTCATCGCCTTCCCCACGCTGCTGCTCGCGATGCTCATCGTCGCCGCCCGCTCGGCGACCCTCGGCTCGGCCGTCCTCGCGATCGGCCTGGCGCAGAGCGCGGTCGTCGCCCGGCTGGTGCGCATCCTCGTCAAACGCGTGCTGGCGCAGGACTACATCACCGCGGCCCGCACCTCCGGCACCTCCTGGCCCAGGACCGTCGTCGGCCATGTGCTGCCCAACATTTGGCCCACCCTCGTGGTCAACCTCGCCCTCCAGTTCGGTCTCGCCGTACTGGCCGAGGCCGGACTGTCCTACCTCGGGCTCGGCGCGCCCCCGCCGAACGCCTCGTGGGGCCGGATGCTCCAGGAGGCCCAGGCCACCTTCACCACCGCCCCGGCGGGCGCGCTCGCCCCCGGCATCCTGCTCGTCCTGCTCGTCATCGGCGTCAACCTCATCGCCGACGGCCTGCGCGACACCCTCGACCCGGCCACCCGCCGGAGGCGCGCGTGAACCTCCTCGACGTACGCGGGCTGACCGTCCGCACCGGCGACGGCCGCAACCTGGTCGACGACCTGTCCTTCACCGTGGCCGGCGGCGAACGCCTCGGCCTCATCGGCGAGTCCGGCTCCGGCAAGTCCCTGACCACGCTCGCCGTGCTCGGTCTGCTGCCCGACGGCATGACCGCCACCGGCAGCGTCGAACTCGCCGGCACCCAGGTCGTCGGCGCCCCCGAGAAGCGGCTCACCTCCCTGCGCGGCCGGGACGCGGCCGTCGTCTTCCAGGAGCCGCTCACCGCGCTCGACCCACTGATGCGCGTGGGCCGCCAGATCGCCGAACCCCTGCGCAGGCGCACCGGCCTGAAGGGCAGGGAGCTTCAGCGCGCCGTGGCGGACACGCTCGCACAGGTCCGGCTGCCCGACCCCGAGCGCATCGCCCGCGCGTTCCCGCACGAGATCTCCGGCGGGCAGCGCCAGCGCGTGGCCCTCGCCATGGCCCTGGCCTGCGAACCGAAACTGCTCATCGCGGACGAGCCGACCACCGCCCTGGACGTGTCCGTGCAGGCGGAGATGCTCGAACTCGTCGACACGCTGGTCCGGGAACGGGACATGGCGGTGCTGTTCGTCAGCCACGACCTCGCCGTGGTGGCCAAGGTGACCGACCGCGCCCTGGTGCTGAAGGACGGGCGGGCCGTGGAGGAGGGACCGGTCGAGACCATCGTCGGCGCGCCCCGCGAGGAGTACACCAAGTCCCTCGTCGCCAGCGCCCGGCGCCTGGAATCCGCCCTGGACCTGAGGAGCGCGCGATGACCCCCGTACTAGAACTGTCCGGCGTCGCGCTGCGCTACCGGGGCAGCACGGGCAACGTGGTCGAGGACGTCTCGTTCGGGGTCGAGGCCGGACGCAGTCTCGCGCTTGTCGGGGAGTCCGGAGCCGGCAAGACCACGCTGCTGCGGCTGCTGCTGGGCCTCGCCCGCCCCACGGCCGGCCAGGTCCGCTTCGACGGCGCCGAACTGTCCCCGCGGGACCGGGAGCAGATGCGCCGGTTCCGGCGCGGCGTCCAGTGCGTCTTCCAGGACCCCTACTCCTCGCTCGACCCGCGCCGCCGCGTCGGCGCCACCGTGGCCGAGCCGCTGCTCTCCCTCGGCATTGACAGCCGCGCCACGGCCGGGCCGAAGGTGGCCGCGGCCCTGGAGCGGGTCGGCCTGCCGGCCGACGCGGCGGACCGCTATCCGCACGAGTTCTCCGGCGGACAGCGCCAGCGGATCGCCATCGCCCGCGCCACCGTCTGCACCCCGCGGGTCCTGCTGGCCGACGAACCCGTGAGCGCGCTCGACGTGACCACCCGGGTGAAGGTCGTCGACCTGCTGGCCGAGCTCAAGCAGGAACAGGGGCTGACGCTCGTGATGGTCTCCCACGACCTGTCGGTCGTCGCCTCCCTGTGCGAGCGCACCGCCGTCCTGGAACGCGGCCGTGTGGTCGAACACGGCGACACCGCCCAGGTCTTGGGCCGGCCGGCGCACCCGTACACCCGCCGCCTGCTCGACAGCGTCCCGCGCCTGCCGGCCTGAACCGCCGGCACATCGCCCGGCGCGGGTCCCCGACCGCGCCGGGCCCCGGCCGTATCCGGCCGACCGAATCCGCAACGCGCGGCCCGGCGTGGGCCTTGGGCCGTTGCGGGTCTCGCCGGTGCGGGCCATTGGTTGTTCCGGGGGTCGGGTTGTCGCGGTGGTCGGCCCGTGCCGCTGTTGCGCGGCCCGGTGTGGGCCTTGGGCCGTTGCGGGTCTCGCCGGTGCGGGTCACCAGCTGGTCCGGGCGGTCTGGCTGGCCCGGCTAACCCGTGCCGCTGTCGCGCCGCCCGGCGCGGGCTCCCGCCCGTGCCGGGCGCCTGGCCGTTCCTGGAGTCCGGCCGGCCCGAACCCCCGTTACGCCGCTCAGCGCGGGCTCCCGGCCCTCCCGGACCCGGCCGCCGCCCTGGGCCCGCGGCCGTTCCGGCCTCCGCGCCGTCCCGGCCCCGCGCTTGCTTCCGGACTTACCGCGCCGGTGTGTCGTACTCCGGTGTGACGGTGAGCAGTTCGGACACGTCCGAGCCGACCGGTACCTCCCGCGGCGGCGTGCCGCGGCGGAAGAGGCGCGCGTCGTTCTCGCCGCCGACCGTGGCGCGGGGTCCGGCCACGCGCAGCCAGGAGCCTTCGCGCAGGCCGAGCACCGGTACGTCGTTCTCCTCGAGGAACTCCGTCAGGCGCTCCTCGCGGGTCTCGCCCTTGTGCGTGGAGCCCGGGTCGGGGTCCAGGTAGTGCGGGTTGATCTGGAACGGCACCAGCCCCAGCGCCTCGAAGGACGGGGGCTGGACGATCGGCATGTCGTTGGTGGTGCGCAGCGTGGGCGCGGCCATGTTGGTGCCCGCGCTGGCGCCCATGTAGGGCAGCCCGTCCCCGACCGCCTTGATCAGCGCGTCTCGCAGGCCCGTCCGGTACAGGGCGGTCAGCAGACGGAAGGAGTTGCCGCCGCCGACGAACACGGCGTCCGCCTCGGCGAGCCGGCCGACCGGGTCATCGCCCTCGTGCACCCCGTGCACGTCGATGCCGGCTCCGGCGAGCGCGTCGCGCACCTTGGCCGTGTAGGCGTCGTGGTCGGCGAGCGCGTACGGCACGAACGCGAGCCGTGCCCGGGCCGGCAGGAACGCGGTCACGGTGCCGAGGGCGTGTTCCAGGTAACCGCGGCCGTACTGGGTGGAGTTGGACAGGAGCAGCAGATTCAAGGGGTGTTCCTCACCATGGGTTCGTTGCGTCAGGCCGTGCGGGTGCGCGGGCGGCGGTGGTGCTGGGGCGGGTGCGTCAACCGCTGCTCCAGCAGGCGGGCCGCCTTGCGCAACGCGTCGAGCCGGTCCTCGGGGCCGTCCGGGAAGCGCTCGCTCGCGGCCCCCAGGCTGAGGCTGCCGTAGGGTTCGGCGCCGAGGAAGACCGGCACGGCGACGGTGCCGATGCCCGCGTCGTACTCCCCGGCCGTCCATGCGTAGCCCTGCGCCCTGACCTGGCGGAACTCGCGTTCCAGCTGGTCGGGGTCGGTGACCGTGCGCTCGGTGAACCGGGCCATGGGGCGGCCGCGGAACAGCCGGTGGCGCTGCTCGTCGGGCAGGAACGCGTAGTACGACTTGCTGGTCGCCCCCGCGTGCGCCGGGTACAGCTCGCCGACCAGAGGGTAGTACCGCAGCGGCCCCTCCTCGCCCTCGACCGCCGCCACGCACCGCATGTGGAAGCTGTCGGGCAGACAGAACAGGACCGTGTCCCCGGTCGCCGCGCGCAGTTCCTGAAGGACCGGTTCCGCGAGCAGTTCCAGCGAGCCGGAGCGCTCCCAGAGGCGGCCCAGCCGCAGTGCGGCGGGACCGATCCGGTAGCGGCGGGTCGCCGGGTCGGACACCAGGAAGCCGCGCCCGGCCAGGGTGGACAGCAGCCGCTGTGCGACCGAGGTGTCCCAGCCGAACTCGGTGGCGACCTCCGTCACCCCCCAGTCGGGCCGGGTGCGCTCGAACGCCAGCAGCACCAGCAGGGCGCGGTCGACGGTCTGCAGTGCCCCGGCCGGGGTCTTCCGGTCGACGGGGATGTCAGGCACGGCAACTCCTCTCCGAATAACGTCCGCCCCTCCGCCCATCTCGCCATTCAGACCTGAATTGCAGATAACGGGAAACAGTTGCGAAGAAGGTTAACGGATCCCGAATCTTCTGTCAGCACCGCCTCAGGTGCGGATCAGGAGAAGCTGCCCATGTTGAAGTACGTCCTGGACATCGTGGATCTGCTGGACGATCCCGATGCCGACGGCAAGGGAGTCGCCGCCTACCTCGACTCCGTGGCGGGCCCCGCCGGCTCCGGCGCCCAGGTCACCACCGTCACCGGTGAGCGGGGCTCCACGGACTTCGTCCTCGTGCGCGTGCCGGGCCGCACCGGCCGCAGCCGCGGTGGCGCCTCGCGCACCCTCGGCGTGGTCGGTCGGCTCGGCGGTGTGGGTGCCCGTCCGGAGATCACCGGCCTGGTCTCCGACGCGGACGGCGCGATCGCCGCGATCGCCACCGCCGCCAAGCTGCTGGACATGCGCCGCCGCGGCGACGTGCTCGACGGCGACGTGATCGTGGCCACCCACATCTGCCCGAACGCCCCGACCGCACCGCACGACCCGGTGCCGTTCATGGACTCGCCGGTCGACATCGCCACCATGAACCGGCACGAGGTCACGGACGAGATGGAGGCGGTGCTCTCCATCGACACCACCAAGGGCAACCGGATCATCAACCACAAGGGCCTGGCCCTGTCGCCCACCGTCAAGGAGGGCTGGGTGCTCAAGGTCGGCGAGCAGCTGGGGGAGCTGCTGGCCGTGGTCACCGGTGAGCCGTTGGTCACGTACCCGGTGACCACGCAGGACATCACCCCGTACGGTAACGGTGTACACCACATCAATTCGATCCTTCAGCCGGCCACGGCGACGTCCGCCCCTGTCGTCGGCCTCGCGGTCACCTCGGCCGCGGCGGTGCCCGGCTGCCAGACGGGCGCGAGCCACGAGACCGACATCGCGGCCGCCGCCCGGTTCGCCGTCGAGACCGCCAAGGCCTACGGCGGCGGACGCCTGGACTTCCACGACGACGTGGAGTTCGACCAGCTCGTGTCCCGTTACGGCTCGCTGGCGCACCTGCAGACCCTCGGCCGCGCACCCAGGGAGTCGTGATCATGGCCGCTCACAAGAACACCGCCACCGCACCGGACACCGCCGGCCACAGAGCGCTGGGCAGCGACGACTACGCCCTCGCCCGCGTCCCGCGCAGCGAACGGCTCGGCTTCTGGACGATGCTGCTGCAGTGGCTCGCCCAGTCCGGATCGATCTCGCAGTTCACGCTCGGCGCCACCATCGGCGTCGGCATGTCCTTCGGCAACGCGTTGCTCGCCTTCACCCTCGGCGCCGTGATCCTGGAAGTCGTGATCTTCGCGATCGGCCTGGCCGGAATGCGCGAGGGCCTGGCGACCCCGCTGCTGACCCGCTGGGTCGGCTTCGGCCGCAACGGTTCCGCGCTGGTCAGCCTCGTCATCGCCATCAGCCTCGTCGGCTGGTTCGGAGTGCAGAACACGATTTTCGGCAACAGCGTCTCGGCGCTGGTCGGCGGCCCCTCGTGGCTGTGGTGCGTCGTCGCGGGCCTGGCCATCACCGTCCTGGTGGTCTTCGGCTTCCGGTACATGGCGGTCTTCGCGAAGATCGTCACCCCGCTGTTCTTCGCGATGGTCGCCTGGTCCGTCACCGACGCCCTGACCAAGCACTCGATCTCGGACCTCGTCCACTCGCCGGCCCCCGGCCCCGCGGTCCCGCTGTCGGTCGCCGCGACCGCCATCGCGGGCGGCTTCATGACCGGCGCGATCGTCGCGCCCGAGATGACCCGCTACAACAAGAAGGGCGCGCACGTCTTCGTGCAGAGCGCCTCGTCCATGATCCTGTCCGAGTACATCGTCGGCATGACAGGTGTCCTCCTCGGCCACATGGTGGGCAGCAACCAGGTCTCCCAGATCGTGCTCTCCACCTCCGGCGTCTTCGGCGTGCTGGTCGTCCTGATGTCCACGGCGAAGATCAACGACTGGAACCTGTACGGCTCCTCGCTCGGCGTCGTGAACTTCTTCCAGGTCGTCTTCCGCAAGCGCCTGAGTCGTGGCGCGGTCACCATCGTCCTCGGCCTGGTCGGCACCCTGCTGTCCGCGGTCGGCATCATGACTCACTTCACCGACTTCCTGACGGTGCTCGGCGTGGCCATCCCGCCGGTCGGCGGCATCATCGTCGCCGAGTACTGGGTGGTGCGCCGCATGCGAGGACCGCTCGACGCCACCCGCGAGGCGCAGACCCTGCCCGCCACCTCACCGGTCTGGGTGCCGATGTCCCTGGTCATCTGGGCCGCGGCGTTCTGCGTCGGCAAGTTCTACGACGGCGGGATCCCCGCCCTCAACTCCCTGCTGACCGCCTTCGTCCTGTACAGCGTGCTCGGACTCGCCGGCTGGGTCAGGACGTACGGCACCACCACCCTCGACGACGAGCCCGCCGACGGCACCGGGCGGTCCCCGGCCGCCACCGGCACGGCCCCCGTAGGAGCGTCATGAGCACCACCCCCTCACTCGTCACCGCCTCCGAGGAGGCACAGCGTGAGGTCATCGAACTGTGCGCGGAGCTGATCCGCTTCGACACCTCCAACCCCACCAGCGACGAGCGGGCTTGCGCAGACCGTGTCGTCGAGCTCCTGGCCGAGGCCGGCATCACCTCGGAGCTGGTGGAGAGCGCGCCAGGCCGCGCCAACGTCGTCGCCCGCATCCCCGGCGGCGATCCCGGCCGCGGGGCACTGCTCGTCCACGGCCATCTGGACGTCGTACCGGCCGACCCGGACGAGTGGCAGGTCCCGCCGTTCTCCGGCGAGATCCGCGACGGCTACCTGTGGGGCCGGGGTGCCATCGACATGAAGGACACGGTGGCGGTCATGCTGGCCACCGCACGGCACTTCGCCCGCACCGGCACCCGGCCGTCCCGCGACATCGTCCTGGCCTTCCTCGCCGACGAGGAGGCGGGCGGCAGGTACGGCGCGCACTGGCTGGTCGAGCACCGGCCCGAGCTATTCGCCGGCGTCACCGAGGCGATCGGCGAGGGCGGCGGGTTCAGCTACGCGCTCGACGACACCCGGCGGCTGTACCCGATCGAGAACGCCCAGCGCGGCATGGCCTGGATGGAACTGACGGCCACCGGCCGCGCGGGCCACGGCTCCTCGCCCAACGACGAGAACGCGGTCACCGACCTCGCCGAGTCGCTCACCCGCATCGGCCGCCACACCTTCCCGATCCGCCTGATCGAACCGGTGCGCGCGCTGCTCGCCGAGGCCGCGCGGCTCCAGGGCGTCGACATCGACTTCGACGCCGAGGACCTCGACAAGGAGCTCGCCAAGCTCGGTCCGGTCGCCGACTTCATGCAGGTGGTGCTGCGCAACTCCGCCAACCCCACCATGTTCTCGGCCGGTTACCAGACGAACGTGATCCCGGGCCGGGCCACCGCCCGCGTCGACGGCCGCTTCCTGCCCGGCCACGAGCAGGAACTCGTCGACACCATCGACGCGTTGCTCCTGCCGTCGGTGGCCCGGCAGTGGGTCAACCACGACATCGCCATGGAGACCTCCTTCGACGGCCCCCTCGTCGACGCGATGTGCGCGGCCGTACGCGCCGAGGACCCCGACGGGCATCCGGTGCCGTACTGCAACCCGGGCGGCACCGATGCGAAGGCCTTCACGAAGCTCGGCATCCGCTGCTTCGGCTTCAAGGGCCTGAAACTGCCCCACGACCTCGACTACGGCCGCCTCTTCCACGGAGTCGACGAACGAGTCCCCCTCGAAGGCCTGCGCTTCGGCGTCCGGGTGATGACCCGCCTGTGGCAGAACTGCTGAACCACCCTCCGTGCGGCTCGGTGAGAAGACGCTCACCGAGCCGCACGGGTGCCCTTGACGAGCCGTGTCAGTACTGGTCGGCTACTTGCTCGGCGACCGAGAACTCGGCTCCGCACTCCCCGCACGTCGCACTGCCGAAGAGGTGGGTGAGCCCCACGGCGACGCGCTCGGCCCCCGCTTCGAAGGCCGCGTCGTGGAGCTGCCGCGCGGGTCCCTCCAGAGTCTCGGGGAGGGCGGGGCGCAGTGGTGTGCCCGGGGGGTCGCCGGGCTCGTAGTCACCGACCGCGGAGAAGTAGCCGGCCTCGCCGATCGCGATGAACACCCCCATGTCGCACTCCGGGCACGCGAGTTCGTACTCTTCGTCGGCCAAGCCCTCCAGGCACTCGGACCACACCGGGACACCCTCGAATGCCATGGCGGACTGGAGCAGGTAGACGTACACCTCCGGATCCGCCGGCTCGCGAACGCGCCGCCGGGCGAGCAGCCGCAGGGCCTCGATCTCGTCCGCATGGCGGGCGCGGGTCTCCTCGTCCGCACCCGCGACGATCGCCCCGGCGAGGAGCAGCGCGTCGTCACGGCTCCGCCCCCTTCGGCCGGCCGTGTCCGACAGCCAGGTGAGCGCGGCGAAACTCGCCGAGTAGGTGCTGCCCTGGTGACAGAGCCGCGACCACAGGTCGTTCCACAGGTCCTTCGTCGGCTCAGTTTCAAGCCGGCCGAACAGCGCCGGAAGGTCCTGCGCGGAGCCATAGGCGTGCTTGAGACGCGACCAGTCCGTCATGCGGCCATCCCCTCGGCAGCCCGGTTCCGAGGAACCTCGGCCGTCTTCGACATCTCGGTGTTCACGGTGATCATCATGCCGCAGGGCTCTGAAGTGGTCAGTCGGTTCCGAGGCCGTCGATCAGTCGGATGAGGAAGCGGGTGAACGTGGCTTCCGGGAGTGAGGGGGCTGCCAGGGCCTTCGTGCAGCCGCTGAGTGGGGCGTACGTTTCCGCCCTCGGGGGCGAGGTGCCCTGGCTGGACGAGGTGATGACGCACCCGGACGCCGACGACGCGTGCCGGCGCGGCGCCGGCAGCGGCAGCGGCGGCGGACCGGATCAGCGTGCCGACCAGCCTGATCATCGGATCACCGTGCCCCTGAGTGCCACCGCCCACCGCTTCGCCGCCGGTCACCGCATACGTCGGCAGTTAGTCGCGGGCGCTCATCCGCGCTGTGCGCGCAATCCCGGCACCGGCGAGTCTCCGGTGGACGCCACCTTCACGCCGGTGCGCGTCACGCTGCACGCGGACTCGGCGCTGACGCTCGCCCACGGTTCAGGACCGGCTTGACGCTTCACCACCCGGCGGCCCGGCGGTGCTGCCGGACGGCGAACGGCACACGGCGACGCGGGCCCCGCGGGGAGCGAACTCCCGGCGGGGCCCGCGTGCTCAACGCGCTTCCGCAGCCACCGGTTTGGGGATGAGGAACGACGTCACGACGGCGACGGCCATGATGACCGCACCCGTGATCATGGCGGTCGTGTAGTCGCCGGTCGACGCCGGGTCCGCGGGCGCGGCCGCGGTCTTGACCGCGTACAGCACCGCGAAGCTCAGACCGGCGCCGAGGTTGAACGCACCCGCGTTCAGACCGGGCAGGAACCCGGGGTTCTCACGCGGGGACAGCACGATGCCGAGCCCGTTGAGCACGATGTTCCCGATCCCGGCATAGGTGATCCCCACCAGGATGGACGCCGTCAGCAGCAGGGCGCGCGAATGGCCGTGCAGCGTGAGGATCATCAGCACGACGGTCGCCGCGGCCCCGATGAGGCCGATGCGCAGGATCCGGCCGTATCCGAAGGTGGCGGCCAGCCGGCCCGCGATCGGGCCCATGGCCAGTCCGGCCAGGGCATACGGCGTGAGGGTCCACCACGCGGACTGCTGCGCGGACATGCCCAGTCCGGCCTGCGCGTCCTCGGCGAACGCCGGTATCAGCCCGTTCATGACGGCGAACACACCCGTCATGGTGAGCACCGTGGTCAGCAGGAGCGCCCATGTGGAGCGCTGCCGCAGGTGGCGCGTGGCCACCAGCGGATGCCCGCTGCGGTCCTCGGTGCGCCAGAAGAGCGCGAAGGCGGCCGCGGCGACGACGACGAGCAGGGCGATCAGCGGCCAGTTGGCCGCGGCGAGCTTGCCGGCCTCGTTCAGCGCGATGAGCAGCGAGCCGACCGAGACCACGAGGAACACGACGCCGGGCCAGTCCATGCGCGCGGTGACCGGCGCCTTGGACTCGCGGCTCATCAGAGCGACCATCCCCGTGGCGACCGCCGCCACGACGGCCATCGCCCAGAAGACCGACTGGAACCCGTGGTGGTCGGAGAGGTAGCCGCCCGCGAGGGAGTCGACACCGGCGACTCCGCCGTTGAAGGCGGTGATCACACCGAGCAGGGTGCCGTAGCGCTTGGGCTCGGTCACTTCCTCCCGCAGCATGATCAGGCACAGCGGGACGACCGGGCCGGACACGCCCTGGATGACGCGCCCGGCGAACAGGACCGGGACGTTGTGCGCGAACGCGGCGACGACACATCCGACGGCCATCAGGGCCAGCATGCCGGTGAGGACCTTGCGGCGGCCGACGACATCGCCCAGCCGCGGCAGGAACAGCGAGAACAGGGCCGCGGAGGTGAAGAACGCGGTCTGGGTGAGCCCGATCTCGGCGGAGGTGGCGTGGAGGGCGCCCTCCATGCTCTTCAGCGCCGGGCTGATCATGCTGGCGTTGAGCTGGAAGGCCACGCACGCGGCGAGCAGCGCGGTCAGCAGCACACCGATCCGGACGGGGGAGCCCTGCCCCGAGGCGGGTGGTCTGTCGGTTGTGGAAACGCTGGGAACGGTCATGCCTGGACGTCGCCGATCCGCTCGAGGGCGTCCACCACCAGGTTCCAGAACCGCTCGTGGTCGAGCTTCACCGCGACCTGGGTGTGGCAGTCGTCCGGGGCGGGCGCCCGGAAGTCGGCCACGGTCATGCCGAGGGTCAGGGTGCCGGTGAGCTCGATGTCCACGGGGGCCTTGCGCACCGTCATGACCTCCGGGTCGATGACGTACGCGACCGCGCAGGGGTCGTGCACGGGCGGGAACTCGAAGCCCTGGGCCTGCTCGTACGTCGCGCCGAAGAAGTCCAGCAGTTCCAGGACGAACTTGGCGGGCGCGGTGCCGACCGCGGCGATCTTCTCGGTGACGGCGGGCGTCGCGAGCGCCTGGTGCGTGAGGTCGAGACCGACCATGGTGACCGGCCAGCTCTCGTTGAAGACGATGTGCGCGGCCTCGGGGTCGATCTTGATGTTGAACTCGGCGACCGCGCTCCAGTTGCCTTCGTGGTAGCCGCCGCCCATCAGGACGACCTCGCGGACGCGCGAGGCGATGCGCGGCTCCTTGCGGACCGCCATGGCGATGTTGGTGAGACCGGCGGTCGGCACGATCGTGATCTCGCCCGGCTCGTGCGACATGACCGTGTCGATGATCAGGTCGACCGCGTGGCGGCGGTCCAGCTCCAGGGTCGGCTCGGGCAGCACGGGTCCGTCGAGCCCGGACTCGCCGTGGATGTCCGGCGCCGTCTCGATGGCGCGCACCAGAGGCCTGGGGCAACCCGCGGCGAAGGGCACCCCGGTGATCCCGGCGATGCGGGCCACGGACAGGGCGTTGCGGGTCACCTTCTCCAACGTCTGGTTCCCGACCACGGTCGTGACGGCCACGAGCTCGATCTCGGGATTGCCGTGCGCCAGAAGCATGGCGATGGCGTCGTCGTGCCCCGGGTCGCAGTCGAGGATGATCTTTCTGGCCAACGGAGAGCCCCTTTGCTCGCTTACCTTTGGTGAAACCGATCTCCGGGGACGCCCAGGGGCGGACGCGTCCGGAGGGCGCCGAGTGGTCCGGCGCCTCGGGAGACGTTAGGGAAAACGTTCTCCCGAACATTCGCCCATTTCTCGCCGATGTGTCAATGGCTGTTACATCTTTCTTTCATGTACCCCTGTTCGGGGGCAGTCTGCGACGGAGGGGGCGGGTGATAACGTTCTCCGGCATCGGTGCTGGTCGGTGCTGGAGGCCCAGGTGCCGACCAGGAAACCGACCCGATAGAAGGGGGCGGAGCATGGTGACCGAGGTGACATTGCGAGACGTGGCTCGCGCGTCGGGCTGCTCCGTCGCCACGGTGTCCCGCGTGCTGGCCGGCACCCGCCCGGTGGGAGCGGAGACGGCACGCCGCGTGCGGGCCGCGGCCGAAAGCCTCGGCTACCGCCCCAACCAGGTCGCCCGCGCCCTGCGCAGCCGCTCCACCGGCACCATCGGCCTGGTGCTGCCGCAGATCACGAACCCCTTCTTCCCCTCCCTCGTACGCGAGGTGGAGCACGCCCTGCACGCCGGGGGCCGCGCCCTGCTGCTCGCCGACTGCGATGACGACCCGCGGACCGAGGCGGCCCGGATCACGGCACTGCTGGACCGGCAGGTGGACGCGCTGCTGGTCATCCCCGTCGACGAGACACACAGCCGCGAGGCCGTCGAACTCGCGGCGGCCCGCGTCCCGTTGGTCCTGCTCGACCGCTCCTGCGGCCCCGGGATCGCCGATTCGGTGGCCGTCGACAACGCGGCCGGCATGGCCCTCGTCCTGGACCACCTGGCCCGCACCGGGCGCCGCCGGTTCTGCTTCCTCGGCGCCGCCGGGACCGCCTCGACCGCCGTCGAACGGCGCACGGCCTATGCGGCGGGCGTCGCCGCCCTGGACCCGACAGCACCCGACCGCACCGAACTCGGCGACTTCTCCGTGGAGTGGGGGCGGGCCGCGGTCGAGCGGATCTGGCCGGCCCGCCCGGACGCAGTCGTCTGCGCCAACGACCTCATCGCGGTCGGAGCGGTGCAACGCCTCGGACAACTCGGCGTCGACGTGCCCGGCGAGGTCGCCGTCACCGGCTTCGACGACATCCCCATGGCGAGCCTCGCCGAACCGAACCTGACCACCGTCCGCCAGCCGGCCGCCCAAGTGGCGGCCGAGGCGCTCCGGCTCCTCGACCAGCGGCTCGCAGGCGGGGGAGCCGAGGCGTACCGGTCCGTCCGCCTCTCACCCGAACTCGTCGTACGCGCCTCCAGCGCGCCCCGCGCCGTCGCGCCCACGACCATCCCCGGCAGCAGAACCCCAGAGGAACACCAGTGATCGCAGTCGTCGGAAGCCTCAACCTCGATCTCGTCACACCCGTTCCCCGGCACCCGGTGCCCGGGGAGACCGTGCTCGGCGGGGACATCGTCGAGCACCCCGGCGGCAAGGGGGCCAACCAGGCGGTCGCCGCGGCCCGGCTCGGCGGACAGGTCGCCATGATCGGCCGCGTCGGCGAGGACGACGCGGCCGACGTGATGGCCGCCGCGGTGCGCGCCGAAGGCGTCGACACCGCGCACCTGGCCCGCACCCCCGGGGTGCCCACCGGGCGCGCGCTGATCGCCGTCAACCCGTCGGGCGAGAACTCCATCATCGTCAGCCCCGGCGCCAACTCCCGTCTGACGGCCGCCGACTGCCGGACCGCCGCCGACGTGCTGAACCGGGCCGAGGTCACCGTCCTCCAGCAGGAGGTCCCCGACGAGGCCAACCACGCGGCCGCCGAGCTGGCCGGCGGCATCGTCGTGCACAACCCCGCACCCGCCGTCGAAGGCGCCGTCCCGCCCCGCCACGTCGACGTACTGGTCCCCAACCGCACCGAGTTGGCCGCCCTCACCGGCACCCCGGTCCCGGAAACGATCGACGAGGTCGCCGCCGCCGCGGCCAAACTGAGCGGACCGGGCGCGGTCATCGTCACCCTCGGCGGTGACGGCGTGCTGCTCCTGGAGGGTACCGCGCGGCTGCACATCCCGGCCTTCGCGGTCCAGCCGGTGGACACCACGGCGGCCGGTGACTGCTTCTGCGGCGCGCTCGCCGTCGCCCTGGCCGAGGGCCGCACCCTGGAACAGGCCGCCCGCTGGGCCTGCGCCGCGGCGGCACTCAGCACCACCCGCCCCGGCGCCCAGCCGTCACTGCCCCACCGCGACGAGGTGGAGGCCTTCCTCAAGCGCTGAGGACCCTCGGTGATCGAGGGCCTGTCGTGGGGCACTGCCCGACTTCGAGGCGACGGGAAGAGCGCGGACGCCACCACCATCGGCAGGGCGAGGGAGTACGACGGCATCCGGCTCCCCGAAGGCCGGATCGAGTCCTCCGATCCCGGCCACACGCACCAGGGTTTCCGACCGGTGGCGACTGACAGCCGATACGGACGTGGACCGGCTGCGCTCCCATCTCCTCGCTGCCGCCGCACAAGCGGCGGGCCGGTTGGCGGAGTTGCTGCAACCAGGCCGCTACGTCGACGAGTTGTCGGCACTCCCGGACAAGCGGTTGGGCCACTGGGAGGCGCTGGTGGTACTGCTCGCCGAGCGCGGGCCCTCACCGGAACCGCACGCCGCGTGCGCCGGGCTGCGCGCAGCCTCCGCCGACCGCCTCTTGGCCGCCCGAAGTATCGACGCCCTCAACAAGCGGGCACTGGCGACTGCGCGCTGACGGCTGTGACCAGCCGGGGCCGGGGATATTGCGTTGTCGGACCAGGACCAGCCCCGTAGGGTCCCGGCATGTCCCTACGTGTACGTATGCGTCAAGCCCTCCCGGAAGCGATGCGCGCCCGCGACAAGGCCGCGGTGAGCGCTCTGCGCGCGACACTCGCCGCACTGGACAACGCGGAGGCGGTGCCCGTGGGCGAGACCGAGACGCGTGGCCTGGCCCTGGAACAGTCACCGGTCGGTGCCGGCGCCACCGAGGCCTTGCGACGTGAGCTGAGCGAGAGCGGCGTGGCGGACATCGTGCGAGCCGAGGCCACCGAACGAATCGAAGCCGCAGCGCAGTTGACCACCCCCGCACACGCCGACCGAGCCGCCCGACTCCGCGAGGAGGCCTCGGTACTGCTCCGCTTCCTGGACGGCCACGGCACCGCGTAACAACTGCCGTACGTGAGCCCTCCGGTGGCATGCGGCACATTCAATCGCTGTGCGATGCGGTACCGGTCGCGACCGG
Organism: Streptomyces sp. NPDC004721; assembly: GCF_053601495.1. Lineage (NCBI taxonomy): Bacteria > Bacillati > Actinomycetota > Actinomycetes > Kitasatosporales > Streptomycetaceae > Streptomyces > Streptomyces sp. NPDC004721. Next base: position 31,560 of record NZ_JBSGBZ010000025.1, read on the forward strand.
GCGGTACCGCACGTTCACCGTGGCCGAGTGGTCGTCCCCGTTGAGCAGCTCGAGTCGGACGGGGGCGCCGCCGGGGTTGTCGTACAGGCGGATTCCGTCGCCGAGTCGCGGATCATCGCCATCAGCGCCCGGTGGGTATCGGCGTCGGCGGCCGCGACGAGTCCACGGGCCGCCGGCCCGATCGGAGCGCCGTCGATCCCGGTGACCACGCAGCCGGCGGCGCGGCACAGAGCGATGCCGGCGGCGAAATGCACGCTCCCGGACAGGTCCCCGCCGTCGGTGACGTACGCGGCGCGCCTGCCGGCAGCGACCCAGGCCAACGCGATTGTCGTGGAGACGACCCGCGGCCGGAACCGCTCGACGAACCCGGGGCAGGCCAGCAGGTCCACGGCCCGGAAGCCGGGCGCGCTCGGGAACGGCGGGTCCAGGTTGACGTCCACCAGCCGGGTCGCGGGCGTGGGCGTCAGCGGCGCACAGGCCCCGTCCCGCCGCACCCAGGCGGTCTCGCCGCTGGTGAAGAAAACCTCGCCGCTGAACGGATCGGCCACCGCCGCCGCCCCGTCGCGCAGCGCCACGTTGACAGCGACCAGCATGTTGCCGACGGCGTAGTTCAGCGTGCCGCACAATGGATCCACCAACCACTGACGCGCGGCGTCGGAAGCACCCTGCCGTCCGCTCTCCTCACCGAGCACCGCGTCATCCGGCCGGGCGGCCCGGAGGACGGCGAAGATCGCCTTTTCGGCCTCCACATCGGCGGCCGTGGCGAAGTCCCCGGCACCCTTGTCGACGCGGGCGAGCGGCCGGCCGTACAAGGCGCGCACCACGTCCGCGCCCGCACGCGCCGCAGCGACGGCAACCCCGGCATCATCAAGTCCCGCGTACGAGTTGATCACGCCCCGCAGAGTAGTCGAGACCGGGAACGGCCCCGCCGATTCACCGGCACCGGTCGCTCACCGCGGGCAGGAACGCGGAAACCGCCTCCGTGAACGCCTCCGGCGCCGCATCGTGGATCAGGTGTCCGACCGGGATGGTGACCACGCTCCCGTTGGGGACGCGGCGGGCGAGCTCGGCGATGCCGTCCTGGGGGACATGACTGTGCGGACCGCCGGCCAGCACGAGGGTCTCGGCGGTGATCCGGCCGAGTCGTTCCAGCCACCGAGGGTCCGGGTGGTCGATCTGGCGTCTGATGGCCCGCACCATTTCCCAGTCGAAGGCCAGTTCGCCGTCCGGCCTGGCCGGGACGGTCGGCTCCCGGGGACGGGGGACCGGGACGTCCTCGAGAACGAGCCGTCCGACCCGCTCCGGGTGGTCCTCCGCGAGCAGGTAGGCCACGACACCGCCCATGGAATGCCCGATCAGATCCACGGGACCGAGTCCCAACGCGTCGAGAAACCGGACCACGTCGGCCTTCATGAGTTCCAGCGAGTAGTCTCCCGGCCAGTCGCTTCGGCCGTGACCGCGAAGGTCGAGGGCATACACCCGTCGGCTGCGCGCGAAGACGCGAGCCACGCCGTCCCAGGTGGTGACGTTCTCACCCAGCGCGTGCAACAGGACAAGCGGCTGGGCCTGCGGCGCCCCCCACACCTGATAGGCCAGCCGGATCCCGCCCACGTCGACAACGCAGTGATCAACCATGCTCGGAGGGTAGACGACAGCGACCGGGGCGTTCATCGAGTTGACGCCGTCGGGGGGGCCAATGGACTTCGGCTGGGAGTATCCGGGATGACCAGGGCGCCCCGGCGGGGGAGGGGTCGCTCCTATGTGCGGTCCTTGTCACCCCGGCGGTCCCGTATCCCATCGGAGACATCGGGTAGGCCCCCTCTGTGGGCCAGGGCGGTGCCGGCACTCGCCCCGCAGCGGAATGAGTACAAACTCGGCGAAATCGTCATCCGCCCGTCGGGCATAGTGATCCGGATTCCAGGGCCCTTTCGGTAAAGGACGACTCTGGAACGGGAGATATGACCCACACGGATCGCAGGGCATCGGCCGGTGCAGCCACGCGACCGCGGAACGAGGGGGCGGTCACAGAGGAAGTGCTGGTGCCGCAGGCGCCCCCTGCGCCACGGGTGATCGTCGCAGGGAAGGGAAGAGACCGGCTCGCCGCCCTGGACGGGCTGCGGTTCCTGGCGGCGCTGTCGGTGGTGCTCTTCCACTTCGTCGGCCAGACCCCGGAGGCGATGAAGGGCATCTGGGGGCGCCCCTACCAGAGCCTCTTCCCGGAGCTGCACGGCTACCTCGCCTTCGGGCGGCTCGGCGTCGACCTGTTCTTCCTGATCAGCGGCTTCGTCATCTGCATGAGCGCGTGGGGGCGCACACCGCGTGACTTCTTCATCTCACGCGTCACCCGCCTGTACCCGATGTACTGGATCGCGATCGTGGTGTCGGCATGCGTCATCTACTTCGCCGACACCCCCTTCGGACACCCGCACCCGCGCGTCCTGCTCGCCAACTTCACGATGCTGCAGACCCCGCTCGGCGTGTCCAACCTGGACCCGGTCTACTGGACCCTCTGGCCGGAGCTCTGCTTCTACCTCACGTTCGCGGTCGTGGTGTGGAAGGGCCTCACCTACCAGCGCGTGGTGATCTTCTGCGGGTTGTGGACGGTCGCCGCGGTACTCGCGCCCGCCGCCCACATCCCGCTGCTCACGCTCGTGGTGAACCCGACGTCGGCCCCGTACTTCATCGCGGGCATGGCCTTCTACCTCATGTACCGGTACCGGCCGACACCTCTGCTGTGGGGCATCGTCGCCATGTCGTGGCTGCTGGCGCTGCACTTCCTGCTGGCACCCACCGGTGGCCGCAACAACTGGGAGACCTGGTCGCCGTGGCGCGGCTGGCTGGTCCTGGCGGTCACGGTCTTCTTCCTGATGGTCGGCGCCATCGCGCTCGGCTGGACCCGCCGGCTTCGCTGGCGCGGGCTGACCGTCATGGGCACGATGACCTTCCCGCTGTACCTGTTGCACGACACGCTCGGAATGACCGTCGCGCACCACTTCGGCGACCGGGTCGATCCCCTGCTCCTGGTCGGGGTCACGGTCGCCGCGCTGGTCGTGCTGTCCTATCTCGTGCACCGGTTCGTGGAGCGCCCGATGGTGCTGGCCATGCGGCGTTCGCTGAAGACCGCCGCGTTCGGCCCGGAGCCGCCGGCTCGGCGCCGTTGAGCGAGTCGGCTACATGTGCTGTCCGCCCGGGGCGCCCGCGGTCGCGGCGCCGTCCGTCTGCCGGAGTTCGGCGAGCAGTTCGTTCTGGCCGGCCAGGAGTTCGGTGAGGATGCGGCGGGCCGCGCGCAGCAGTTCGGCGACATCGCCGCCGGCGAGGGCGTAACGGACCGTGGATCCCTCCCGGATGGACACGACGATGCCCGAGCGTCGCAGCACGGCCAGTTGTTGCGAGAGGCTCGACGGCTCGATCTCGATGTCGGCGAGCAGATCACGTACGGGCACGGGACCGTGCTGGAGCAGTTCCAGCACCCGGATGCGCACGGGGTGTCCGAGCATGCGGAAGAACTCCGCCTTGGCCTGGTAGAGGGGGACTTGCATGAGTGCGTGCTCCCTGCCGCATCGGGGATGGTCCAAGACGCGGTGGCGCCCCGGAGGGCGCCACGTGGAATGTGCCTTGCAGAGCAGATCCTTCTCGACCCGGACCGCGTGCCACCCGGAGTTGGAATCATGCTGATGTGGTGACTTGAAGAAGTTTTCACATCATGGGCGCACGTCGGCCCGGGGCGCGGAAGGACCTAGACCTCGAGCTGTTCCTCGACGCGCTTGAGCTGGTGGCGGGCCATCGCCAGATTCGAACGGGACTTGTCCAGGACCAGATAGAGGAACAGGCCGTTGCCGTTGCGTCCGGTGACCAGACGGATCAGGTGGTACTGGTCGCCGAGCGTGATCAGCACGTCCTGGATCTGACTGTTCAGGCCCAACTGCTCCATGGTGCGCACCTTGGCGCGGATGACGTCCGTGTTCCCCGCCGCGGCGATGGTCAGATCGAGATCCTTGCCTCCGCCCAGGGTTCCCAGGGCCATTCCGCTGGTGTAGTCGACGACCGCCGCGCCCAGCGCCCCCTCGACCGCGGTCATCATTTCCTTCAGCGACACTTCCACACTCGCCACGGTGCCTCCCCTTGATCGTCGGCTGAGTCCGGACGGCCCGGGCCGACCGGTGATCGCACCGTAGGCGCGCGGCCCGGGAGTTCGAGTGGAGGTCTTCAAGACTGACGTCCATTGATCGAAGCGTGTCGTATGCGAACACTTTGACGACTGCAACTGGCCTTTCGCTTCTCTGTACCCACGCGTCCCGGAGGTCAGGGGACGCGCAGGGCCAGGATGGCGATGTCGTCGTGCTGGTCGTCGCTCAACCGGGTGAGCAATTCGTCGCGGAAGACCGCCAGCGGCTCCCGGGCCAGCGCGGCCGCGTGCTGGCGCAGCCGGGTGAGACCGCGGCCGATGTCCTCACCGGGGCGTTCGATGAGGCCGTCGGTGTAGAAGAGCAGGGTGCTTCCGGTCGGCAGGGCGACCGCCGCGGTCTCGCGCTCGAGCGCGGGGTCGACTCCCAGCACGGGGGCGTGCCCTTCCTCCAGCAGGAGAGTGCGGCCGTCGGGCTGGGCGAGCAGCGGCGGAAGGTGGCCGGCGTTGCTCATGAGCAGCTGCCACGGTCCGCCGGGAGGCGTCTCGATGCGGGCGATGACGGCCGTGACGAGTTCGATGCTGGTCAGGCCCTGCATGACCCGGTCCAGGCGGTTCATCACTCCGGCCGGGTCGTCCCCGCTGTCGTAGGCGAGCGCGCGCAGCATGTTGCGCAACTGGCCCATGCGGACGGCGGCCGCCAGGTCGTGGCCGACCACGTCCCCGATCGCGAGGATCACCGAGCCGTCGGGGAGCGGGAAGGCGTCGTACCAGTCGCCGCCGACCTCGGCCCGCTCGCGGGCGGCCACGTAACGGGTGGCGAGCTGGAGGTGCCCGAGCCCGGTCAGATCGGGCAGGAGGGAGAGCTGGAGCTGCTCCGCGGTGTGCTGTTGCAGCGCGTACAGGCGCGCGTTGTCCAGCGCGAGGCCCGCGCGGTGTCCCAGGTCGGCGGCGAGTGCCTGCTCCTGCTCGTCGAAGGGGACGGCCGGGGCACGGCGGACGAAGGTGAGCGCCCCGAGGGCCTCCCGCCGTACGCCCATGGGCACGATCAACGCGGTCTCGGCGCCCAGCATGCGGTAAAGGGTCCACTGCGCGGCGTGCAGGGAGTCGTCCGGATCGGGCATGTCGAAGTCGGTGACCACCATGGGGCCCGCGCCGCGCAGCACCTTCGCCAGAGCGGCGGCCGAGTCGTCCGGCCCGGGCAGGAACCCGCCGGGCAGTACCCGCAGCACCCGCTCCGCGTCCCGGTCCGTGACGGTGAGTCGGCGCAGCCCGTTTCCCTCGACCATGTCGACGACGCAGGCGTCGGCCAGATGCGGAACCACCACCCGGGCCAGGCGGCGCAGCGACTCCTCCGCGTCCAGGCCCGAGGCCAGTGCGCGGCTCGCCTCGGCGAGCAGACGCAGACGGGCCGCAGCGACCTCCGGCGTGGATCCCGCCTTCGGTTCCGTCGACGGTGAGGGCTTCCGCTTCATCACGTTCCTTCCTCATGCGCCTGTCGTCATACTCTGTCACCCTTCGCCGGGGGTGCTGCGCCGTCCGGTGCGGTGAAGGCACGTGAGCGGTTCGCCGCAGGTGTGCGATGGCCGACGTCGAAACTTTTGCCGTGCTCTACGAAACGGCTGGAACTTCCCGTTGTGTGGAGCCGCAGGTGCCGACCGGTCCCGTCGGCTTCCTCTCATCCGCCCGCTTTGCTGGGCCGGTCGAGCACCGAGGTGGGTGCCGGAATGGCCAAACTGAGGCGGCCCAGTTCCTGGGTGTTGTCATGCTCCGACCTCGTTCCTACTCTTGGGAGCGCTCCCAACCCTGGCCCTGGTGCCCCGCGATCCACGCAACTTTCGAAGCGGGTCACCCCAGGTTTCTGCCGGTCGCCGCCCTCGCGGCGGCACCCCGTCATGCCGGCCGGGCAGGGTGCGTCCCCGTCGATCGCGCATCTTCCTCTGGAGGTCCCCAATGCGCTTCCATCGGTATCGATATCGGCCCCGGGTGTGGGCGGCCGCGGCCCTGGTGGCCGCCGCGAGCCTGATCACGCCCTCGCTCACCGCGCAGGCGGGCGCCGCCGACGGACAGGTCGTCGCCGCGCAGGTGCTGGTGCCTCAACAGGCACTAGTCGGCGGCGAGGACGACGGCGCGGACTGCGGAGTTCCCAACCCAGGATCTCCCGCGGCCAGTTCCATGCTTCCGGATCCCTTCAAGAGGCTGAACGGCACGCGCATCTCGGCCAAATCCGACTGGCGGTGCCGCCGGGCGGAGATCAGAGATCTGGCGCAGAGATCCGTCTACGGCCAGAGGCCCGCGAGACCCGCCAGTGTCACGGGCACGGTGTCGGCGAGCAGCATCACCGTGAACGTGTCGGACCAGGGCAGGAACTCGAGCTTCTCGGCGAGCGTGAGCCTGCCGAGTGGTTCGGGACCCTTCCCGGCCGTCATCGTGCTGGGCGGGCTCGGCGCGGACACGGCCACCATCAAGGCCTCCGGTGTCGCCGTCATCAACTACGACCCCTACTCGGTCGGGAAGGAGGGCACCGCGCGGAACAACAAGCAGGGTGCCTTCTACAGCGTGTACGGCTCGTCCAGCAGCACGGGCCTGCTGATGGCCTGGTCCTGGGGCGTGAGCCGCATCATCGACGTCATCGAGCAGTCGGGCGGCAGCATCCTCAAGGCGAGCGCGACCGGCGTCACGGGGTGTTCGAGGTTCGGCAAGGGCGCCATCGTGGCCGGCGCGTTCGACCAGCGCGTCGCTCTGACCATGCCGATCGAGTCCGGGAGCGGTGGCGTTCCCATCCTCCGCGGTATTCCGGGGGAGAGCGGCGCCCAGCCGCTGAGCAGCGCCTACTCGGAACAGCCCTGGCTGGGTGACGCGTTCAGTTCCTACACGGGCAACCCGAACTCCCTGCCGGTGGACACCCACGAGATCCTGGGCATGGTCGCGCCGCGCGGGCTGTTCGTCATGGAGAACCCGTACGTCGACTGGCTGGCCGCCAGGTCGGGCAGTGTGGCGGCGCTGGGCGCGGCCGAGGTCTACAAGGCGCTCGGCGCGGCGAGCAACATCAGCTACTGGTCCGACGTCCAGAACGGAACCCACTGCGCCGTCAGGTCCGAGTGGAAGACGCCGCTGCAGCAGAGCATCCAGAAGTTCCTGCTGGGCACGGGCAGCGGCTCCGGCGTGTTCAGGATCGCCCCCGGCAAGTCCGGCAACCTGTCCACGTGGCGGGACTGGCAGACACCGACCCTGACCGACGGCGGAGGCGGTAGCGGTGGTGACCCGGGCGGTGGTCCGGGAGGCGACCCGGGCGGTGAACCGGGTGGCGGTGGCACCAACGGCACCTGCACCGCCGGCTACCGCAACGTCAACAACTGGCCCGGTGGCTTCCAGGGTGAGATGACGATCCGTAACAACGGCACCAGCACGCTCAACGGCTGGACTGTCGGCATGACCTTGGGCTCCGGTCAGTCCATCAGCAGCCTCTGGGACGGAGTGAACACCGGGACCAGCGGATCCGTCACGGTGCGCAACAGCCCGTACAACGGCACCCTCGCGGCCAACGGCACCGCCACCTTCGGCTTCACCGCCACCGGCAACTCCACCCCGGCACCCGGGAACATCACCTGCAAGAGCCCCTGAATCCCGCTGCGTTCTGATTCAGGAGTACCACCGGGTCAGCCGGTACCTGGACGGCACCGGCTGACCCGATCCAAATCCCTCTGCGGGGGTGCCCATCGTGGCAAGCCGGCACCCACGCACTTTCCTCCGGAGAGAAGCCGCACACGGATCGACTGCCACATCCCCCGGAGAGGATGGGCGGCCCACCGGTTGGATATTCAAATCCAATCCTCCGGGTCAGGACACCGGCAAGGGGTTTCCGGAGGCGTCACTCCAAAAGGGGACCGCGACGGTTTCAATCATTCTCGGCGTACCGCCCACTGGGATTTCCTAGGTCGCGCCCCCGACGGTGTCTTGCTTTGTGAGACAGACGAGTTGCTCGTGGCCGTTCGGCTCGGCGGCCGGCAGCGCTTGGCGGGGCGGCGCCGACCCGTCCCCGTGGGGAGGGTGCGGCCCCTGGCGGGCAGGCGTGAATTACTCCCTACGGGTGATTAAAGCGAATGGCCTCTTGTCACTCGATCGGACGTGTGGGTCACTGAGAGTGCGACACCGGCGGGCTGCCCATCCCCGTGCCAGAAGGACGTTGAGACAGGTAGCTGTTGCCGGTTTTCTCCATGCCCAGGGAGACGGCGCAGGCTGCGGTGCGCTCGGCCCTTCGTGCCGGCGCGAGAGTCCCTTCGTTCCCTCCGGGCCCAGCAGCACCCCTGAGCCGTGTTCTTCCACGCCTGAAGCAGCCCGAAAGGGCTGACGGCGCTCGTGCGCCGGCGGCGGTCCCGCTTCTCGGCGGCGGCGCGGACGGTGACTGGCCATTCCGCTGGTTCCTCGCATGTCCCCACCAGAGACGAAGGAGTGTCCCCATGCCCATTTCTCCGAATCAGGGTTCCACCGGCGGAGGCACGCTGGTGACCATCAGCGGTACCAACCTCTCCAACACCAGCGCGGTGATGTTCGGCACCAAGCCCGCCACGAGCGTCACCAACGTCTCACCGACCCAGGTCACCGCGGTCTCCCCCTCGGGGGCGGGCTCGGTCGGGGTCACGCTGACCACCCCGGGCGGGACGAGCAACCCGGTGTCGTTCTTCTACGTCGGCGCCCCGTTCAAGTCCTCCCTGGGCTCCAGCTCGGGGCCGCTGGCCGGCGGCAACACCATCACCGTCAACGGCACCGGCCTGTCGACCGCGACCAGCGTGTCCTTCGGCGGGAACACCGCCACCCCCACGGTGAACTCCGACAGCTCCATCAGCGTCGTCGTGCCGGTGGGCGCGGCGGCCGGGCCGGTGCCGGTCACCGTGACGACCGCGGGCGGCAGCAACAACGGCCTGTCCTACACCTACATCGACGACCCCACGATCGTGACCGTCAACCCGGCCTCGGGACCGACCTCCGGCGGCACGGCGGTGACCATCACGGGCACCAACCTCGACAGCACCAGCTCGGTCACCTTCGGCGGCACCGCCGCGCCGTTCTCGGTCATCGACGCCACCACCTTGTCGGCGGTCACACCGCCCGGCACGGCCGGTGCCGTCGACGTCGTGGTCACCAACCCTGCCGGGTCCGCCACCGCCGCCGGCGGATTCACCTACGTCGCCGGCCCCGGCATCTGATCCAGCAGCCCCGTACCGGGGATGCACACGACACCCGTCCGAACGCAGTCCCCTCCTGCGCTCGGACGGGTGTCCCCCGCTCCGGCCGCCGTCGGCCGAGCTGGTCCGCCGCAGGTCCTTGCCGCAGGTCCGCCGCAGATCCGCCGCAGTGTTGCCTGAAGGAGTACAGCCATGGCTGCCCCCACCGTCTCCTCGATCAGCCCCAACCAGGGGCCGTCCTCAGGCGGGAACATCGTCACCGTGACCGGTACCGGCTTCACCGGTGCGACAGCCGTCCAGTTCGGCGGCAGAGCCGCCACCTCGTTCACCGTCCTCAGCGGCACACAGCTCACGGCGGTGCCTCCTTCCGGCACCGGTGCGGTCAACCTCACCGTCACCACCGGCCAGGGCACCAGCACCCAGACGGTCACGTACACCTACGTCGCCGCCCCTGCCGTATCGGGTGTGACGCCCGGTCAGGGGCCCGTCTCCGGGGGCATTACGGTGACACTGACCGGCACCAACCTGTCGGGGGTGACAGGGGTGTTCTTCGACGGGATCGCGGCGACGTCGTTCACCGTCCTCTCCGCAACGAGGATCATCGCGGTGACCCCCGCTCACGCGGCCGGTGCCGCGGCGGTCACAGTGACCACCCCCGGAGGCACCAGCAACCCCGACGACCCCAGCGCGTACTTCTACTACGCCCCCGTGCCGTCGCTGACCCACATCGAGCCGGCCGCCGGACCCTCGGCCGGCGGAGCCGCGGCGACCTTGACCGGCAGCGGGCTTCTCAACGCGACGGCGGTGCGTTTCGACACGGCGGCGGCCTCGTTCACCGTCGTCTCCGCCACTCGGATCACCGTGGTGACGCCGGCTCACGCGGCCGGTGCCGCGGCGGTCACGGTGATCACCCCCGGCGGCACCAGCAACCCTCTCGGCTACGTCTACCTCGACGCCCCCACCCTGACCTCCGTGACCCCCGATCAGGGGCCGGCGTACGCGGGAGCCGTCGTCACGCTGACCGGTACCAACCTCACCACCACGACCGGCGTGGACTTCGGCGGCGTCCCCGCGGCGTTCACCGTGCTCTCCCCGACGAGCGCCACGGCTGTCGCGCCCGCCGGTGCCGCCGGAGCGGTCACCATCACGGTCACCACTCCCGCCGGCGTCAGCAACGGGCTCACCTATACCCGGATCGCGGGCCCCGCGATCTGACCCGTGAGGCCGATCCGACTAGGGCGCCACCCGACCGCATGCCAACTTGCCGTGAAACCAGTCAGGTTGAAAAGCAGCCCACTGGACCCATGGGATTTTGTTCGTGTCATAACAGTATTATGAACTGGATATACGCTTTTCTTTTTACGTCTCCCTTCATTGCAGGCGAAGAGCGAAAGGCGTGGTGTTTCTTGATGCGAAGGCTTACCTTTCTGTCGCTGGCCCTGGGGGCGGTGAGCCTCGGCCTGGCGTGTGAGCTGCAGGGGTCCGTGGCGGTAGCTGCCTCGGGGCTGACGGACACGGTGCGTTCGGATGTGGCTGCCACACACGTGGAGCGGAGCGTGTTCGCGGCGGCGATTCCCGGGACCGTCACGGCCAGGACGAGCTTGAGCATCCGCGCCCAACCGACGGCCAGGTCCGCTGAATTGGGGAGCTATTCCAGCGGGGCGCGGATCAGCGTCTGGTGCCAGGCGCTGGGCGAGAGTGTCGGCGGAGACCCGGTGTGGTACCGGCTCGCGAACCGCTCGGGCTGGGTGGCTGCCCGCTACGTCAGGGTCTCGAGCACCGTCCCGTCGTGTGGGCAGCCCGGACCCCAAGGTCCACAGGGCCCACAGGGCGCGACGGGCTCGACGGGGGCGAGCGGGGCGAAGGGTAACAAGGGTGACACGGGCGCGACTGGGCCGCAGGGCGCGACCGGGGGGAAGGGTGACAAGGGCGACAAGGGTGACATGGGTGCGACCGGGCCGCAGGGTGCTGTGGGAACTGCGGGGCCACAGGGGCAGAGCGGTGCTATGGGTCCTCAGGGCGGGGCAGGGGTTGCCGGGCCGCAGGGGCTTACGGGCGCCAGCGGACCGCAGGGCGTGACGGGTGCTTCCGGGCCGCAGGGCGGCACCGGTGCCAGGGGCCCGCAGGGCTACACGGGTGTCGCTGGCCCGCAGGGTGCTACCGGATCGCAGGGCGCGGCGGGTGTGAAGGGCGACA